>JACRDU010000165.1 GCA_016218495.1 Elusimicrobiota bacterium
CCTCGCCACGTACTCCCTCCTGGCCGACGGACTCATCCGTATACCTCCCAGAAAAGCCCTCGCATGGGGGACTTGTTCGGGGACATCTTAGGTGAGTTGACGAGCCAGAATTGGGGGACATCTTACGTGAGTTGAAGCGCCGTCTTGAGCCGGACGCGCTAAGCAGGCATAATTAGGGCATGGCCCTCATCGAATCCGTCGCCATCCCGCTGGGCACCGAGATGCCCGACTTCCGCCTGAAGGACCCGAGCGGCAAGGAGTTCGACGGCCGCGCGCTCTACGGCCCGAAGGGGCTGCTCCTCGCCTTCACCTGCAACCATTGCCCCTACGCCATGGCGGTCTGGCCGCGCCTGGTCGCGCTGTCGAAGAAGGCCGCCGCGCTCGGCGTCGCCGCCGCGGCGGTGAACCCCAACATCAACCCCTCCTATCCCGAGGACGCGCCGGCGCGCATGAAGGAGAAGGCCGCCGAGTGGGGGATCCCCTTCCCGTACCTGGTCGACGAGACGCAGAAGACGGCGCGGGACTTCAAGGCCCAGTGCACGCCCGACCTGTACCTGTTCGACGCGGCGCGGCGCCTGAGCTACCACGGCCGCCTCGACGACAACTGGAAAGACGAGCGCGGCGTGACGCGTGAGGAGCTCTGGGAGGCCGTCCAGGCGCTGGCCGCCGGCAAGCCCGCCCCGGCCCGGCAGGCCCCGTCCATGGGCTGCTCCATCAAGTGGCGCTAGCATGAAGAAGATCGTCATCTCCCTGGCCGTCGTGCTCGCCGCCGCCGACGGCGTGGCGCTGTGGGTCTACCTGCAGCACAAGAAGACTTCCTCCGCCCCGCCCGCCGCCGCCGCGCCCCCCGAGCCCGCCCCTGCCCCCGGGCCCGCGGAGCCTCAGCCGCTGCCGTCGAACGCCATGGTCCGCCCCGCGGAGCCGTCCTACGGAGGCGACAACGCCGTGACCCCGGGCGGCTGCCACTCGCCGGCCGAATGCGACGCCTACTGCGCCGACGCCGCCCACCGCCAGGAGTGCCTCGACTTCATCGGCCCGGGGGCCGCAGCTCCCGCGGCGGCGGCCGCCCCCGACGCCGGGGCCGCCGCAGCGGAGCCGGCGGCCGGAGCGCATCAGGACCCCAACCGGGACCAGCCGGGCCCGGGCGGCTGCCGCGGCCGCGAGGAGTGCGAGGCCTACTGCTCGAACGCGTCGCGCCGGGAGGAGTGCGCGGACTTCGCGGCCGAGGCGCGCAAGCGCATGGCCGCAGGCGCGCGCAGGGCCGGCAAGTCCCAGCAGGCCTGCCTCAAGAAGAGCCTGGGCTCGGCCCGTTTCGCCGCCCTGCTCAAGGGGCGGCTCGACCCCGACGGCTCCACGGACGAGGCGATGACGCGGTGCATGAGCGGGGGGAACCGCGGGCCCAAACGCGACCCGAAGAAGGGGATGGACGCGGTCGAAGGCGCGCCGGCCGGCTGCACCGACATGGCCTCCTGCACCGAGGTGTGCATGAAGCCCGAGAACTGCTCGGCCTGTCTGGCCTGGAACGGCCTGCCCGAGCAGTTCCGCTCGATGCTCAACTGCGGCGGGGAATGAGTCAGCCCTTCAGGACGTCGCGGGCGATGACCAGGCGCTGCACCTCGCTGGTCCCCTCGTAGATTTCGCTGACCCGCGCGTCGCGGAAATAGCGCTCCACCGCGAACTCCCTGATGTAGCCGTTGCCGCCGTGGATCTGCACCGCCTGGTAGGCGACGCGGTTCGCCGTCTCGGAGGCGAAGAGCTTGGCCATCGAGGCCTGACGGGTGGCCTTGCCCTTGGCCAGGGCGTCCGCCGCCCGCCAGGTCAGGAGGCGCGCCGCCTCGATGCCCATCGCCATGTCGGCCAGCTTGAACTGCGTGGCCTGGAACTCGGCCAGGGACTTCCCGAACTGCTTGCGGTCCTTGGCGTAGGAGACCGCCTCCTCGAAGGCGGCCTGGGCCACACCCACCGCCTGGGCGGCGATGCCGACGCGGCCGGAGTCGAGCAGCTCAAGCGCCACCCCGAAGCCCATGTCCTGGGCCCCGATGAGGTTGGCCTTGGGGACGCGGGCGTCCCGGAAGGAGACCTCGCGGGTCTCCGAGCCGCGTACGCCCATCTTCTTCTCCTTCTTGCCCAGCGTCATGCCGGGGGTGCCCTTCTCCACGATGAGGCAGGAGACTCCCCGAGAGCCTTTGGCGCGGTCGGTCGAGACGAACACCACGAAAACATCGGCGATCCCCGCGCTCGAGACCCAGGCTTTGGTCCCGTTGAGGACATAGTGGTCGCCGTCGAGCACGGCGGCGGTGGTGAGGCTGCCGGCATCGGAACCGGAGCCCGGCTCGGAGAGGCAGTAGACGCCGATCCACTCTCCGGAGGCCATCTTCGGGAGGTACTTCTTCTTCTGTTCGGCGCTGCCCTTCTTCATCAATGCGCCGCAGGCCAGGGAATTGTGGACCGTCAGGCAGATCTGGAAGGCGGCCGAGGCCTGGGCGATCTGCTCCATCACAGCCGCGTAGGCCAGCGGGTCAAGCGCCAGCCCGCCGTACTCCTCGGGGACCATCAGGCCGAACAGACCGAGCCCGGCGGCTTCCTTGTAGAGGTCCATCGGGATGGACTCGTCCTCGTCGAAGGACTGCGCCAGGGGCCTCAGGCGCTTCTGCGCGAACTCGCGGGCCACGTCGCGGGCGGACTGCTGGTCTTCGCTCAGCTCGAAGTTCATTTCGCGCTCCAGTCGTAGAAGCCCCGCCCGGCCTTCTTGCCGAGGCGCCCGGCTTCGACCATCTTGCGCAGCATCGGGCAGGGGCGGTACTTTGGATCCCCCAGGCCCTCGTGGAGGATTTCGAGGATGGAGAGGCAGGTATCCAGGCCGATGAAGTCGGCCAGCTGCAGCGGCCCCATGGGATGGTTCATCCCCAGCTTCATCACCGTGTCGATGTCCTCTTTCGTCGCCACGCCCTCCATCAGGGCGAAGACGGCCTCGTTGATCATCGGCATCAGCACGCGGTTGGAGATGAAGCCGGGGTAGTCCTGGGAGGCTGCCGGGGTCTTGCCGAGCTTTACGGCCAGGTCCTTCACGGCGGCGAAGGTCTCGTCGGAGGTCTCCACGCCGCGGATGAGCTCGACGAGCTTCATCACGGGCACGGGGTTCATGAAGTGCATGCCCACGACCTTCGGGGCCCGGCGCGTCACGGCGGCCAGGCGGGTGATGGGCAAGGAGGAGGTGTTGGAGGCCAGGATGGTCGAAGGACGGCAGACCTGGTCCAGCTCGGAAAAGATGGCCTTCTTGAGCTCGAACCTCTCGGGCACCGCTTCGACCACGAGGTCGGCGACGGCCGCGGCGGAGACCTCGCGGGCGGGGGTCAGGCGGGAGAGGGCGGCCTGGGCCGCTTCCGCCGTCACGAGGCCCTTCTTCTCCTGGCGCTCCAGGTTGCCGGCGATGGTGCTCATGGCCTTGTCGAGCACCTGCTGGCTCACATCGATGAGGACGACGGGGAATCCGGAGACCGCGAACACATGGGCGATGCCGTTGCCCATCTGCCCGCCTCCGACGACGGCGACGCTCTTGACTTCCATGTCCCCTCCGGACGCGCAGGTCCTGGCAGCGCCATTCTATATAATGGGACCGATGACGGCCATGACATGGGCTCGGCTCAGGCGCGCGGGCGCGCCCGTCCTCGTTTTTGCGGCCGCGGCGGCTTTCTTCACCGCCGTCCACCGGGTCGACGGCGGGTTGACGGACCGCGACGGCTACTACCACGCCCGCGCCGCCTCGCTGCTGCCGGCCCGCGGGCTCTCGCGCTCCTTCCACTGGACGCAGGCCTCCGCCTGGAAGGACCGCTACTGCGACAAGGAGTTCCGGCTCATGACGGGATACTGTGGGTAGGAAATAGCGTGTAAAACGAAACATCTGATGCGGTAACTTCTTGTTGCTTAGGACAAGGAGGCCGCACCAGATGCAAGAAGATTGTCTCACAGGGTTGCTTGGAATTCAAGG
>JACRDU010000161.1 GCA_016218495.1 Elusimicrobiota bacterium
GCCTCGACGACGCGGCGCGCCGCGGCGCGCAGGCCTTCCGCGTCCGGGGCGGCCAGCTCCACGCGAGCCTCGTCGGGGCGCATCGTCACCCAGCTCTCGACGAGGAAGCGGTCCACGCCCCCCGCCCCGCGCAGGGCCCGGGCCGCGGCGGCCAGCCGCGCGAAGTCGGTGGGCGAAGACGGCAGACGCAGCGCCAGCGCGGAGCGCTGCGGCGCCGGCGCGGCGCGCAGCAGGACCTCGGTGACGATGCCCAGCGTCCCTTCCGAGGCCAGCAGCAGCCCCGTCGGGTCCGGCACGCCCTGCAGGGCGAAGGCGGGAAGGCCGGACAGCACCGAGGACGCCCCGGTGCGCAGCACCTCCCCGGTCCCCAGCACGACGGTGAGGCCGACGATCTGCTCGGTGGCCGGACCGGCGAACTGGCCCAGGCCCGCCACCGTGGCGTTGGCCGCCAGCGAGGCCAGCGTGGCGTCCCCGAAGCCGTCGGGGGCGGCGGCGAGGCACAGGCCCTTCTTGCCGAGCACCGCGTCCAGCGCGGCGACCGTCATGCCCGCTTCGGCGCGCGCCACGCCCTCCAGGGCGTCGACGCCCTTGAGGGCGGCCATCGCGCGCATGTCGAGGGCCACCCGGCCGGCCACGCGCGCCGAGGCCCAGAAGCTCGTCAGGCCGCCGGTGGGGCACAGCGCCACGCGCGCCTTGCGGGCCCACAGCACGGTCCGCCGCACGTGCTCGGTGGACGCCGGGCGCACGACGCAGACCGCGCGCCCCAGGTCGTGGGCCGCGAAATCCCGCGAGACGCGGGCCAGCGCGTCCGGCTTGGCCGACACGCGCGCGGCCCCGAGCAGCTTGGACAGCTCCCGGACGGCGTTCACAGCTCCCTCCACCCGAGCGACGGCTTGCCGAAGTACACCTCTATCTTCGCCGCTTCGGCCCCCACGTAGTCTAGGAACTGTCCCTCGGCCGAGTCTCGGATGTCCGTCAGGAAGTCCTTGAGCGGCCCCTTGCGGCAGGCCGCCAGCATCCCCGCCACCGTCGTGCCCTCGGTCACCGAACGGCGGTCCAGGTACGGGAGGTACACCTTGCGCGTGTCCTCGAAGGGGCCGCCCTCGGTCTTGCGGCGCAGCACCAGGTACTCCTTGGGCCAGAGGCGCCGCGGCAGCGCGAAGTAGGCCCGGGCCGACGCGTAGCGCTTGAGCCGCTCGGCCGTCAGCGGGTGGGCGTGGTAGAGCTTGAAGCGGGAGGGCTTCCTCGGACGGAAGTCGTAGCCGACCGCGAACACGCGCTCTAGCCCCAGCACGCTCTTGAGCTTGTCGCGCGGGACCCCGAGGCCCCGGCCGATGGCGGCGGCGATCTCCGGGGACTGCGGCTCGCAGTAGAGGCTGACCTCCTCGAAGCGGCGCGCGGCCAGGTCCCATTCCACCGAGGCCACCGGGTAGAACTCGTGCAGGCCGTGGGCCAGCACGTGGTCGTACATCCTCTCCATCGGGCCCGCGTCGAGCCCGCCTCGGGCGAACAGCTCGCGCAGGCTCTCGCGCCGCCGGCGCGCCAGGTCGCGCTTGCGGGCGCTGGAGAGGTGCTCGAGGAACTGCGCGACATGGACGAGCTTCACGCGCCCGAACAGGGTCTCGTTGTTGACGGCCGCCTCGAAGAACTCGATGAAGAACGAGCCGTCCTCGGTGGCCCGGGTCAGGAGCTCCACCTGGGCGCTCAGCTCGCCCAGGACCGGCTCGACGGCGGGGCCGTGCCAGCGCCGCGTCCACTCCAGGACCTCGCGCCGGTTCATGGCTCCCCCTTCCCGAAGTAGAGCTCGGTCTTCTCCTCGGACGCCCCGATGTAGAAGATGTGCTGGCCGGCCACCGGCCCGGCGACCCGGCGGGCGAAGTCCCGCAGGGGCCCGCGCGCCGCGTTCGGGAACTCGTCGCCGGAGAGCGCCGTCACGCGCCCGGGGGCCGTCGCGGCCAGCGGGACATAGGCCTTCGCCATGGTCTCGAAGCCCCCCTCCGGCTTCGTGCGCACCAAGGTCAGCGAGCGCGGCGGGCACAGGCGCCCGTCGAGGCCCGACAGCAGGCTCGCGGCGGCGGAAGGCGGCGCCGAGAAGTAGAGCTTGAGGCGCGTGCGCCCGTCGGAGAGGAGGTCCAGCCCCAGGGCGAAGAGCGGGGCCTCGCCCAGGCGTTCGGCCGCTTCGGGCGCCATGACGCGGGCGGCCGCGGCCGCCGCCTTCGCGGCCCGGTGCTCGGCGTAGAGGCTGACCTCGGGGAAGGCCCCGTCGGCGGGACGGTGCTCGAAGCCCACGATGGGGTACCAGCCGCGGGCTCCGGCCGCCGTGACGGCGTCCCATACCCTGCCCACGAGCGCCCGGTCGAACCGGGTGCCCACCCGGTCGTTGAGCGTCTTGAGGAAGGCCCCGATGGCCCGGCGGCGGGCCGGGACACGGTCCCAGCCGCTCTTCTCGTCGCCCGGCTCCGCGCACTCGGCGACGTGGACCAGCTTGACCACCGAGAACATGTCGCGGCTGTTCATGCAGGCCTGGAAGTGGTCCGTCACCAGGCGCCGGCGCCCGGCCGACGCCGCCAGCGCGTCGACCCCGGCCTCGAGCGCGGCCGTCGCCCGGCAGCGGCGCAGGCCGTGCCAGCGCCGCGCCCAGGCCTTCACCTGGGCGGGGGTCACCGCCGCCTCGCCGGGGCGGGCAGCGGCTCGTCGATCAAGGCGAGGTCCGGCCGGCCGGAGGCCGCCACCGCCTTGAGGAAGCGCGGGTCCTTGGCCAGCTCCTTCGGCAAGCCCAGGGGCGGGAAGAAGCGCTTGAAGTACCCCCGCCGGTAGAGCGAGTCCCAGTGCGGGTGCCCCGAGACCAGGAAGGTGAACGCCGCGCGCGCGTAGCGGTTGCCGCGGTGGTCGAGGATGCGCCGGGCCTTCCAGAAGTAGCTGTCCCGGTCGCGGTTGCCGTCGTAGAAGAACTTGGTGAAGTCGCGCAGTTCGTCGAAGCGCGCCCCGTGCGCCCGCTCGTAGTGGCCGAACAGGTCCGCGCGGGCCCGCGGCCGGGCCAGCGCCCCTTCGATGCAGTCCGCCGCCAGCTCCGCGGAGTGCATGGCCAGGGTCACCCCGTAGGACAGCAGCGGGTCGATGAAGGCCGCCGCGTCCCCGGCCAGCAGGAAGTTGCCGCCGGCGAAGCGACGGCTCCGGTAGGACCAGTCGCGCTCGAGCCGGAACGGCTCCACGCGCCGGGCCGAGCGCACGCGGCGGGAGGCCTGCCGGGTGCGCGCGAGGCGGGACAGGAAGAAGGCCTCCATCCCGGCCTGGCGTACCCGCGGGGCCTCGCCCAGCGAGGTGACCACCCCCACGCTGACCCGCGTCTCGGAGAGCGGGATGAACCAGACCCAGCCGTCGTCGATGTTCTCGATGAAGATGTGGTTGTGGCGCGGCCCCGTGAAGAGGCGCGCTCCCTCGTAGTAGGTGTAGACCGCCAGGTGGCGCAGGCGGCTGTCGTAGCGCCGCCAGCCGAGCCGGCTCGAGAGCAGGCCCGCCTGCCCCGTGGCGTCGACGTAGAGCCGGGCCGTCAGCCGCTCCGGGGCGCCTCCGTCGCGGCGCACGCTCAGGCCGCGGACCCTGTCCCCCGCCGTCTCGACCCCGGTCACGGCCGCCGGCTGGCGCACGACGGCGCCCCGGCGCCGGGCGGCCGCCAGCAGCAGCGCGTCGAAGCGCGCCCGCTCGACGTGCCAGGCCCAGGTCTCCTCGCGCCCGACCATGTAGCCCGGCGCCTCGGCCAGGTCGGCGAAGGTGATGGACCAGGGCTCCTTGCTGCGTCCCCAGATGTAGGAGCCCCCGCTCTTGACGAAGAAGCCCGCCCGCTTGAGGGCTCCTTCGACCCCCAGGCGCACGAAGAGCGGGCTGAGGCCGGGCAGCAGCGATTCCCCGATGTGGTGGCGCGGGAAGGCGTCCTTCTCCAGGACTAGGACCCGCCGCCCGCGCGCGGCCAGCAGGTTGGCCGCGGTGCTGCCCGCGGGGCCGCCGCCGACGACGATGACGTCCCATGGCCGTCTCACCGGGAATCCTCCGCGGGCCCGAAGCCCGAACGGTCGAAATACACCTCGACGGCCCCGCCGTCGAACCCCACGAAGCGCGCCCGCGCCCCCGCCGCCGCCCTGGCGGCCTCGCCCAGCCAGCCCTGGGCGCCGCCGAAGAGCCGCAGGCGCGCCAGGTCCTTGAGGGGCGCGCCGCGGGCGAAGCCAAGATAGGATTTTATCGCGCCCGCCGCGCCGACCCTGGTCAGGCGGGTCACGTCGCGCAGCGGGGCGACCTCGCCCAGCGGCCCCAGGGCCTCGGCGGCCGGGCCCGACAGAGCGCGGTCAGGCAGAGGGGTCTTATTGTAGAACTTGAGGACGGCCGCCCCTCCCGGGGGCAGGTCGACCCCGAAGAAGGCCAGGGTCGGTCCCGCCAGCGGACGCAGTTCCGCCTCACGGCCGCCCAGGCCGAAGGGCCCCAGCAGGGCCGCCAGGGCCGGGGGCCCCGGCAGGTAGCCGTAGAGCGAGAGCTTGTCGAAGGCCCCTCGCGCGCGGTCGAAGTCGAGGCTCAGCATCAGCGAGCCGCGCAGCTCCCAGCGCCCGAGGCAGTCCAGCACGCCAGCGAGGACCCGCTGGTCATAGCCCGCGCCCAGCGTACGGGCCAGCGCGCGCACCGCGGCCGCCGCCCCCGGCGCGTCGCGCCGGCGGGCGTCGCGCACGAGGTCCGCGGGCCCGTCGGCAAGGACCAGGGCCAGCTTGACGCGCTCGAGGCCGCGCGTCGACGAGGCCGCCGACTCCAGGAAATGCCCGGCCCCGGCCGCGTCGAGCAGGGACTCCGGCAGCGACAGGAAGAAGGCCTCGGGGCCGCCGGGGCCCCGGGCGGAGGCCCGGGCCGGCGGCGACAGCAGGGGCCGCGCGAAGGCGAGGTACTCGGCCGCGTTCACCGGACGTCGGCCTCGGAGACGACGCTGAGGCGGCGCGCCGGGACCTGGAGCGTCTGCGTGCCGCCCGAGGGCCAGCGCACGCGCGCCGAGACCGGACCTTCGCAGCCGCCCAGGCCCGCGAAGAGGCTGCCCGAGAACGAGGAGACGAAGCCGCCTCCGAAGGTCCCGTAGAGGAACTTCTGCTCCCGGCCCGCGCAGGACACCGCGACCTCCGCGCCGTAGGCGGTCTTGCCCCCCCGCGCGCGCAGCGTCAGCGCCGCCCAGGAGCGCGCCGGGGCGTCGTTGCGGAAGACCCGCGGCCCGGAGTAGCCCAGGACCACCGCGTCGAGGTCCCCGTCGCCGTCCAGGTCGCCGTAGAGGCCCGCGCGCGAGCTGTCGGCGAAGTCCAGTCCGCTGCCGGAGGACGCGTCGCGGAAGCGGCCGGCCGCCTCGTCGTAGAGCAGCACGACGCCCCGGTCGGAATGGAAGAACAGGCAGTCCGGGTGGAACCCCGCGGCGAAGACGATGTCCTGGTGCCCGTCGGAATCGAGGTCGACGAAGGTCCCGTTCCAGGCCGCCCCGGTATACACGGCGGGGACGAAGCGCTCCCACTCCTCCGCGAAGCGCCCCCCGCCCAGGCCGCGGTAGAGCTGCGGCCGCATCAGCGCGCTGACCTCCTCGCCCATCCAGAACGACTCGGCGTCCACCAACGTGCGCGGGGAGGGGTCCGACAGGGACGGCGACGGCGCCCAGCGCCGGTCGAAGCTGGAGAAGAGCAGGTCCTGAATGCCGTCGCCGTCGAAGTCGGCCGCCGAGACCCCGAGGCTGTGGGTGAGCCCGCCGACCCCCGAGGCGGCGGTGGCGTCGACGAAGGCGCCGGCGCTGGAGAGCAGGATGCGGGGGGCGCCGAAGTCGTTGGCCACGGCCAGGTCCGTGCGGCCGTCCCCGTCGAGGTCCGCGGCGACCGCCCCGCGCCCCCAGCGCCGGTCGCCGGCGCCCGCGGCATCCGGGACATCGCTGAAGCGGCCCGGTGCGCTCTGGCGCAGCAGGCGGTTGGGGACGCCGTTGAGGGCGTCTCCGGCATAGGGGGCGTTCCCCTCGACGATGCCGCCGTGGTTGACCAGATAGAGGTCCAGGCGCCCGTCGCCGTCGGAATCGAACCACACCAGCGACTGGGTGGGCATGGGCTCGGGCGGCAGGCCGGCCTCGCGGGAGACGTCGACGAAGCGGCCGCCGTCGTTGCGCATCAGGCGCGGCGCGCCCATCGAGTCGGACAGGGCCAGGTCGGGGTCGCCGTCCCCGTCGTAGTCGGCCGCCGCGGCGCGGCAGTAGCTGCCCTCCAGCCCGGCACGCGCCGTCTCGTAGGCGATGCGCAGGCCTCCCAGGTTGCGGATCAGCCTGCCCCCGAGGCTGCCCACGCAGGCACAGAGGTCGAGGCGCCCGTCCCCGTCGTAGTCGAGCAGGGCGCCGCCCACCGAAACCCGGTCCCCGGGCGGGTTGATGTCGAGGCCCGAGCCGCGCGTGAGCTCCTTGAACATCGGCGGGGCCGCCGGCGCGCGCGCGGCGGGCGGAGGGCCGGAGCGCGGCGTGAGGCGGCCCGCGCCCAGCCGCTCCAGGGCCTGCGCGAGGATGTCCGCGGCGTAGGGGTCGAGCGGCTCGAGGGACTTGTCCTGCTCCATCAGGCGCACGAAGAGCGCGTAGAGGCGGCTGTCGCGAGCTCGGGCCGCCTCCGGTTCCGGGTCCGTCCCGACGGCCGTTTCCCGCACGGCGTCGAGCACGGCCGCGCCGTCGATGTAGAAGGAGCCCTCTGGGCGCAGCGCGGCGGCGCTCCTCCAAAGCGCCAGCGCCGCCGCGCCGCGGGACTCGTCGGGAGGTCCGGCGGACCGGGATCGTAGCCAGCGCAGGCTCGAGGCCCGGGCGCGCGCGCGCACCGACGGCCCTTCCTGTACACCGAAGGGCCGCAGGCCGAAGTGCCCGGCCGAGGTGCGCAGCAGGTCGCGCGCGCGGACCGGCCCGACCTCGTAGGCCAGGCGGCCCTCCAGCGCCGCGAAGAGCACCGCCGCCCGCCCGAGCGCGTCGCGCCCGCCCGGCCCGAACGGCGGCTTGCCGTCCGGGACGCGGAGGGTTCCGGCATTGGAGAGGGCCGAGTAGGGCACGAAGACCCGGTGCGGGCCGCGCAGCAGCCCCACCTGCAGGCCGTCGGGCTCCGCGCGCACGCCGAAAGGCGCGACCACTCGCAGCGCGAAGTCCACCTGGGGGCCGTCGACGGAAGGGGAGCCGTCGCCGGCCGCGAGGTCGCGCGCGAACTCCGCGACCTCGCGCGCGAACGCGCCCGGGTCCGCCCACGCGGGCGCGGCGGCCAGCAGCGCGCCCAGCGCTACCAGCGCGCGGAGGGGTCCCTGACTTCGTCGACAGGGGGCGGCGGGCGCCATGGCGAGGTCTCCTGGGTGACGGCTTCGATGGGATGGAACGGGTTGCCCGACTCGGCCACCCGGCGGCGCTGGGCGAAGGCCGAAAACTCCGCTTCGCCGAAGACCGGCGCGTACCAGTCGTGCGGGCCGGCGCACAGGTCGCTCATCGCGCAGCGGCGGCAGGCGTCGACGTGGCGTATCTCGTAGCTCGGCAGGGTGCGCCAGGCCTTCGTCCAGAGCGTGTCGGGCAGCACGCAGAGCGGGAAGTGGTAGAGCCGGGACTCGGCGAAGCGGGCCAGCAAGTCCTGCGCCCCGGCGATGCGCGCCGCCGCCGCCGAGAGCGGGACCTTGATGCTCTCCAGGTTCTTCGCCGCCTGGCCTTCGGACTCGAAGTAGACGAGGGTGAGCCGGTACCCGGCGGTGTCGGGGAACTCGGAGAGCAGGAAGCGCAGCGTGTCGGGCAGCCAGCGCACCGGATGGCGGTGCAGGATGATGCGGACCTCCAGCCCCTGGCCGGGGCGGCGGTGCTTGAGGAGGTTGTGCAAGCCCGCCACGGTCTCGGCGAAGCTGCCCGGCGAGCGCGTCACCGAGTCGTGGGTCTTGGCGTCGGGCCCGTGCACCGGGATGCACAGGTCGAACGGGGACCCTCCCACGCGCAGGGTGTCCCGCGCGAAGGCCTCGTCGCAGAAGGTCCGCCCGTTGCTGAGCAGGGTCATCGCGAAGGACGGGAAGTTCTCCCGGTAGGCGCCGAGCAGCCGGAAGAACTTCGGATGCAGGGTGGGCTCGCCGCCGGTGAACAGGAAATAGCCCCCGTGCTCGCCGTTGCGGTAGAAGACCGTCCGGTCGTCCGGGTTCGCCTTGAGCTCCGCGATCTTCTCCAGGTGCTTCTCCAGCGAGTACTTCTCGTCGGGCTCCATGATGTAGGCGTCCGAGTTCGTGCACATCACGCAGTGGCTGTTGCACTTCTGCCAGAAGGGGGCGTCAGGCATGGGAGGCCTCCCCGAGGGGTTCCAGCCACTCGGCCCTCTCCTCTATCACCCGGCCCGCCCCGCCGTCAAGCGTGACCGTCATGCGCTCCACACGCAGGCCCGCGCCCGACGGCGCCTGTCCGGCGACGGGCTGCACGGCCCGCGCCACCTCGTGGCGCCCGGCGTCGAAGAGGCCCGTCCCGCGCCGCAGGATCCGCGCCCCCCGGCGCCCCGGCTCGGGGACGCGGTCCACCGGCCCGAGGCCGCCGCCTCCCGGGAAGCGCTCCAGCCAGCTGCGCTTGAAGCCCAGGCACTCGGAGGACAGCGCGCAGGCGCCGCACGGCCCGGTCCTGAGCCGGTCGTCGTGGGAGGCCATATAGAGGTCCACGGGCCGGCCGGCCGCGTCCAGCACGAGGATGCTGTGGGGGGACCAGGCCAGCATCCAGGGCGTCAGCTCGGGCGCCGCGCAGGGCGTGAAGTTCAGCAGGTGGGGCCGGGCGGCCCCGGCGCGCTCGAAGACCGGCCAGGCGCGGCGCACCGCGGCCGCGGCGTCCGGCATGCCGATGCGCATGCGCCCCTCGTGCGCGACCAGGTCTCCCTCGAAGAGCGGGTAGATGAGGACGAAGTCCTTGACCCCGCGCTCCAGGAAGGCCGAACAGAACGCGGGCAAGGAGGGCGCGTTCTCCGCCGTCAGGACGAAGTTGACCCCGACGGCCAGGCCGCGCGCCATCACGTCCTCGAGGCCCGCCGCCGCCTTCGCGAAGGCGCCGGGGACCTTCACCAGGGCGTCGTGCGCGGCCGCGTCGTGGCCGTGCAGGGAGACCCGGAAGTGGGTGGCCCCGGCGGCGGCCAGCTCGGCCGCGTAGTCCGGGGAGCCCAGGCGCAGGCCGTTGGTCTGGACGCGGCGGTATTCGAAGCCCAGCTTCCTGGACAAGGCCAGCATCCGACCCAGGTCGCCGCGCAGGGTGGGCTCGCCGCCGCTGAAACAGACCGCCCCGTAGCCCTCCTTGGCGGCCTTGAAGAGCTCGCGGGCGACCAGCGCGAACGGCAGCCCCGGGGCCCGGCGCCAGGCGATGTCCTGGGAGCAGAAGGCGCAGGCCTCGTTGCAGGCGTACGAGAGCAGCACCTCGATGGCCTTCACGGCGCGCCCCGCAGGGCGGCCGTCTCGCGCGGGTTCAGCACGCGCCGCCACGAGCGCACGCCCCTCCAGCCGCGGTGGACCGGGGCCGGCACGGAGGCGAGCGGCCGGAACTCCCCCGGCCCGAAGCGCTCGAGGTAGCGCCGTTCGACGCCCAGGCAGCGGGGGGCGTACACGCACGAGGCGCAGGCTTCGGGCTTGGCCTTGTTCTCGGCCGCCGAGTCGGCCAGGCCCTTGCCCCCCTCGGGGCGGTCGAGGCGGTAGCTGGCGGGGTCGATCAGCAGGGTCTGCGCCCCGTCATAGAGGGCCGCCGCGTCCCCGGACCAGCGCAGCGTGCGGCCCTCATAGCCCGGGAGGACGCACGGGGTGAAGTTCAGCATGAACGGAGGCTCCGCCCGGCGGGCGCGGAACTCCGAGAACGCCCGCCGGACCGCGGCCGCGGCGTCGGTCATCGACAGCGCCGTGCGCCGCGCGTAGACCGCCATGTCCCCCTCATAGAGCGGGAAGATGAATCCGATGTCCCCGACGCCCCGCTCGAGGAACCAGGCGCAGCTCTCGGCCAGCGTCGGGGCGTTGAGGCGGTTGAGGACCACGTTGATGCCCACCGCCGCGCCGAGCGAGCGCAGGTTCTCCAGGCCCGCCCAGGCCTTCTCGAAGGCCCCCGGCACCTGCACCTGGGCGTCATGGAGCTCCGGCGTGTGCCCGTGGATGGAGAAACGGGCGAGGGTCAGGCCCGCGCGCCGCAGCGCGGCGGCGTACTCCCGGTCGGCCAAGCGCAGGCCGTTGGTCTGGATGTGGACCTCGGGGTACCCGGTCTTGCGGGCCAGCGCCACGAGGCGCTCGAGGTCGGCGTAGAGGGTGGGCTCCCCGCCGTTTACGACCAGGACGCGGGCGCCGCCCTGGTAGGCCGTCCAGGCACGGCGCGCCGCGTCCTCGAACGGCACGAACGGCTCGCGCCGCCAGGCGAACTCCTGCGAGCAGAACAGGCAGCGCTCGTTGCAGGCGTAGCCGAGGAACAGCTCGTGGACGCGCGCGGGACGCGGCGCGGCGGCGCGGCGGCCCTTCGGCGCGTCAGAACGAGAAGTGGCTGCCGTGCGACCCGTGGCTGCCGTGCGAGCCATGGCTGCCGTGCGACCCGTGGCTGCCGTGCGACCCGTGGCTGCCGTGCGACCCGTGGCTGGCGTGGCTGACGTGCGAACCCATGCCGCCCGAGTTGTGCAGGTAGTTGTTGTGCGCGGCGGCGGGCAGGTCCGTGGCGCTCTTGAGGAGGGCCGTGCCGATGATGCCGAGCGCCATCGCGGTCTTCACCACGTCCTGCTTCACAACCTTGCCTTCCTCGCTGGTCAGGAAGACGGCCGCGCCCCTCTTCGCGTCGGGGAGGAGCTTGCGCCTGCCCTTCGCCTTGCCCTTCTTAGGTGATTTCTTGTCTGCCATTGTTCCTCCCTGATTTTCAGCGGCCGCCGCCGCCCTGGTCTCCGGTCCTGGGCGCCTGCTTCGGTCCCTTCTTCATGTTCTTCAAATCGTCGATGCTGACGGAGGCCCGCTCCGAGCAGAAATCCCCCTGCAGGTCCTGCCAGGTCTGCACGCAGGGCTTGCCCTTGGGCCCCAGCTTCTCGACGCACAGCCCGCGCTCGGGCCCCGTGGGCGGGCAGAGCAGGGTGTTCTTATCCGCGAAGGCCTTCGTCATCGCCGACTCGGCGAGGCACTTCTCGTTGTTGGGCTTGAGCATGTCGCAGAACCGCGGGTCGCCCTTCGCCCAGAGCCTGGCCGCGGCGCGGCAGAAGGAGAAGCCGGTCTCCGGCGGGACCGTGGGCCCGAAGTAGTTCTTGAGGCGGGGCTCGCACATGTCCACGGAGCCCGCCTGCATCTTCTGGCTGATCACCCGGCAGACGTTCCAGAAGCCGCCGTCGTTGCCGGGGTCGTCCGCCGTCACGGGCGCCTTCGCCCTGATGTCGAAGAACTTGGCCGGGAAATCCAGGCGGTCCATGTAGGCCTCGCAGGCGGGGAACTTCTTCTGGGTCTTGGGCGCCGTCATCATCTCCCAATAGAAGTCCGCGTAGTCGGAGAGCCACTCGCAGCGCACCCGCTCGGTCCCGATGAGCTTCTCGTAGCGGTACGCCGGCCCCATCCTCTCGAGCACGGCGCAGACGCCCTTGGAGCCGGCCTTCTTCGCGCCGGCCTTCGCCTCGCAGGCCAGGTTCGCCATCAAGAGGCCCGTCAGGCGGTCGGCCGTCGCCGTGTCCTTGACCCAGAAGAAGCCCTGCTTTATGACGGCGTCGGAGTCCTTGACGTCGTTCACGCAGACCTCGCGGGGGTCGGCGGAATGGCCCTTCTGCGCCCAGGCGGAGGGGGACGCGGCCAGCAGCACGGCGATCAGCGACGCTGTCTTCATTTCGGCTCCTTTGTCTCGCGCTCTTCAGGCTCCGGCCCGCGCGGAGACGGCTCCGGGGCGCGGGACAGCCAGGATTCCAAGACGGCCCGGTCCTCGGGAACCTGCATCTTCTCGAAGAGGATGTCGAACAACCCCATGTAGAGGCGGCAGCGCCCGCTGTCGGGCATGCGGCCCCAGACCGAGCGCTGGGTCATGGCGTTGTAGACGGGGTCTTGGCCGCACCAGGGGCGGTACGTGCATTGGGAGCAGAGCGGCTGGTGCTCGAGGGCGCTCGCCAGGGCCGACGCCTTCACGACGGGCGCATCGAAGAGCTCGTTGTAGGAGGTCTTCCCGACCTCTCCGATGCGGAACAGGGTCTCGCCGTCCTGCGCCACCATGCGCGACTCGTCTCCGGTATAGACCCCGCCGTCGTGGTCGTAGGCCAGGACGCCGAACGCCCCCCCGGAGGGGGAACGCAGGTCCACATAGCCGGGGTCCCGCCCGAGCAGGGCCTTCGTCATGAGCGTGAGGAGATGCCGCTCGTAGAAGAGCGTCCCCCGCCTGTTTACGAGCAGGATGTAGTCGAGGGCGCGGCGGTAGAAGCGCAGGAACTCGTCGACGCTGTAGCCGATGGTCCCCCACGAGCGGCGCGCGAAGCCCAGCGGGCTCAGCGGCCTGAGGAAGATCCCCGGCAGGCCCAGCGCGAGGTACTCGTCGACGATGCGCTCGGGCTCGGCGAGGCTGGCCCGGGTCGTCGTCATCAGCGCCCCGGGCTCGAAGGTGCCCTGCTCCTTGAACCAGCGCAGCCAGCGCGCGGTCTCGGAATGGCTGGCCCCGCCCGACCAGCGGCGGTTCGCGTCATGGAGCGCGGCGTGCCCGTCCAGCGAGGTGCAGACCGACACCTTGTGCTCGGTGAGGAAACGGGCCTTCTCCTCGTCCATCAGGCTGAAGTTGGAGACCATCGTGACGAAGACGGTGCGCCCGGCGGCGCGCGCCTTGAGCGCGGCATAGCGGGTCACGAACTTCACGACCGGCCAGTTGAGCAGGGGCTCTCCGCCCTGGAACTCGATGATGAGGGCGGGGCTCGGGCACTCGAAGATGAGGTCGACGGTCTTGCGCGCGGTGTCCAGCGTCATGTCCTTGTCGGTCCGCTCGACGCCGAAGACGCTGGAGTGGCAGTAGAGGCACTTGTGGTTGCAGCGCAGGGTGGCCACGACGATGTGGAGGTTCGGGGCCCGGAAGAGGAAGGCGTCCTTGGCGGCCCAGGCGTCCGAGAGGGCTTGGAAGTCGAGCTGGTCGCGCACGAGGCCGCGCGCGCGCAGCTCGGCATAGACGGCCCCCGCCGGGTCGAGGCGGCCCTCCAGATAGGCGCGCAGGTCCGCTTCGGCCAAGAGCGACCAGCCGCCGTGGTCCGCGGTGACCAGCCAGCGTTCGCCGACCTTCCGGTAGGCGCCGGCGCCGACCTTCTCGCCGGCCAGGCGCACGCCGTCGGCTCCCGGCAGCGCGCTCAGGCGCGGCGCACGGCGGGGCGGGGCGCTCTCAGTCCGTTCGAGGACGGCCATATCTCTCTTCCCAGGTCTTCGACGGCACGCCCCCGGCGGCGCGCTTCTTATCCAGCTCGGCCTCGGCCTCGGCGATGAGGCGCTCCAGCTCGGCCTTCTCCTCGGCCCCCAGCTCGTCGGGCCGCGCGGCCCCCGGGGCGTCCTTGTCCGCCGGGTCCCGCCGCGCGGAGACCACGGCCCGCGCCACGATGTGCTCGAAGACGGGCCGGGAATTCTGCACCAGCTTCTGGCGCAGGGCCTGGTTGTGGAGCTCGTCGACGAACTCGCGGGCCAGCGCCTCGAGGTCTTCCTTGCCGCAAGGAGCCTTCGCCTGCAGGGAGACGGACCACTCCGAACGGGACTCATCGAGGAAGGCGGTGGCACGGTCGCAGAGCACGTGCGCGGCGCCCTGCACGAGTTCCAGGGGATGGAGCTTCTTGGGCAGGGAGAAGCCGACCTCCCGCTCCTTCAGCGAGACCGAGAACCTCGGGCTCACCCCTTCTTCCCCTTCTTCGCGGCGGCCTTCCCGGGCTTGGGGGCGGCGAGGTTCTCCGGGCGCGGCCCCGGAGAGGGCTTCCCCTTCTCCACGATTTCCTTGAACTTCTCGAGATCGCGCAGCAGGTTCTTCTGGACCGTGCCGTAGGCGTCCTTGAGGCGGCGGCGCGGCATGGGCGGGGAAAGCAGGGTGAGCAGGAAGACCGAGCGCGCGTCGCCCAGAGCCAGCACGCGGGAATAGACGCACAGGTCCCCGCCCTTGGGAAGGTGGATGGTCCAATCCACCACCCCCGTGGCCGGGTCCACCCGGCCCTCGCTGACGCACGTCACAACGCCGTCAGGCAACAGATAGTCGACCTCCTGACGCCCGTCCTTCATGCGTACTTCCTGCACGGGATGGGCCCAGTGGGAGAGCTGAAAATGGTCCGACGCGACGGCAAAAGCCTGCTTTGCCGGGACTTCCAGCTCCATGGCGACGGTCACCGACGAGACGACATGTTCTTCTGTCATAATTTTAGAGGGGAATGTCCTTTATTAAGGAAGTATATGAAGTATAGACTGGGCCCAAGGGCAATACAAGGGAGGAAATCAGCATTAAATTGACAGAAGTCATGACTTCCCCCCCTTCCGTACGGCCGCCATCAGAGCGGCGGCTTCCTTTTCGAGGGCGGCATCCGGCTTGACGGGGGCAGCAGGGGCCTCCCCTCCCCGGGCCGCCAGCAGGGCCTGGGTCTCCTGGAGAGAGGCGATGGTCTCATTGAATTCGGCGGTCAGGAAACGGCACTCCTGGCTCAATGCCTCGTTGAGGAAATCTCCTTCCAGGGCCGCCAGAGCCTCCTTGGCCCGGGGCTCCAGAGTCAGGACCCAATGGGTCTTGGTCTCTTCCACGAAGACCTCGGCGCGGCGGGAGAAGGTACGGGCCGCTATGGCCAGGGCCCTTTCCGAATAGACGGCCTTCGGGACCTTGACGCTCATTTCCCCTCCTTCACGGCGACGCGCCCGTCCTCGGCCGCAAGCCAGGAGTCGAAGACCTTGCGGGCCTCGGGGTCGCGGAGCTTGCGCATGAGGACGTCGAAGACGCCCATATAGGTCCGGCACCAGCCGCTCTCCGGCACGCGCCCGAAGATGTTGCCCTGGGCCTCGTAGTTGTAGACCGGGCAGAGGCCGCACCAGGGCTTGTACGCGCAATGGTCGCACATCGGCTGGTTGTCGAGCGTCGAGGCGTGGACCAGGGCGCCCGTCGTCGGATGGTCGAGCACGGCCGCCCAGGTCCCGTCCACCCGGCCCACCTCGAAGAGCGGGTCGCCGGCGTGGTCGGCCATGCGTCCCTCGTCGGATGAGAAGATGCGGCCGTCGGAGTTGTAGGCCAGGCAGCCCAGGACCGCCCCCGTCGGGGAGCGCAGGTCCATGTAGCCTGGGTCGGTGTTGCGCAGCACCTTGGTCAGGCAGGTGAAGGCCCAGCGCTCCACGAGGAGGGTCCCCTTCCTGTTGTGTTCGAGGACCCGGTCGAGACAGCGCTCGTAGAACTCGGCGAATTCGGCCGGCTCGTAGCCGATCTCGCCCCAGACCCGCTTGGCGTAGCCGATGGGGGAGAGCTTGCGCACGAACACGCTGCCGATGCCCAGCTCCGCGTAGAGGTCGATGATGGCCTCGGCATGCGGGAAGGAATGCCTGGTCGTCGTCATCAGGGCGCCCGGCTTGTAGTAGCTCTTCGTGCCGTCTCCGGCCGCGCGCTTCTGGACCCGGCACAGCAGCTCGAGCACGCGGGCCTGCGACGGCCCGCCGCCCAGGAGCGGCCGGACCCGGTCGTGCACGGCGGCCGGGCCGTCGAGCGAGGTGCAAAGCGCCACGAAGTTCTCGAGCAGGAAGTCCAGCTTCTCGTCGCTCAAGAGCACGAAGTTCGAGACCATCGACACCATCAGCCGGCGCTTCTCGCGCTCGGCCCTGCGCCGGGCGTACTGCGTCACGAAGCGCACCACCGGCCAGTTGAGCAGGGGCTCCCCGCCCTGGAACTCGATGGCCAGGTTCGGGCTGGGCGTCGAGAACGCGAAGTCCACCGCCTTCTTGGCGGTCTCCAGGCTCATGTCGGTGTCGGTGCGGGACGGGTCCACGACGCTCGAGTGGCAGTAGCGGCAGGCCAGGTTGCAGCGCATCGTGGTCACGAACTCGTGCAGGGTGGGCCCCTGGTGGCGCTGGAAGTCCGTGCGGGCCAGCCAGCCCTTGGCCAAGGCGCCAAAGTCCATCCGGTCGCGCAGGAAGCCCGCCTCGCCGAGGCGCCGGCTCAGCGCGTCGCCGTCGCCGAGCTTGCCCTCGACGAAGAGCCGGAACTCCCCCTCCTCCAGCATCAGGTAGCGGCCCCACTCGTTGGTGAGCAGCCACCAGCCGCCGTCCATGCGCCGGAAGTTGAAGGCCCCCAGCCTCTTGAGGTCCGGGACCCAGCCGGCGGGGATGTCGGTGAGGCGGCTCATGACCCGGCCTCCCCGTGCTTCTCCTCCCAGGTGGCGCGCACGTTTTCGGGGTCCGCGCCGGCGGGCTTCTTCTTGAGGTCCTTGATCTCCACCTCCACCTCGGCGATGAGGCGGTCGATCTCGGCCTGCTGCTCGGCGGAGAGCGGTTCGCCGCCGCCCGGGGCCGGAGCGGGCGCCGACGCCGGCGCGGCGGGCGCCAGCCCGGCCGCGATGAGCAGGCCCTGGCGCGCCACGCGCTCGCGCAGCCCGCGGTTCGCCTCGGCCTGGGCCCAGCGCAGCTCCTGGGTGCGCAGGGTCCGCTCGAACTCCGCGCCGAGGCCCGCGGCGTCCTTGGCGTCCTTCGCGCGCAGGGTGACGGTCAGCCTGGCCTTCGGGCTGCCGTCGATGCGGGCGTAGGCGCGGTCGGTGAGCAGGTAGGCCGCGTTGAGGATGGGCGCCAGGCCGTGCTCCTTGACGCTCAAGGCGGTCGAGAACGGCTTCTTCGGCGAAGGCTTCTTCTTCATGTTCCTCGTCACAGCAATGTCCAGTTGTCGGCCCAGGCCAGGAGCCCGTCCTTGGGCTCGTCGGACGCCAGGCGGGTGAAGACGGCGTCCAGCGCGCCCATCGCCGCGCGGCAGGCCGGGCTGGTGGGCAGATGCCCCCAGAACAGGCCCTGCAGCACCTGATGGCGGCTGGGCGGCACGGCGCAGGCGTTCCGGTAGACGCACTGCGCGCAGAGCGGATGGTGGGAACCTTCCAGGGCCGCCAGCACGGCGCCGACGGCGTCCTTGCCGGGCAGCTCCTCCCAGGCGGTCCGCCCGACGACGCCCAGCGAGTGCAGGCCCCTCTCGTCGGAGGGCAGGTCCAGCGCGCGTTCGGAGAGCGTCAGCTCGCCCCAGGGGGCGACGCAGAGCTCGCCCGTCAGGTCGGTGCCCGGCAGAGGGCCGCCGCGCTCCTCGCGCGGGCGGCCGCCTTCGGGGGGCAGGCGGCGCAGGGCGGCCGCGGCCCATTCCTCGCGCAGGGCCGGGCCTTCGGAAAGGGCGGCGTCCAGGAACTCGGCGTAGAAGGCCGCGAAGGCGGGGGCGTCGGCGGTCTTGCAGACCGCTTCCGGAGACACCAGGGCCGAGCCGTAGCCGGCCTTTCTCAGCGCCGCGGCCCAGGCGGCGGCAGGGCGCGCTCCCGGACGCCAGCGCAGCAGGGCGCGGGAGGCCGGCGCGCCGGAGGCCGCCGGCGCGGCGGCCAGACGCGCCGGCCCCGCCGCGTCAAGCTCGAGCAAGAGCCCCAGGCCCAAGCCGCGCATCTCGCGGACCTGCGCCGGGGACGGCCGCTCGGGCGTGCGCAGCCAGACCCGGCTGCGCCGGCCGTTCCAGGCCGAGCGCCGCGCCGCGTATTCGGCGATGAAGCGCGCCGCGGGCCAGCAGGCAGCGGGGTCGGCCGCCGCGGCCTCCAGCACGACGGCCGGGCCGGGGACGCTGAAGGCGAAGTCCACCGCGTCGCGCGCGGTCTCGGGGGACATGCGCTCACGCCCGCGCGCGAGCAGCAGCACTAAGCGGCGCGTGCCCTCCCAGCCCAGCAGGCTTGAGTCCAGCCCGTCGGCGGCCAGGCGGTCGAACTCCATGTAGTGGGCCAGGAAGCCCTTCACGCGCAGCTCGTCGAGGCGGGGATGGTCGTCGCCCAGGCCGCGCAGGTAGTCGGCGTACTCCGCGCGGGTCAGGAAGGCCCAGTGCCCCGGCTCGGAGACGACGAGCACGCGCCCGCCGAGCGCGCGGAAACGGTGCGGAGCGACCTTGGCGGGGTCGGGGGCCGGGAGGCCGGGGAGCTCGGTGAGCAGGCTCACCGCGCCCTCCGCGCCTTCGCCGCCAGCGCCGCCGTCTCGGCCTCCCGCTCCGCCGCCAGGGCCTTGTCCATCTCCTCGAGCGGGTCCTTGGGCACGGCCGTGAACCCCGCGCGCAGCGTCCGGGCCAGCACCGGCGCGGTGGCCGGACGCGCCAGGGCCACGAGCTCGGAGCGCAGCTGGTGGTTGAGCGCCTCGTCGAGGAAGTCCCCCGCCAGCGCCGCGGCGTCCTTGCCGCGCACCGGGGTGAGCCGCACCGTGTGGACGCCGCCCTCCGTCTTGAGGGCTACGCGCGCGCGGCCCGCCAGGGAAGCCGCCGCCGCGTCGACGGCCTCGCGGGCGTACCAGGCCGCCTCGAGCCTCAGCTCCGCGCTCACCCGGGCCTCTTGAGGGCGGAGAAAGGGGTGCGGATTCCGGCGGGGTCGGCCAGCTCGAGCTTCGGCTCTGCCAGCAGGGCCGCGATGCGCGTCTTGTCCGCGTCCGATAGGGAGGCGCCCGCTCCTGAGGGGCGTGACGAAGCGGCCACGGCCCGGCGCGAGAGCTCGGCGGCCAGCGGCGCGCCCGAGACGGCCAGCGCCCAGCGCAGGGCCTGGCCTTCGAAGACCCGCAGGGCCTCTTCGCGCAGGCCCGCCGCGTCGGCCCCGGGCCGGGGCGTCAGGGTCAGGACCGGGCAGCCCCGCTCCGTCGAGACCGACGCGTGGGCGCGCTCCGAGAGCAGGTAGGCCGTGCCGAGCACGGCCAGACGGCCGGCGTCCCGGGGCAGCACGACGCGCACGGGCTCAGGCGGCACGCGCCTCCTTGGGGAGACCGAAGGGATGGTAGCGGTCCCCGCTGGGCTCGACGGCCAGCGGCGCGGCGAAAGGCCGGATGTCGGGCGCGCCCATGTGCTTCACATAGCTCTTGTGGACCCCCACGCATTGGGGGCGGTGCGCGCAGGAGGCGCAGCCATCGAGCCAGGTCACCTTGAACCCGGCCAGGGTGTTGTAGACGAAGGGCCACAGGCGCGGCGGCACGGCGCAGAGCGGGAAGTGGTAGAGCCGGGCCTCGGGCAGGCGCACGACCTTGTCGTAGAGGGCGTCCAGCGCGGCCGCGGCCTCGGTCATGGTCAGGCAGACCCGGTCGCGGTACTGCTCGGCGAAGCCCTCCAGCTCCACGAAGAGGAAGACCACCTGGTCCACCCAGCTCAGCTTCTCCAAGACCATGTCCAAGAGGCCCGAGAGCGACTTGAGCTGGATGCGGGTCAGGATGATGCGCACCTCGACGCGCTGGCCGGGCCCGCGGTGGCGGCGCAGGTTCTCCAGGCCCGCCATGGTCTGGGCGAAGGAGCCCGGCGTGCGCGAGGTGGCCTCGTGGGTCCGGGCGTCGTAGCCGAAGAGCGGCACGGCCACCTCGAACGGGGCCAGGCCGACGCCCATCGTGCGCCGGGCGAAGTCCTCGTAGGAGAACAGGCGGCCGTTGGAGAGGACGCGCACCAAGGAGCGCGGGAACTCGGTGCGCAGGAGGGCGACGATCTTGAGGAAGTCGGGATGCAGGGTCGGCTCCCCGCCGGTCAGGTTGAAGTAGTCGCCCACCTCGTCGAACTTCACGAAGGTGCGCAGGCCGCGCTTGTACTTACCCACCTTGCGCACCATCTCGGCGTAGGAGTACTTGTCGGTGGTCTCCCGGAAGCCCGAGACGGGGTTCGAGCAGAACACGCAGCCGATGTTGCACTGCGGCCAGATGGAGAAGTCCGGCATCAGGGCTCCTGGCGGGGCGGAGCCCCGCCGTGCCGGGCTTCATGGGGGCTATCGGGATGCCCGGCCTTGCGGGCCAGCTCGGGGTGCTCCGGGATGCGCCGCCAGTCGGGGACTTCGACGGGGCCCGGGACGGGGTTCAGCTCGGAGTCGTCGTAGCGCTTCAGGTACTCCTTCCAGATGCCCTCGCAGGGCTCCCAGAGCGCGCAGCCCCGGCAGCGCTCGGTCTTGAGCCGGCCATGGGCGCCGCGCGAGGCGCCCACGTCGTCGTTCTTGAAGTCGGGGGCCCAGTGCCGGGTCCGGAAGATGGCCACCTCGCGGATCTCGGAGATCTGGTCGAGGTAGTCGGTGAAGTGGCACAGCGGCACGTAGCGCACCGTCCAGTGGCGCACGCCGGCCGCCCGGCCCACGTCCAGGGTCTGGCGCATGAACGGCGCCGCCTCGGAGATGCGCGGCACCAGGCCCGTGAAGTTGGAGTAGGCCCCCCCGTAGTTGGGGTCGACGAAGATGAACTCGACGTGGTGGATGGCCAGCTTGAGGAACAGCCGCCCGATGTCGGGCATGCTGCGCATGTTGGGCTTCACCACCGTGCAGTTGCCGAACACGCGCTTGAAGCCCAGCGCGCGCACGTTCGCGATGGCCTGCAGCAGCTGCTCGAAGGAGCCCGGGGCCGCGGTGACCGCGTCATGGAGCTTCGCGTCGTGGCCGTGGATGGAGAACACCAGGTCGGTCACCCCGGCCTCCAGCGTCGCCTTGGCGAAGTCGGGGTAGGCCAGCATGCGCCCGTTGGTGACGACGACGATGTCCTTGAAGCCCAGCTTCTTGGCCGTGCGCACGATGGGCAGGAAGTCGCCGCGGATGGTGGACTCGCCGCCGATCATCTCCAGATAGGTGACGCCCTTGGCCTTGGCCTCCACCATCTCGCGCACGATCTGCTGGGTGGTCTTGTCGGGGACGTCGCGCTTGTTCAAGTCGATGCAGAAGTGGCAGTGGGAGTTGCAGGAGAAGCCGGTGAAGAGCACCAGCTTCTCGGTCTTGGGCCGCCCCCCGGCCGCCACGGCGGGGGCCGTCTCGGCCGAGCCCTGGGGCAGGGTTTCCTGCTTCGCCTTGGCCTTGCGCGCGCTCACCGCTCCTCACCCATCTCGGCCGCCACCGTGTCGAGGTCGAGCTGGTAGTTGGCCAGCTTGTCGAGCATCCGCTTCGCCTCGTCAAACCCTTCGTCGAGGGCGCGGCCCTCGGGGCGGGCGGGGAGGCCCCGGGCCGCCGTGCCGTACGGTACGGCCAGGACGGCCCCCGGGGAAGCGAACTCCGCCAAACGCGCGGGTTCGGTGCAGACGAGCAGGACCGGCTCGGGCGCCCCGGCCGCGCGCAGCGCGGCGAATCGCGCCCCATTGGCCGCCGTGGCCAGGCGTCGGCGGCAGACCGCCGCCACGGCCCAGCCGACCCTGCCGACGAGGACGCGGTAGGCGGCGCGTATAAAGTCGGTGGGCGCCGAGTCCATGCGCTGGCGCAGGATGGAATCGAACACCTGGTCGACGGCGTCGGGCTCGAGCCGGAACACAGCGGGCGCGCGGGACCCCCCCTCGAGAGCCTTGAGCCAGGCCTCCAGGCGCGCGTCGAGGAGCGCCGGGGCGTGGAGGGGGCCCGCGTCGGGGATGATGTTGCCCCGCTCCAGACCGGCGGCGGAGGGAGCCACGACCGGGCGCGGGGCGAAGGCGTCGGCCAGCGCGCGCAGCGCGTCCCTGTAGGCCGCGGCCCGCAGGGCCCCGGCAGGCGCGCAGACGGCGCCCGCGACGCCCGGGACGCGCGCCAACTCGGCGGCGCTCCGGCCCAGGGTATCGAGCGGGACGCCCCAGAGCCAGAGCGTCCCCGGCATCACGCCCGCGCGGGGGTCTTGAGCTTTGACTCGTCCAGCGACCACAGGTATCTCCCCTTCTTGAATTCGCGCGACACGACCCCCATCTTGATGAGGGTCTCGGCGGCGTGGATGACGGCGTTCTCGTCCTTGCAGTCCTTGCAGATCGGGAACTTCTCGGCGCGGGCCAGGAAGTCGTCGGTGCTGATGCCGTCCTTCTCGCGCAGGACCTCGAGCACGCAGGTCTCGTTGTCGGTCAGCACCGAGCGGCCCTCGTGGGCGGGGCGCTTCGCCCCGGCGTCGTAGCGCTTGGGGACCTCGAGGAGCGGGACGATCTCCGAGGTGTCGAAGGTCCGCGCATAGCTGGCGTCGAAGCCGATGCAGCGCTCGTTGTAGACGCACTTCGCGCAGGCCTCGGTCTTGACCGTATGGTCCATCGCCGTGGTGTCGAGGTCGCGGTGCCGGCCCTCGGGGCTGACCACCATCGTGTTGAACGCCGACCAGCCCAGCATCTGCTGCTCGTAGCCGGGCAGCACGCAGGGCGTGAAGTGCAGCAGCAGCGGGGGCTTGGGGAAGTTGATGCGGGTGAAGACCTCGAACGCCTTGCGCACGTATGGGGCGACGTCCCGGAGGCGGACCCCCATCTCGGGGACATGCAGCGTCATGTTCCCCTCGTAGAGCGGGGCGATGATGACGAAGTTCGACAGGCCCAGCTCGAGCAGGAACTTCTCGTAGAAGGCCTCGAGGTGGCGGTAGTTGTCCTTGTTGAGGACGATGTTGACGCCGATGCCGACCTTGAGCCTCCTGAGGTTCTCGATGGCGTCCAGGCAGGCCTTGAAGGAGCCCGGGATCATCGTCCCGCGGTCATGGGTGGCCGCGTCGTGGCCGTGGATGGAGAACTTGACGAAGGTGAGGCCGGCGTCGACGAGCTCCTTGGTGTAGGCGAAGTCGGCCATGCGGATGCCGTTGGTCTGGATGCGCACGTAGCCGTAGCCCACCTTGCGGGCCAGCGCGACGAGCTGGGGCAAATCCTTCCGCAGCGTGGGCTCGCCGCCGGTGAAGCCCATGCGCCGGTAGCCGTTCTGGTAGGCCTTGTAGAGCGTCTCCGCCGCCAGCCGGAACGGCATGAGGTTCTGCTCCTTGCGCCACTCGAAGTCCTGCGAGCAGAACAGGCACTTGGCCTGGCAGGCGTAGTTGAGCAGGATGTCGAAGCACTTGGGCTCGTCGAAGGCGTCGCGGTCGACGTGGGCCTCGGGCTTCCTCTTGGCCGCCTTCTCGGCCGCCAGGGCCGCGGCGCGGCGCGCCTTGGCGTCGCCCTGGGGGGCGCATTCCCCGGTGGCGCAGGCGGGCTTCTTCGTCACCGGCAGGCCTCCTTCGCGTAGCCCTCGAGGGCTGCGCAGAACAGGTCGGTCTCCTCGGCGGTGTTGTAGGCGAAGAAGGAGACGCGCAGCGTCTCCTTGAGGCCCAGCGACGCGTGCAGCAGGTGCGCGCAATGCTCGCCCGCCCGGGCGGCGACGAAGCGGCCGGGCAGCTCGTGGTTGAGGTAGAGGTTGAAGTCCTTGACCGAGAAGGAAGGATGGGCGGAGCGCAGGGCGGCCAGCGAGCCCTCCTCCAGCGCCGCGGGGTCCCCGACCAGGGCGGCCTCGGCGACGCGGGCGATCCCCGTTACGGTCCGGCGCACGAGGCCGGCGACGTGCGCGCGCACGGCGGCGG
This sequence comes from Elusimicrobiota bacterium, assembly GCA_016218495.1. Lineage (GTDB taxonomy): Bacteria > Elusimicrobiota > Elusimicrobia > UBA1565 > UBA1565 > SCTT01. Next base: position 23,425 of record JACRDU010000161.1, read on the forward strand.
GGTCCCAGGAGTCGAGCAGCGCCAACGCCTCGGCGAAGGCCAGGGCCCCGGGGATGTTCGGGACGCCGGCCTCGTGGCGCATGGGGGCGTCCAGCCAGACCGGCGTCGGACGGCCGCCGTCGAGGACGACGTCCTTGACCGTGCCTCCCCCCACCTTGGCCGGGCGCAGGGCGTTCAGGGCCCGCTCCTCGCCCCACAGCACGCCCAACCCGAACGGGCCGCCCAGCTTGTGGGCCGAGAACACGACGAAATCGGCTCCCGAGGCCCGGACATCCTCGCGGTGCGACGAAAGGAACTGCGCGTCGTCGAGGAGCAGGCGCGCCCCGCGCCGGCGGCACATCTTGGAGACCTGGGCCGCGGGCAGGGCGCCCCCCAGCACGTTCGAGGAACGCGCCAGAGCGACCAGGGCCGTCTTGTCGCCGATGAGGCCTTCCAAGGCGTCCAGGTCCAGGCGGCCGGCGCGCACGGGGCAGACCCGGAGCACGCACTCCCCCCGGCGCTCCGCCTCCACGAAGGGGAGCAGGGCCGAATTGTGCTCCCAGGCGCCGACCACGACCTCGCGCCGCGGCCCCTGGAAGGCGAAGCCGCGCGCCACGAGGTTGACCCCCTCGGTGGTCCCCGAGGTGAAGACGACGTCGTCGGGCCGCTCGGCGTTGAGGAAGGCCGCTACGGCCGAGCGCGCCGCCTGGAAGCGCTCCTCCACCTCCTGGGCCAAGAGGTGCGTCGAGCGCTTGCCGCCGCAGGAGCCCCAGAGCTCGTGCGCCTCGGCCAGGGTCCGGGACATCCGCGCGGACTTGAGCGCGGTGCAGGCGTTGTCGAGGTAGACCATGGCCTTTCCGCCGACCTTCCGTGACAGGGCGGGGAACTCCGCGCGGGCGGCCGCGGCGTCGAAGACCGCGGGGGCGGGCTTCACGAGTGCAGCCCGCCGTAGAGCTCGACGTAGTCGAGCCGCGGCCCGGGGCAGTGGGCCCGGAGCGCGCACCCCTCGCATTCCGCGATGTTCTGCTTCTCGGAGAGGTGGACCCCCGGCAGGTCCCGGAGCATCTTCTGGTAATCGACGTGGTGGTCGAGGTGGCCGCGCACGAAGCAGGCCGGGATATGGTCCACGTCGTAGCGCAGCCCAAGCTCCCGGCAGCGGTCCATCGCCGCGTTGAGCGGAGCGGCGGCTTCGGCGAAGCGCGGGACGACGGAGTCGTTGCCCTTCGCCCGGCCCATCCCCTTCACGTAGCTGAACTGGATCCAGCGCGCCATCGGCAGGGTCGCGGCGGCGAAGTCGACGAACTCGCGGCAGTAGGCCACGTTGGCCTTGTGCATGATGTAGGTCAGCCTCACCGTCGAGCCGATGGCGGCCAGCAGCCTGATGCCCTCGATGCGCTTCTCGAAGCCCCCCGGGGCGCCCGTCACCTCGAAGTCGAGCTGGGCGGTGTGGGCGGAGAAGTTCACGTTGAAGAAATCGACGAGCTTGGCCAGCAGGCGCAGGCGCGCCGGGTCGTACTGGGTGACGAGCACGGCGTTGGTCTGGAACTCGACCACCTTGCGCTTCTTCTTGCAGTGGGCCAGGATGGCCAGCAATTCGGCGGGGTCCTTCAGGAGCGGGTCGCCGCCCGAGATCTGCACATGGCCGGTCTTATCGGCGTCGATCTCCGCCAGGAGCTTGGGCAGCGAGAAGTCGCCGCCGCGGCCGGCGGCCGAGCAGAAGACGCACTGGATGTTGCACTCGGCGTTGATGGGGAGGTGCAGGGCCATACGGGGGCCTTTCCTTATATCAGAAAGCCCCAACTCCTGCCAGACCCAGACTTGTCCAATACAGAATGAGCCTGAAATCCGGGCGATTCCAACACAGAATGAGCCTGAAAGAGGCACGGCGGAGGGCCCCCAAAGGATCGAGCGAACCCCGCGGGGGTCCGCTCGGGGTCGGCGCTACCCGCGCC
>JACRDU010000162.1 GCA_016218495.1 Elusimicrobiota bacterium
TCGGCGCGGGTAGCGCCGACCCCGAGCGGACCCCCGCGGGGTTCGCTCGATCCTTTGGGGGCCCTCCGCCGTGCCTCTTTCAGGCTCATTCTGTGTTGGAATCGCCCGGATTTCAGGCTCATTCTGTATTGGACAAGTCTCACCCTAGACAGCCCCCCCTCACAGTCGCTATCCTGCGCGCATGGCCTATATCATCTTCGCCGTGCTCGTCGCCGGAATCGTCATGTCCCTCATGAGCGGACGCTTCATGGACAAAGGCCGCATCGACCCCGAGGCGTTCTCCCACACCCTGCGCACGGTGCTGGGGACCGCCCTCGTCATCGGCGTCTTCCTCGCCATCGTGACCCAGTCCGTCGTCGTCATCCCTCCGGGCTACCGCGGAGTCGTCTTCAACCGCATCTCCGGCGTCCGGCAGCAGCCCCAGGACGAGGGCATCAACTTCGTGATGCCCTTCGTCGAGCAGGTCATCGTGCTCGACATCAGGGTGCAGAAGGATTCCTACGACGCCACGGCCGCCTCGAAGGACATGCAGACCGTCCATACCAAGGTGGCCCTCAACTACCACCCCAAGGCCGAGGCGACCCCTCGGCTCCTGCAGGAGGTCGGGCCGCAGTACTCCGAGCGCCTGATCCACCCCGCCGTGCAAGAAGCGGTGAAGGCGACGACGGCCCGCTTCACGGCCGAGGAGCTCATCACGCGGCGCGAGGACGTGAAGATGCTCATCAAGGAGCTCGTCGAGAAGCAGGTGTCCCCCCACAACATCAAGGTGGACGAGCTCTACATCACCGACTTCGACTTCTCCCGGCAGTTCGCCGAGTCGATCGAGGCCAAGCAGATCGCCGAGCAGACGGCGCTCAAGGCCAAACGCGACCTGGACCGCATCAAGATCGAGGCGGAGCAGAAGGTGGCCACGGCCCGCGCCGAGGCGGAGTCCCTCCGGATGCAGAAGGAGGCCATCACGCCTCAGCTCATCCAGCTCCGCCAGGTCGACGCCCAGAAGCTGGCCATCGAGAAGTGGGACGGGAAGATGCCGTCCGTCATCATGGGCGGCGGGGCGATGCCCCTGCTCGACCTCAATTCCCTGACCCAGCGCCCGCCGCGCTGAGGCGGGCCCTCAGGGCCGGACCGGCGGGGTCCTCACCGAGGTCTCGGTCTCGTTGATCCCCATCATGCGCAGGAACGCCTCGCCGAGCTCGGGATCGATGCGCCGCCGGTTGATGTCGCGCCCGATCTCCCCGAGGGCGGCCTCCGAGGTCCATGCGTCCCGGTAGGGACGCCAGCAGGTCAGCGTCTCATAGGTCTCGACGACGCGGATGATCCTTCCGACCAGGGCTATGTCCGCCCCTTTGAGCCCCCTCGGATAGCCGGAACCGTCGAAGTTCTCATGGTGTTGGAGGATGCCCTGAAGGACCTCGGGGCTGACCGGGACCTTGATTTCCTTGAGGACCTGCGGAGCCGCGGTCACATGCGACCGGACCAGGTCCTGGTCGGAGGCGGGCAGGTCCGACAGGGCCCCGTCGTAGTTGAGCAGATGCTCGGGGACGGTCCGCTTGCCCACGTCGTGCAGGTAGCCGGCGAGGAAGGCATGTCTCACCTGCCCCTCCTCGAGGCCGATGAAATCGGCCAGCCCGGCGGCCAACGCCGCGACCGATTGGCCGTGGCCGAGGATGCCTTCGGAGGCCTCGATGCAGAGGAGCCACTCCTCGGGCACCCCCACCTCTTTGACCAGGCGCCGGGACAGCTCGACCACCCGGCTCGGCAGGGGGCGGCCTTCCGCGACGAAGTCCCTGAGGCCCAGCAGCTCGTAGGCGGCGACGCGCTGCTGCTTGCCCTTGATGCGTATGGACGAACGGTCCTCCCCGGTCAGGAGGGTGGCAGCCATCGCCTTCTCGAAAGGAAGGTTGTCGGGGTCGAGCTCATGCGCCTGCCGGTGGAAGCGCAGGGCCTGCTCCATGTCTCCGAGCTGCGAGCAGACATCGGCCGCTTCCGCGCACATCTTGGCCGTGGGGCTCTGCGTCATCGCCTCCTTGAGGAGGGCGAGCTTCGCCTCCAGGCCCTTCGCCTCCTCGGGCGTCAGGCCCACGCGCACCCGACGGGTCCGGAACCAGCGCTGCACGGCCTGATGGACCTCCTCATCGATCCAGATGCCGCCCGGCGGAGCTATCTGCTGGAGCCGGGCGGCCAGATTGACCTTGTCTCCGATGGCGGTGAAGTTCTTCCGGCTGCCGGAACCCATGAGTCCGACCAGGATGGGGCCGCTGGCCAGCCCGATGCGCATCTTCCATGGGAACTGCCAATCCGCCATCCTCTCCTGCATGCGCACGGCCGCCAGCGCCGCCATCAAGGCGTGGTTCAAGGAGGCGTATGGCACGCCGAACTCCGCCATCAGGGCATCGCCCATGTATTTGTCCAGATGGCCGCGGAAGCGCTTCAGGACGGGCTCCATCGCCGAGAAGAGGACGTCGAGCTCATCGATGAGGGCTTCGGGCGGCATGTTCTCCGCCGCCGTGGTGAATGCGACGAGGTCGGCGAACATCATCGTCGCCCGCTTCTTCTGGGGGCCGGCCTTCGCCTCGAGGACGAGCTTGGCGACCAGGGGGTCCATCGCGATGCCCAGAGCCCTCTCGATGGAGCGCTTCTCGCGCTCGAGGGCCTGTACCTTGTCGACGACGGAGCCCGGAACCTCGGGAGGCGGGGCGGACGCCGCGGGCGCGGGAGCCGACGCCTGCGCCGCCGACGCGGAGCGCCGTTCGATGGCGCCCACCACCATGTCGGCGAACGACTCCGCCAAGCGTTCCACCTGAGCGCGCAGAGAGTCCCTCAGACGAGACATGTCTTAGGGAAGCTTAGGCGGGAAGTCCCGGGGCATCAACAGCGGGGCGCTGCGCTCAGGCTGCCGGCGGCAGCCGGGGTTCCCGGCTCATCAGCGCGCGCATCGCCGCCTCGTTGACGATGACGATGACGCTGCATTCCGCGTTGAGGCGCTCGGAATGGAGCTGCATGTGGGCCAGCAGGAGGGTGTCTTTGCGGCCGTCGTAATCCTCGAGGGCGGCGCCGGTCAGCTCGGCCTTCGTCCCCTGCCCGACCTCCGGGACGGAGAGGATGATGGCCACGCCATAACGGTCCGACAAGGCCGCCAGCACGTTCTGCGCCAGGATGTTGCCCACCTCGCCGATGGTCGAGCAGAGCAGGTCCGCGACGTTCCCCAGCCCGGCGCGGTAGGGCTTGGTGACGGCCTCGGTGACTGAGCGGGCGCTCTCCTCGGAGAACAGGATCAGCAGCTCGAGCGGCGTCTCGCTGGTGGAGCGGAAGTGGGCGGAGACATGGTCCTGCTGGTTGTGGGCGAACCAGGAGAGGACCCGGACCGGGGACATCTCCTGCGTGTCGGAGAAATTGACCCCCCACTCGGTCTGCGACATGTCCCCGAGCCGCTCGGTGCCGGATTCGACGCCGGCCTGGATGAGGCCGACGATCATGTCGCGCTCCGGAGGCTGGAGCGTCACGGCGCGGTTCCCGGGCCCTCGAAGAGCCTCTTGAAGGTCTTGAAGTTGAACGGCTTCAGGACGACCCGCAGGGCGCCGAGGGACAACGCCTCGACCTCGAGGGCGCGGGCGTTGTTGCCCGTGATCACGATCACCCTTGCGGCAGGGTCGAAGGCCCGGATGCGCTTGAGTACTTCGAGGCCGTTGATGTCCGGCAGGGAGATGTCCAACGTGACGAAATCCGGCCGTTGCGCCATATAGGCCGCCAGGGCCGCCTCGCCCGTGCCGGCCTCGGCCACGACCTGGTAGCCCATGGCGTCGAAGAGCACGCGGAGCATGCCGCGCAGGACTTCGTTGTCGTCGACGACGAGGACCCGGGTCAGACTATCCCCAATTCCTTGCCCACCTTGGCGAACGCCTTCAGCGCCGTCTCCAGGTCCCCATAGGTGTGTCCGGCGCTGACGATGGTCCTCAGGCGCTCCTTGCCTTTGCCGACCGTCGGGAAGCCGATGGCCAGGGCGAAGACGCCCTCCTCGAAGAGGCGCTGGCTGAAGCGCTTCGCCTTCGAGGTGTCTCCGACCATGACGGGCGTTATCGGGGTCTCCGAGGCGCCCGTGTCGAAGCCCAGCGCCTTGAGGCCCCTCTTGAAGTGCTCCGCGTTCTTCCAGAGCCGCTCGATGTGGGACGGCTCGGACTCGAGGATGTCCAATACGGCCAGACAGGTCGCCGTCACCGACGGGGGGTGCGACGAGGAGAACAGGAACGGGCGGGCGGTGGACACCAGGTAGTCGCGCAGGGACTGCGCGCCGGCCACGTAGCCGCCGATCGCCGCGACGGCCTTGGAGAGCGTGCCAATCTGGATCTGCGTGCGGTCGGTCAGGCCGAAGTGGGACGGGGTCCCGGCGCCGTTCTTGCCGAGCACGCCGGAGGCATGGGCGTCGTCGACCATCACGAAGGCGTCGTACTTGTCGGCGAGGTCTTGGATGGCCGGCAGCGGCGCGATGTCGCCGTCCATGGAGAAGACCCCGTCGGTGACGACCATCCGGCGGCGGGCCTTGCGCGCCTCGGGGGAGGACAGGACGGCCTCGAGGGCCCTCATGTCCTTGTGGGGGTAGATCTTCCGGGCCGACTTGGCCAGGCGCCCCCCGTCGATGATGGACGCGTGGTTCAGCTCGTCGGAGACGAGCAGGTCCTGGTCGCTGGTCATCAGGCTCTGGCAGAGGGCGACGTTCGTGGCGAAGCCGGACTGGAAGACCAGGGAGGCCTGGGTGCCCTTGAAGCGCGCCAGGCGCTCCTCCAGCGTCTGGTGGATGTCCATCGTCCCGATGATGGAACGCACGGCGGCCGTGCCCACGCCGTAGCGGTCGATCGCGGCCTTCGCCGCCGCCTTGACCTTGGGATGGGTGGTGAAGGCCAGATAGTTGTTCGAGGTCAGGTTGACGACGCGCTTGCCGTCGACGACGGACACCGGGTCCTGGCCTCCCTGCAGGATGCGCAAGGTGATGCGCCGGCCTTCGCGCTCGAGGGCCGACACCTCTTCGTCGAGGAAGGACATGATGTTCTTCGCGCCGGCGGTCATACTCCTCCGATTTCGAAGACGACCTTTCCGCAGTTCTTGGCCTTGGCGTTCATCACGGCGAAGCCCTTCTTGAACCGCCTGAGCGGGAACCGGTGCGTGACGACCGGCCGGGGGTCGAGCGTCCTAGAGCGCAGGAGCGCGTCCGTCGTATACCAGGTCTTGAAGACCTCGCGCCCGGCGATGCCCATGATGCGCACGCCCTTGAAGACCACGTCGTTGGCCCAATCGATGGAGAGCTCGCGCGGCGGGATGCCGAAGGCGCTCAGGCGCCCTCCGGAACGGACCGCCTTGAGGCCGAGCTCGATGGCGGGCGGGGCCCCCGACATCTCCAGCACGATGTCGAGCGCCCCGTCGGAGGCCTTCTCGATCTTGGCGCGCAGGGCCGGGTCGTTGGGCGACAGGACCAGGTCCGCCCCCATCCTCTTGGCCATCCGCATCCGGTACGGCGCCCCCTCCACCGCGATGACGGGCTTCGCGCCGCCCGCCTTCGCCGCGCCGATGGCGAAGAGCCCCTGGGGCCCGCAGCCCAGGACCATCACGGACTTGCCCACGACCTCCTCGCAGAGGGCCGCATAGACGGCGTTGCCGATCGGCTCGAGGAGGGAGGCCACCGGCGCCAGCGAGCGGTCCTTATGCTTCCAGGCGCAGCGCGCCGGGACCCGCGCGTACTCCCCGAAGCCCCCGGGCGTGTCGATGCCGAGGATCTTGAGGTTGCGGCAGACGTGGCGCTGTCCGTTGCGGCACTGGGTGCAGAGCCCGCAATAGACGTGGGACTCCACCGAGATCAGGTCGCCCCTATGGAAGTCCCGCGTGGCGGAGCCCGCTTCGACGACGGTGCCGCAGAATTCGTGCCCGAAGACCATCGGCAGCCGCAGGCGCTTGGGCGCCCAGGCGGTCCAGTTGTAGATGGGCAGGTCCGAGCCGCAGATGGAGGCCCGCTCGACCTTGATGAGGAGCTCGTCGGCGGCGATGCGGGGAACGTCCATGCGGACGAGGTCCGCGCCGGGTCCGGGCTTGGTCTTGGAGAGGGCTAGCATGGGTTATCCCTTGAAGAAGCTCTTGGCGACGAAGAGGACGTTCTCTTTGCGCTCGCGCAGGCGGCGGTAGAAGTAAGGGAACCAGTGCGCGCCGTACGGGACGTAGACGCGCATGCCCAGGCCCTGCCCCGCCAGCTCGGTCCAGCGCCGGGCGCGCAGGCCGTAGAGCATCTGGAATTCATAGCGGTCCGCCGGGATCTTCTTCGCCTTCGCGTGGGCGAGGACGGCCGCAATGCGGGCGTCGTCGTGGGTGGCGATGGCCGGAAACGGCCCGTTGTCGAGCAGGTCGCGCGCCACGGCGTCGTAGTTCGCGTTGACCTCCTCCTTCTGAGCGAAGGCGACCTCGGAGGGCTCCTTGTAGGCGCCCTTGCACAGGCGGACCTTGACGCCCGCCTTGGACAGCAGCGCCGCGTCGCCGACCGTGCGCCGGAGCATCGCCTGCAGCACCGTCCCGACGTTCCCGAAGGACTTATGGGCGTCGAGCACGAGGTCCAGCGTCGCCTGGGTCCAGGCCGAGCCCTCCATGTCCACGCGCACGAAGTTCCCGCGGCGCTTGGCCTCTTCGAGGACCCGGCCGAGGTTGCGCTTGGCCACCGCCGTCCCGAGGTTCAGGCCGAACTGGGTCAGCTTGAGGCTGACGTTGGCGTCGACCCCGGACTCGTGGATGGCGGAGAGGAGACGGACGTACTCGTCGGCCGCCGCGGAGGCCTGAGACTCGTCCTCCGTGTCCTCCCCCAGGAAATCCAGGGTGGCCCTGAGCCCCTTCTTGTTGAGCTTCTTGACGGCGGCGACGGACTCCGCCGTCGTCTCGCCGGCGACGAACCGCCTAGCCAGGAAAGTGAGCGCGCGCATGCCCCTTTCTACCAAATTCCGATGGATTCCATCGCCGGCCCCTCTGGGTCCTAGGGCCCAGGACCATGCTGGGCCCATGGATGGTACCGCTTGGGACCTTGGCGCCCTATGCTCTGGGCATGTCAGCCCTGAGCCTCGCCCTGGGACTCCTCGCCGCGACGGCGCAGGCCGCGGCGCCCAAGCCCAAGGCCCGGCCCGAGCTTCCCGCCGTCCGGGTCTGGCTGGCCGCCCCCGAGTCCGAGCCCGCCGACATGAAGGACCGCCGCGCCGCTTCTACCAGGCTGCTCCGGCTCCTGCTGGGCGAAGAGGCGCGTCCCCGCAAGGTGGAAGCGGAAGGGGAAAGGCCTTCGGCCGAGCTTTGGGAAGCGGCCCGCTGGAACCCGGGCCTCCAGGACGAAGAGAAGCGGACCCTCCTCGACGAGGCTCGGAAGTCCTGGCCCGGGAAGGTCGTCGTACAGGAAGATGAGTCCGGCACCGTCTCCGGGAAGCCCTCACGGAAGGCCCCGCCCCGCGCCCACCTCCTTAATATGGAAGCGGCGACGGCCCAGCTCCAGGCCAAGGTCCCCTCGGCGTTGACCGGGCTCTCGGCCGGCACGGTCTACGACGGGTCCCGCGCCGCCGCGGCTCCCACGGCCGCGCCCGCCGAAGACCTGCGCGACGCCCTGGCCCCGGCCGCCGCTGCCCTCGCCGTCCTCAGCGCCGCCCCGGCGGCGAAGCCTCATACCGCGCCGCCCGCGCCGGGCGCCAAAGAGCCGGACGGCCGTCCGTTCTCCGATGTGATAGCGAAGGAAGCGGAAGCGTCGGGCATAGACCCGGAGGTCGTCCATGCCCTCATCGCCGCCAACGGCGGCTACAGCGCCCGCCGCCACGACGGGGGCGCCTACGGGCTCATGATGGTCACCCGGACCGCCGCAGACTGGGTAGGCGTCAGCGGGGACCTGCGCGACCCCGCGCTGAACATCCGGACCGGGACGCGCCTGCTGGCGAAGCTGCTGAAGATGTTCGACGGGGATATCAACCGGGCGCTGGCCGCCTACCGCGTCGGCGCGGGGGCCGTCATCAAGTCCGGCGGCATCCCGAACCGCAAAGACGTGAAGGATTTCCTGGCCGCCTTCCAAAAGGCCTACCGCGGCGGAGAGCTGAAGCCTCCCGTCCTACCCGCGAAGCCGCCCGTCTCAGGCGACGCCCGCCGCCTGGTCGAGGAGGGCCGCGCCGCCGTCGGGGGGACCCCCGAGGCCCCGCGGACCTCCTTCTCAGGCTCGGCCAAGTGGCGCCCCATCATCACCCAGGCCGCCGCCACCTTCGGGGTCGACCCGAAGCTCGTCGAGGCCATCCTCCTCTCGGAGAGCGAGGGCCGGCCGTCCCTGGTCTCCCCCGCCGGCGCCAAAGGCCTGATGCAGCTGATGCCGGGCACCGCGCGTTCGCTGGGGGTCAAGAACATCTTCGACCCGAAGCAGAACATCTATGGCGGCACCAAGTACCTCAAGCAGCTGCTGGACCGCTTCAACGGCGACAAGGTGCTCGCCGTGGCGGCCTATAACGCCGGCCCGAACCGGAAGTCCCTGCGCGCCGGACGCGTCCCCGCCTTCCGGGAGACCTCGAAGTACGTGACCCGGGTCTTCGAGCGCTACGAACAGCTGGGCGGCGGCGCCATCGACTACCTGGCCTACATGTCCGGCCGCGGTCGGGCATGGGCCGAGCGCGAGTCGGCGCGCCTCGGGCGCCTCTGGGGGCCCGCTCCGGCCGAGGCCGCCGTCATCCCGGTCCCGGCGGCGCCGCCCGCCCTTCCCCCGTCCGCCCAGCCCTCCATGCCCCCGGCGGCGCCGTCCTCCCCGGTGGGTTCCGCGGGCGTCACGGCGGACCCCTCCCGTGGCCGCTCCGTCGGCACTCCCAGCAACGGGCGCCTCGTGGACGGGGTGAGGCTCCCCCCTGAGGGAGAAGGCTACCGCTCCATCCGCCAGAGCCGCGGCCGCTTCTACGGGACGGGCCGCCTGGTCGCCGCCGTCGAATATATGGCCGCATCCGTCAAAGCGGCGTCCCCCTCAGCCCCGCCGATCGCCCTGGGGGACCTCTCGGCCAAGAACGGCGGGGACGTCTCCTCGCACGCCTCCCATGAGAACGGCCGCGACGTCGACATCCTGCTGGCCTGGAAGGACGCGCAGGGCGCTCCGGTCTTCTCCGACGAGTTCGTCAGCCTTCCCGCCAAGGGCAGCGTGGCCCACGGCGGCCGGCGCATCTCCTTCGACCCCGCCCGGACCTGGCTCATCGTCAAAGGCCTGGCGACGAACCCCTATACCCCGGTCACCAACGCCTTCCTGGACCAGAGCCTCATCAACGCCGTGCTCCGCTACGCGGAGTCCGCCGGCGAGAGCAAGGCCCTCGTCAGCAAGGCCTCGCGCATGCTCCAGCACTGGCCCAACCACAAGAACCACATCCACGTCCGCGTCCAATAACTTCTTAGAGGGGACTCAGCGGCAGAGGGTCCAGTAGGATTGGAAGTCTTTGGGGGGTTTGGCGGTGAAGGTGACGGGCTTGCCGCTGACGGGGTGTTCCAGGAAGACCTTGTAGGCGTGCAGCAGGAGGCGCGGGGGCTCGGGCAGCTTCAGCGCCTGGAATTCCTTGAGTTTGGCCCCTGTGACGGTCTCGGGGTCGCCGAGGACGGGATGCCCGAGGACTGCCAGGTGGGCACGGATCTGGTGGGTGCGCCCGGTCAGCGGACGCGCCTCGACCAGGCTGACGCCCTTGCCTTCGCCCACGGTGCGGAACCCGGTGGAGGCTTCACGGCCGAACGGGGTCACCTTCACCTGGCGCCGCCCGGACGCGCGCCCGATGGGCGCGTCGACCGAGCGCTCCAGGACGGTCCCGAGGACCAGCGCGCGATAGACCTTGTCGACCAGACGCTCGCGGAAGGCGAACAAGAGGCGTTTCTGAGCCCGGACGGTCTTCGCGACGAGCAGCGTGCCGCTGGTGGGCCGGTCGAGCCGGTGCACCAGCCCGCAGCGCTCCACGCCGGAGCGCGCCGCCTTCGCGCGGTAGGTGAGCAGGAGCCCGGCCAGGTTGGGCTCCGGCTCCTCCAGCGCCGCGGCCGGCCGCCGCAGCCAACTCTCCCCCAAGGGGTGCATCAGCAGCCCGGCGGGCTTGTTCAGGACCAGCAGGTCAGGGTCCTCGTGGATGACCCAGTCCTCGAAAGGCTGCTCGGGCCAGGCGCGCGGGGCCGTGTCCACCTTGATGAGCTCGCCGCCTCGCAGACGATGGTCCTGGCTGCGCCGGGCGCCGTCGACGGTCACGGCCCCCCGCTCGATCAGGCCGCGCAGGTGCGCCCGGCTCAGGTCCGGCATCCGCCGGGCGAGGAACTGGTCGACCCGAAGCCCCCCCTCTCCGTAGAATTTCTCCAGGCTCATGACGGCCTCCGACGCGCGAGATAGGCGGTGGCCGCCACGCACACCACGAGACCCAAGGCCTGCGACGGCGGGATGCCCAGCAGGCCCTGCCCCCTGTCGTCACCGCGGAAGAACTCGAGCAGGAAGCGGGCGCCGCCGTAGACGGCCAGGTAGCCGGCCCACGCCGTCCCCCGCGGCAGGCGCCCCGCCTCCACCGCGCCGAGCAGCCGCCATGCCAGCCCCGCCACCAGCAGGTCGGCGGCCGATTCGTAGGCCTGGACGGGGTGGAGGCGCACCCCCAGCAGATACGGGGAGACCAGGGCCTCGGGGTCGGTGAAGCGGACGCCCCAAGGCAGCGAGGTCGGCCTGCCCGCGCAGCAGCCCGCCGCCAGGCAGCCGAGGCGGCCGAGGGCGTGGCCGATGGGCAGGGCCACCGCGAAATGGTCGCAGAAGCGCGCGAAGGAAAGGCCGCGGCGCCGGCACCACCAGGCGCCCGCCGCCATAGAGCCGACGACCCCTCCGTAGAAGACGAACCCATAGCGGATGTCCCGCAGCGGGTGCAGCGCCCCGGAGAGGACGGAGCGCCATTCCACCGCGAGGTAGAGGAGCTTGCCGCCCAGGATGGCCCCGCCGAAGAGCCAGTAGATCAGGCTCCAGAAGTCGTCCTCGCTGAGCCCCATCTTCCCGCGGCGCGCGGTCAGCCACCAGATGCCCAGCAGGTAGCCGGAGGCCACCAGCACGCCATAAGTGGCGAGGCGGAACTCGCCGACGCGAAGGACCGTCGGGAACATCAGCGCCTCTCGGGCGGAGGGAATCGGTACTCGATCTCGCCCGGCCGCTGCAGCCCCAGTTCGGTGCGGGCGGCCCGCTCGAGAGCGCGGTCGTCGCCCTTGGCGGCCGCGATGCGCCCCTTGAGCAGGTCCTCCTCTTTGCGGGCGGCGGAGAGGTCCTTGCGCAGGCCGCGCAAGGTCCACCAAGAGGAGACCATGGAGCGCACCCCGCTGTTGCCGAGCAGGGCGAGGGCGGCCAGGACCCCGGCGCCGGCCCAAAGCCAGCGGGCCCGCGGCCCCGGAGCACGGCGCAGCGCCACTACGCTGCCGCGGCGGACCGGCGCACGGCGGCAGGGCGGCGCTTGAACGCCGAATCCCCCGCGTAGCGGGCCTTGCGCCCCAACCGGTCGTGGATGCGCAGGAGCTGGTTGTATTTCGACAGGCGCTCGGAGCGGCAAGGCGCGCCCGTCTTGATGGCGCCGGCGTTGAGGGCCACGGCCAGGTCGGCGATATAGGGGTCTTCCGTCTCTCCCGAGCGGTGGGAGATGATGGAGGTGAAGCCGGCCTGGTGGGCGCGCAGCACGGCGCGCACGGTCTCGGTGACCGACCCGATCTGGTTGAGCTTGACCAGGATGGCGTTGGCCGCGCCTTCCGCGATGCCCCGCTCCAGGCGCGAGACGTTCGTCACGAACAGGTCGTCGCCGACGACGCGCAGGACCGAGCCCACCCGGTCCGTCATCGCCTTCCACCCCGCCCAATCGTCCTCGTCCAGCGGGTCCTCGATGGACAGGAGGCCGAAGCGCGAAGTCCAGGCCGCATAGCGGTCGATCATCGCGGCGGCGGACATGGGCTTCCCTTCGAAGACGTAAGACCCGTCCTTAAAGTACTCGCTGGCGGCGCAATCGAGAGAGATGCGTATCTTGCCCGCTCCGCCGGAGCGCTTCAGGGCCTCCCCGACGGTCTCGAGCACCTCCTCATGCGTGCGGATGCGCGGGGCGAAGCCGCCCTCGTCGCCGACCGCGGTGGAATGGCCCTTCTCTTTGAGGAGCTTCTTGAGGACCTGGTAGGCCTCGCTGCCGATGCGCAGCGCCTCCGGGAACGAAGCCGCGCCCGTCGGGACGATCATGAACTCCTGGACATCGATACCGCTGTCGGCGTGCTGGCCCCCGTTGATGATGTTGAGCATCGGGGCGGGCAGCAGCCACTCCTTCTCCTTTAGTCCGAAGACGCCGCGCAGGTGCTCGAAGAGGGGCTTGCCCTTCGACTCGGCGCCGGCCCGGGAGACGGCCATCGAGACGCCCAGGATGGCGTTGGCGCCGAGCTTGCCCTTGTTGGCCGTGCCGTCCATCGCTATCAGCTTGGCGTCGACCTTCTCCTGGTCGGAGGCGTCGAGCCCCTTCACGGCGGGCCCGAGGACCTTCACGGCGTTGCGCACGGCCGTCGAGACTCCCTTGCCGAGGAATCGGGAGGCGTCGCCGTCGCGCAGTTCGACGGCCTCGTGCTCGCCGGTGGACGCCCCGCTGGGGACGGAGGCCCTTCCGAAGGACCCGTCGCTCAGGACGACCTCGGCTTCCAGGGTGGGCAGGCCGCGGGAATCGAGGATCTCTCGCGCGGTGACTGACTTGATCTTTGCCATGCGACCTCCGCCGGCCGGGCGGCCGGGACTAAATCTTGCCTTTGAGGATGCGCTTGCCTTCTTCGACCATCGCCGCCAGGCCCTTCGCGTCGCGGGCCTCGGCGTAGAGGCGGACGACCGGCTCCGTGCCGGAGAAGCGCAGCCCCAGCCAGCGGCCGTCCTTGAGGATGAATTTGTAGCCGTCGGAGTCGTCGATGCGCCAGACGGACGCGCCGGCCAGGGACGTGGGCGGCTTCGTGCCGAGGCGCTCGTTGATCTCGCGCACGAGCTTCGTCCCCTCGAGCTCGAAGTTGAGGCGGGCGCAGTGGAAGGCCCCGTGCTTCTTGAACAGCTCGTCGCGGACCTTCGCGAGCGGGCGCTTCTCCATCGCGACGAGCTCCGCCATCAGCAGTCCCGCCAGGAGGCCGTCCTTCTCGGGGACGTGGCCCCGGATGGACATCCCGGCCGATTCCTCGCCGCCGAGCAGGAAGTCCCCCCCGCGCAGCAGTTCTCCGATGTACTTGAACCCCACCGGGGTCTCGCGCACGCGCTGGCCGTAGGACTTCGCCACGGCGTCCACGAAATGGGAGGTCATCAGGCTGCGCGCGACGGCGCCAGCCATGCCGCGGTTCTTCGCCAGGTGGTAGAAGGCCAGGCCCAAGACCTCGTTGGCGGGGATCCAGACCCCGCCGGCGTCGAGCACGCCGAAGCGGTCGGCGTCCCCGTCGCAGGCCAAGCCCAGGTCGAGGCGCTCCTTCTTCATCAGGGCGGCCAGGCCTTCCAGCTTCTCGGGCGCCGGCTCGGGGGACTGCCCGCCGAACAGGACGTCGCGCTCCTCGCGCAGGCCGTAGGCCTTGAGGCCGAGCGACTCGAGGAACGGCCGCAGATAGGAGCGCGCGGAGCCGTTCATCGCGTCCACGCCGATCTTGAGCTTGGAGCCCTTGAGCGCCTTCGGGTCCAGCAGGGTGCGCAGCTGCTTGAAGTAGCCGGGGCGGAAGTCCGTCTCCGCAATCCAGCCGTCGCGCACGGCCCTGTCGTAGGGCATCACGCGCGGCAGGGCGGGGGGCAGGACGCCCAGGCGCCGCTCGATGTCCTCGGTCACGGCCGGGGTCGCCGGGCCGGCCCAGAAAGGGGACCATTTGATGCCGTTGTGGCGGGCCGGGTTGTGGCTGGCGGTGATCATCACGCCGCCCACGGCCTTGTTCTCCAGGATGGCCCATGCGGCCGCCGGCGTGGGGGTGTCGCCCTTGGAGAGCAGGACCCGCACCCCGTCCTGGGCGAAGACCGTGGCCGCCTCGGAGGCGAACTGCTCGCCGAGGAACCGGGGGTCGTAGCCGACCACCACCGTCGGGGCGACCCCTTGGGCCGCCGCGCCGCCTTGCAGGCGGTATTCCTTGGAAGGGAACCCGAAGTCGGCGCTCTCCTTGGCGTGCCCGGAGACGCAGTGGATGAGGCGCCGCACGTTGTTGAAAGTGAACTCGTCGGCGAACAAGGCGCGCCAGCCGGAGGTGCCGAATCTTATGGTCATGGTCGTCTCCTGACGGACCCGAAGGTGCGACCATCCCCTGCGCAAAGCTCGTTCATGGGCGGTTATATATACAATAGTCCTCCTGCGTTTTCAACGACATTCCACCGCCCGGCGCCTGGAACCCGAAGCCGAACAATATAGGCCTTTAGACCTATTGCGGCATAGGTCCTATGGGGTTGCGAAGTCAAGGTTCCCGCCCTATACTCAAGGAGCGCCATGAAACCCCTCGCCGCAGCGCTAGCCGCCCTCCTCTTTATAGGCCCCACACTGCCGGCCTCGGCGCAGGTCTGGAACGAGAAGACCCAGACCATCGACTACGTCGACGACCAGGGCAATGTGCAGGGCTCCACGCCCGCTACCCCCGACCCCGCCGTGGCCGCCGACCCAGCCGCCGCCGGGACCCCCGGCGCACAGCCCGCGGCGGACGCCGGGGGGGCGGGAGCCATGCCCGACCCGGCGAAGATTTACGAGGCGGCCATCGCCGCCGAACAGCAGACGGGCCAGACCATGGTCTGGGACGGCGACCAGATGGTGCCCGCTCCGGAGGGCTTCCAGAACTCCCTGACCCCCGACGCCATGGCCGCCGGCTGGCGCCCGGTCATGTCCGGCAACGAGGTCGTCGGGGCCTGCAACGGCAGCGTCTGCACCGCCCAGGGCCTCCAGCCGGACCTGTTCGGACCTCCTCCGTCGGGCACCACGGCCGACAACCTCAATTCGTCCGTCACGCCGCCCGACGCCGCCGCTCCCGGGGCCCCCGCCGCCCCGCCCGCCCCGCTGGCCTGGAATGAGGCGGGACCCTTGGCGCCGGGGCAGACCCGGCTGCCGAAGCCTGAGGAAGCCGGCCAGCAAACGCCCGGCGCGACGCCTCCCCCCGCCCCCACCCCGGAGAACTTCGAGGCCGTCAACAATTTCGTCACCCAGAACGCCCAGAACGAGCTGGACGGCCAGAACGGACCCAACTCGGGGACCGGCAGCCCCAGTTACGACGGCGCCGACAACCCCATGACGGGCATGGCCTTCGCTCCGGACGGGTCGGGCGCCTACGACCTCCCGCCCGGGCCCGGCTTCACCGGCGGCCCGGCGCTCGGTCCCGACGGGCAGATCGCCCAGGGCCGCGGCACCGGGAGCACCGGCGGCCGCGACGGGGGCAGGGCCATCAACTGCAAGGAGGCCGGCAACTGCGAGGCGGTGGCGCAGAACCTCATCGACTTCCACCAGGGGCTCAAGAACGGCCGCCCCGAAGGCCCCACGGACGCCAACGTCATCCCGATCGCCCAGACTGAGGGGCGCCTGCGCGCCTCGCCGGCCTTCCTCGAGGCCGAAGCGGCCCAGACCGTGGGCCGCAGCGCCGTGGCCGCCGTCTCCGGCATCCTCGCCGAGGGCGCCGCCCTCGACGACCAGGGCGTCACCGACGCCGGGGAGCCGTTCACCGGCGCCTCCCGGACGCGCAGGGCCCCCGTCCCCACCGGGAACTGCTCCCAGCACATCATGCAGTCCGTCGGCGTCTGCCCCAGCAAATAGACGACCGGGACCAAGAGTCCTATTCGGGCCTAGGCCCTTTCCATCCCGCCTCCTAGGCCTACCGTCACTTATCCTTTCGGCCTTTAGGGCATAAACTTAAGGTATGAAGACGATGATTCTCGCCGTGGCCGTGACCTTCGCCGGGACGGCCGTCTTCGCGCAGGAAGCGCCCAAGGCGCCCGTCAAGCCGTCGGGCCCCTACCAGATCTGCCTCTACCCGAACCCCTGCGCCCCGCGCCGCACGGCCCCCACCCCGCCCAAGGATTCCGCCAAGCCCGAGACCGCGAAGCCCATCGAGGCCGTGCCCGCCGACCCGCTCTCCCGCGCCGTGCTGCAGGGCTCCATCACGCAGGGCGAGGACGGCATCGTGTCCTCCATCCGCCTCTCCCCTGCCCACACCGGCACGGACCACGACCAGATCATCACCCGCGGCACCGGCCTGCGCGACGCCCTGGCCCCCCTCCCCTCCTCCGCCGCCCTCCCGGGCACGAAGGTCCCCGCCAACAAGAACGGCGCCAAGGGCGCGGCGGAAGACGAGTGGGCGACGGTAGAGAACGGCGGGGCCACGGCCGGACAGCTCAACGAGATGCGCGACGAGCGCAAAGCCATGAAGTCCGGCGGCGAGTCCTCCCATTCCGCCACCGGGCGCATGTGGAAAGACAAGAAGTAACCCCGCCTCGAACGCCGGCCTGAGCAGTACTCCGCCCTCCGATTCAGCCAACGGCAACTTTGTTGCTGTCCTACTCATATTATGAAGTGCCTCCTCCCGCTCCTCCCGGCCTTTGCCTGCCTTGCGGGCTGCGCGGTCGCCTCCGTAGACCCTTCAGCCAGGGCGGTGAATTTCTGCGTGCTCCCGGCCTTAGGGCAGGGAGGACCTCTGACCAGCAGCATGACGGCCAACCCCCCGCGAAATCCGGCGCGCCTGCACAGCCTCCGGGTCGTCGCCTGGGACCGGGCCTTGGCGGAAGGCTGCGACGTCATGCTGGAGATCAGCGAAGGCGTCATGTCAACCGGGCCCGCCGCCCTCCAGTATTCCCGGGACACCGGGCGCCAGGCGAACTGCGGCATCACGGGCTATTCGGCCTACACCAAGAATTGGGTGCTGAAGAGCGCGGCGAGCGCCCCAGACTGCATGACGCTGCAGTATAACCTCAAGCGCGATTTCCAGCCGGGCACCCCCTCCTACAAGGCCATCGGGTTCGGGACAGCAGCGAGCACCGCGGAAGGCATCTGAAACGCCTCTGCGTCGCGGCCGCGCTGCTCACCGCGGCAGCCGCCCGGGCCCAGTCTCCGACGATGGACTGCCCGGGCACCATCTCGGCCTGGAAGGAATCCAACTTCCGCCTGAACTGCAGCTGCCGCTCCGCCCACTCCACCCCCGACTGCGACGACGCGAACGCCCCCTCGCAATCCTCCAAATCCGGGAAATCGCGGTCCTCAGGCGGCGGGAAGGGAGGCCTGAGCTTCGACCAGCAAATCGGCCTCTCCATCATGGAGGCGGCCATGCGCGCCATCCTGTCCGGGCCTTCGGCCGCGCCGCCCGAGCAGGAGGCGCCGCCGCCGCCCCCACAGCCGGAATACGCCCCGAATCCGGTCTACGACCAAGCCTTGAAGAAATTCGAGGAATTCCGCAAGCCCGACAGCGAGCTCAGGCGCGCGCTCGTCGACCAGCTCTCCGGTGTGCCCCGTGAAAACCTCCCGCCCCGGACCCCCGCGCTGCCCAAGCAGCTGCTGCTGAGCGCCTGCCTGGGCCAAGCGGCCAAGCGCTCCTCTAACAACCCTCTGTCCGATGACGATACCGCCCTCCTTCTGCGCCAGTCGGCCCAGGCTATGCAGGGGATGTCCTTCGACGTGTCCATGAAGGGCTGCGACATCCCCGAGCCTCCCCTGCCGGGCCCCGCCGTGGTCGAAAAGCGCCTCAAGGCCGCGGAGCTCGCCGCCGACCTCTTCGCCCGGGCGGGGGAGCTCAAGGTCCGCTCCGCCCAGGCCGGCGAGAAGGCCGTGCGCGCCCAAGCCGCGCTCGCCGAAGCGGAGAAGAAGACGGCGGAGCCCACGGAGGACAAGGCCCTTCTCGCCGCCGCGCGCGAAGCCGAAGCGGCCGCCCGGCGAGAGCTCGAGCAGGCCCGCGCCGATGCCGAACGGCTCAAGCGCGAGGCCGAAGAAGCGGCCAAGAAAGGCCGGGGAGCGGCCGACCGCCTCAATGAGGCGGGCAACGACGAGGGCAGGCTCGACGGCCTATTCACGGAGTTCGGCGATGGCCGCTAGCCTGCTCGCCCTCCTCCTCGCGCTCCCCGCCGCGGCCGAGCTGCGCCTGGAATTGCGCCGCCCCGGAGGGGCGGAGACGGCGCTCGGCGTGAGCGTCAGCAGGGTGTTCCGGTCCGGCTCGGTGCCCTGCCCGGGAGCGCGGGTCGTCTTGACCCTGCCCAGCGGGCTGGAATCCGAGGAGAAGGCCGAGGCCTCCGGCACGGCGCGTTTCGACCCCCGCAACCTCTCCTATTCCCTCCCGCCCACCGGAGCGGCGACCGTGCGCGCGAAGGCTGAGTGCGCCGGGAGCTCGGGCAAAGCCGACTTCAGCCTGAGCGGCTCGGAGCTGGCCTCCTACAGCAGGGAAGCCTCCTCTAAGCTGACCGATGACGGGGTGCGTCTGGCCGGGTCCAAGAGGTTCGCCGAAGCCCGCCTGCGCTTCTTCCAGGCCCTGGAGCTGGACCCCGCGTCGGCGCGCGCCCGCTTCAACCTCGCCCTCTGCGCCGAGAGGCTGGGGCTGCTCCGGCTCGCGGCCTCGGAATATGTCCGCTACCTGAGCCTCCACCCCGAGGCCCAGGACCGGACCTCGCTCGGGCGCAAGGTCGCGCGCATGGCTCGGGGCCTGAATCCCGGCCTGCCCCTTCCCAAAGTGGCGGCCGACCTCTTCGAAACCGGCCGCTCGGAAGCGGCGGCCGGGCGCTATAACCAGGGCCTCGCCGCCTTCTCGGCAGCGCAGGTGCTGGCCCCCTGGTGGCCCGAACCCTACCGAGCCTCCGGCCTGCTGCGCGAAAGCCTGGCCATGCGCGGCAAGGGGGCCTTCGCCGTCCACGCGGAGGCGGCCCTGAGCGACCTCGAGGCATTCCTCGAAGCCGCTCCCGGAGATACCCGCGCCTCGGACATCCGCGCACGCACAGAAAGGCTGCGCTCCATTCGCTCGGGGCTGAACGCCCCGCAGAGGATACGAATCAAATGAAAAAAATCCTCATGCCGCTCGCCCTCTCCCTCCTCGCCGCCTGCGTGAGCGCCCCCCCGAAAGGGGATGCCCCGCAGGCTGCGGCCGCCGGGTTCCCAGCCAAGCCCTCGGGCTGGCTCGGGGTATCGGCCGGCCCTATCACCGATGCCGCTTTGCGCTCGGACCTGCGTCTTCAAGCGGACCTGCCGGGCCTGCTCGTGCTAGCGGTCATGCGCGGGACTCCCGCCCAGGCCTGCGGCCTCAAGGCCGGAGACTTCCTGTCGAGCATGGACGACCTGCCGCTCTCGGATCTTGCTCAGGTCAAGGCCGCCGGGGGCGGGAGCGCGGTCTCCTTCAAGGTCTTCTCGAACGGCAAGCCCCGGACGGCCGCCTGCACGCTGGGATTCTACCCGGCCGTGCTCGGCCTCAAGGTCAACGACACCGCCTCCGGGCTGACGCTGGCGGCCCCCCCCGACAAGGTGGTGGAGAAGGCCATGAAGCTCCTCGGCTGGCCCGGCGCCCCGGTGCTCATCCGTTCCATGGACGGAGAAGCGGTTTCCGCCATCGCACAGGCCAAGGCCTTCCTCTCGGGCCGCAAGCCCCTGGACATGGTCGCCCTCGAGCTCACCGACGCGCGCAAAAAGTACACGCAGGCGGTCCAGCTCAGGCTCAACGAAGGAGCCCCCGCCGGCCAGGAGTTCGCCGAAGGGGCTCCCGCCTCCCGCGAGCCGCGTACGCTCACGGTCTCCCCGGAAGGGAGCGGGGATTTCCGGACCCCCGCCGGGGCGTTGCTGATGTCGCAGCCCGGGGACACCGTGCTCCTGCGCGCGGGACGCTACAAGGGAGGGGTCCTGGTGTCCGTTCCCAAACGGACCCTGCGCGGGGAAGGCCCCTCCACCGTCCTGGAGGGAGGGCTCTTCGTGACGGGCGCCGCCGGCGTCACGGTCGAAGACCTCTCCGTCGAGATGTCGGCCCGCAGCGCCGACTCCGCCGCGGCCGTACGCCAGGCGCGGGGGACGACCCTGCGCAGGCTGACCATTACCGGAGGCCACAGCGCGTCCGTCGAGGACTCCCCGGACACCTTGGTCGAGGACTGCGTGATGAGCAAGAGCCAGGTCGGGCTCAGGCTGGTCAATTCCACCTTCAAGGTCCAGCGCAGCGTGTTCCACGACAACGACTACGGGGTGTTCGCCCAGAACAGCGTCGGGACGCTGCGCGGCCTCACCGTCGCCGACAACCGCTCGCATGGCTTGGTCCTCGAAGGCGGCCGCACCGAGCTCTATGACTCCATCCTGTCGGCCAACCCCACCCTGCTCCAATGTCAGAACGCCTGCCGCTTCTCCGGCGGCTACAACGACTACCACGAGGGCAACCTGTGCGGCGACGCCTGCGTTCCGGCTTCCGAAGCCGCGGCGGGGACGGGCCTGCGCAAGGAGACCGACGTCTCCGTCGACCCGCTCTTCGCCGAGCGCCTGAAGGGCGACTATCGCCTGAGCCTGGAGTCCCCCCTCATCGGCCGCGGCCGGGGCGGGGGCCCCATCGGCGCCCTGCCCCCGGCCGGCTCCGGCGCGGGAGACGAAGGCTTCAAGTGAGGTCCCTGGTCCTGCTGGCCCTGCTGCTCGCAGGGCCTGTGCGGGCGGCGGACCCCGCGCCGTTCGCGGACGAAATCGCCCGGCTGGAACTGCAGCGCACGGACCTGGAGCGCCGTCTCGCCAGCCGGCAGGGCCTGCTGGCCCAGGCGTCGGCCAAGCCTTCGGCCTCCAACATCGAGGCCGCCCAGCTCCTGCGCAAGGCCGTCTCCGACACGCGAGAGTCCCTGGCCGTGGTGGCCGCCAGCCTGCGCAAGCTGCGCGAATTCGGCGAGATGCTCGCCAAGATGCGGCTCAAGCCCAAAGCCGTCTTCGGAGCGTCGTCGGTGAAAGGGGAAGTCACGCTCATCACGAAGGACGGGAGCCGCCCCCTCACCGCGGGTTCGGCCATCGAGGAGCCCGGCATCATCACCACCGGCGATGGGGCCGCGAACATCCTGCTTCCGGATGGGACCAGCCTGACTCTGGGCCCGCACAGCCGTTTCGACACGAAGGATTGGACGCTGCACAGCGGGGAGCTCTACTATGAGTCCCTGGATGCGCTGTTCGGGAAAGCCAGAGCGGCGATTCGAGGGAAATTCAAGAAGTTCGAGGTGCGCACCCCCTCCTGCGTGACATCGGTGCGGGGGACCAAGTTCCAGCTCAGCGCCGCCGCGCTCACCCTGTTCGACGGCGAAGTGGAGACCTCCACCTCCGCCCCGGCCGCCGCGCCGGCGTATTCCGGCCAGGCCCCTGAGCCCGGCGCCGTCGTTGAGACCGGCCCCGGGGAGACGCGTGCGCTGTCCCTGCCGGGCGGGCTGTCCGCCGTCCTGGGGCCCGAGAGCAGGCTCGAGGCGTCCAAGAGCGGCAAGCCGGTCGCCTTCCTGCGCCGCGGCTCGGCCCGCCTGCGCGCCCGCTGCGAGGGAGAGCCCGCCCAGGTCCTCGTCCCCAATGCCCGGGCCCAGGCGTCCTCGGCCGATTGGTCCATGCGCGTGCTCCCGTCGGGCGCGGCCGAGCTCTCGCTGGAGGCGGGGTCGGTGCTGATGACCGCCGACGAGAAGCGCCTGGACGCGGCGGCCCTCGAACGCTGGTGGGACGCCCGCTTCGAGGAGCCCTAGAACTTCAGACGGATGGTCGTGTGGTAGGCCGCGCCGAGGTCCCCGAACGGGACCCAGGCGAAGTCCACGCCGAAGCGCCCGTAGGAAGCCCCGCCGCCCAGCGTCACGCCGCCGAAGCCTTCCGCATCGGTGTTCGCGCTGTTCCAGCCGCCGCGCAGGGCCGTCGTCATGGCTCCGAAGGTCCGCGCCGCTTCCGCCCCCAGCGAGACCTGCGGGGAATCGTCTCGCGGGAAGCGGACCTCGACCGAGGCCAGCAGCCCTTGCGCGGGGCGCAGGGCGCCGCCCGCATATAAGGCGAACGGCAGCGGGGCCGGGCTCGAGCCCAGGCTCAGGCGCCCGCCCCAGTTCCGCCAGCCGGCGCCGGCGCTCAGCCGCCGCCCGCGCCAGAGCGCTCCGCCGTCGACGGCCGGGGCCCGGGCGCTGGCCGAGTCCAGCCGCTGTTCGACGAGCTTCAGCGTCCCGCCCACCGCCAGGCCCGGCAGGGCGAGCCGGCCGTACGAGAGGGAGTAAGCGAAGTCGGAGGCGCCGAACGTCCCCTGCGCCGCGTCGGTCTCGACCAGGCCCCGCCGCTCGATGCCCGACGCAACCAAGGTCTTCACCGAGAAGGCGGCCACGCCCCAGGCGTTGCGCTTGAGGCGGGTGTCCCGCAGAGACAGGAGCGGCACCGCCACCGCCCCGAAATCGTGGGCCAGGTCCTGGAAGTGGCTGTCATGGGTGGCCGCCGCTTCCAGCGATTCCAGGAAGGCCAGCCCGGCCGGGTTGTAATGGGCCGCGTGCAGGTCGTCGGCCAGGCCTCCGAAGGCGTCCCCCATGGCGGCCGGCCGGGCTCCGGCGGGGATCTTCAGGAAGGCCGCGGCCGAGGTGCCCTTGTCGGCCGCGCCGAACGCTCCCGCATCGGCCGCGGCGCAAGCCAGCAGCAGGCAGAGGAGCCGCGCCCTCATTTGAGCACCGCCATCTTGAAGAAGGCGGAGCGCCCGCCCACCTTCACCTGGCCTATATAGAGCCCGCTGGCCACGTCCTTTCCGGCGTCGTTTGCCCCGTCCCAAGCTTGGTAATAGGACCGGCCGCCCTGCAGCTGGCCCAGGTCGACGGTGCGCACGCGCTCGCCCGCCGCGCTGAAGACCAGCAGGCGCCCGTCCCCGCCCTGGCCGGCCGGGACGGCGATGCGGACCAAGGTCCCCCGGACGGTCTGGATGGCGGCCCCGTGGATGGGGGTGACGGTCTTGAGGCGCAGGTCGAAGGGGTTGGGGAAGTTGTAGGCGCTGAGGACCCCGCCGTCATAGGCGTTCCCCGAGATGACGGCGGCGGCGGCGTCGAAGAGGACGAAGGTGGAGAAATGGTCGACGGAGAGCGAGACGGTCTTGTTCAAAGCGTCGAGCTCGAGAGGCGCCCCGGTGACGTCTTGCTGGAGCACGAAGGCGTTGGCGGCCTCGTTGTACCAGTAGACGTTGAGGCGCGCCGGCTCGGCTCCGGCGGCGTACCCGAGGCTCAGCCGGGCGGGCTTGGCCAGCCGCGAGCCGAGGCCGGAGGAGACGGCCACGTCGTAGTAAGGCCCCGCGGGGCGGACGTCCGGCGGGGTAGCGGCCATCGCCCGCACGAGGCCGGCGGGGTAGGCGTCCGTCCCGAAGCGCAGCGACGTACGGGTCGCCTCCTCGGCGGACAAGCCGGCGGCCGCCAGCCCCCGCGCCCCGAGCAGGAGCTCGTCGGTCCGCCGCAGCGCGATGGAGGCGGAGGAGGACGCGTCGAGGATGAAGGCGCCCTTGGGCAGGGCCACGCGCCCCGGGTCCCCCTCGATGGACAGCGTCCCGCCCGTGAGGTTCGAGAGCTGGGTGGACTGATACCCGTCGACCCCCGAGAAGAACGCCGCCGTCGCCACCGCCAGGAACTCCGCGGAATCCGCCGCGTCGGGGTCCCTCTCCTCGGTGCGCGCCGCGAAGCGCAGCGTGAAGCTGGACTCGGAGACCCCCGGCGTATAGATGCCCAGCACCTTGCGCCGGTCCGCCGACAATTCCAGGCCGCTGAGGGCCCCTGACGCCGAGACCGTCGAGACCAGCCTGGCCGGGTCGTCGTCGGCCGCGGTCCGCGCCCGCAGCGGGCGCGAGGAGTTGAACTCGATGAGGAAGGCCCCCCCGGAGCGACGGGACTTCGCGGTGATGCGCGGAGCGGGCGGGCGCACCACGACGTCGAGCACGCGGGACTCCGTCGTCGTCGAGAAGGACAGGGCCGATGCCTCGGGCGGCGTGTAGGGCTCGTCGTCGGCCGTGAGCACGATGAGCCGGTAGGTCTTGCCCGGCACGAACCCGCCGACCCGGTAGCGAGCCGCCGAGCGGCCCGCGGAATCGCGCAGCAGGCCCCCCTCGAGGACTTCCGACAGGTCGGCCGTCGCCGCGAAGACCCGGCGGACCTCGTCTTCGCCGGGCGCGCCCCCGTCCGGACGGCGCAGGACGCCGGAGAGGGACGCGGCCCGCTGCAGCGTGATGGTCCCCAAGGAGGGCGATGCGGCCGTCACCCGGACAGGGAGGGTCCGGGGGGCGCAGCCGAGGGCCTCCACCGTCAGCCTGTAGGCGCCCGCCGACAGGCCCGACAGGGAGAACGACCCGTCCGGGGCCGTCCGAGACACGGTGTTCCCCAAAGGGCCCTCCGTCGGAGGCCGGCCTTCCGGGTAGAGGTAGAGCTCGGCGCCCGGCTCCGCCACGGCCCCGTCCGAGGCGCCCAGCAGCTGCCCCCCGTCGGCCGCCAGGACGCGCCCGGAGACCGAATACGGCGCCGCGCGCAGCGGGATGCTCAGCGCGGCCGTGCTGAGGACGTCGACCCCGGCGATGACGGTCTCATCGTAGGCCGGAGGCGGCTCGGATGGGTCCTCCGGGCGGGCGGCCGCGACGATGTCGTAGAACCGGACGTCGGGGTCGAGCCCGCCCAGGGAGAACCGGCCCGCGCCGTCGCTGCGCACCGTGCGCGCGGGACGGCGCAGGCTCGACAGCCCCCCCACCGAAGGCCGGGCCGTGACCGGCACGCCGCCGGCGGGCAGGCCGCCGGACGAGTCGGTCAGCAGGCCCGCTACCGTCGCGGCCGAACGCAGCTTCACCACGCCCAGCTCGGCGGTCTGCCCCTCGGCCACCCGTACGCCGGCCCGCACGGCGGCGGCGGCGTCGACGCCGCCCCCCGGCCCGGGGACGAGCTCGACGTCATAGACGCCCGCGAAGACCCCTCCGATGAGGATGGTCCCCGCCGCGTCGAAGTCGGGCCGGGCGCAGCCGCGGGGGCCGCAGAAGGCGCCCTGGGCCGGGAAGAAGCCCCCCTCCCGCCAGGGAGAGGCGACGGCGGCGATGCGCAGCTCCGCGGGCAGCAAGGTCCGGTCCGAGCCGTCGATCGGGACCAGCTCCAGGGTGCCCGACGAGGAACGGCGCTCGAGGGCGAGGCGCAGGCGGATGGACCCCAGGGCCTCGAGGGAGACGGTCCCCGCGTCGGCCGCCCCCCCGTTGAGGCTGATGAGGCGCGGCCGGGCGCCGTAGGCCCGCGGGGTCCCGGCGTCGGCCACGGCGAGGACGAACTCCCCGTCGGGGAGGGAGTTGACGGCGAAGGCGGCCGGAGAGCCGGGAGCGGCCTCCACCGAGACCCGGCGCAGCTCCGTCCCGTCCAACGAGGAGAGCATGACGTCCAGACGGCGTTTCGCGGGCGCGCCCGCCGGAAGGGCCAGGGCCCCCTGCACGGAGCCGCCCGGTCCGAGCCTCAGGTCCAACGCCGTGTCGGCCGTGACGGCGAGGGACGCCTCGACCGGAGCGGCCTCGTCGCCGTTGCCCGGGCTGCCGTCGAGGTCTCCCGGTATGCGGACGCGGTAATAGCCGGGCGGGACGCCGCGGATGAGGAAGGAACCGTCCGCTGCCAGGGCGCCCACATAGGCGATGGCGGGCGTGCGCGCGGCGACGGAAGGGGACCACGAGGCGCAGGACTGTCCGGCGCGCGCGAGGGGCCCCGGAGCCCCCGCCGACCCGTCTCCCACCGGCACGAGCTCGACGCGCGCCGCGGACAAGGTCACCGGCGACGAGGATGAGAGCAGGCAATAGGGGGCCCGCGCGGCGAAGGCGACGAGGCCCGGCAGCGACGACACGGTGACCGAGTACCCGGTCGAGGATATCCGCACCGGCCCCGTCAGCCGGACCAGGCCAGAGACGGTCTTGCTCCCTCCGGAAAGGTCGAGCAGGGCCTCCGCCGTGGCGGCCGGGGTCAGGGACAGCGCCGCCGAGGCGGAGCGTCCCGTGGCCGGGTCGAGGAAGGTCCAGCGGTTGATGCCCGACGCCAGCGCCGGCGTCGTCATCGTCAGGCTGGACGGATAGAACTGGAACGACGCCCCGGCCAGGGCCGTCGCCACGGCCACGGCGGTCTGGGCGCCGAAGGGGTCCGTATGCAGCAGCGCCAGCCGCGCGAAATCGGCGCTGCACGAGCAGGGCGAAGCGGGCGGCTCGATGCGGACCGACACCAGTCCCCGGGCCGAGGGCCGGGCATACACGAGCCCCACCGACGCGCCCGCGCTGGTGACCCGGACGGATTCGTCGCCGGCCGGAGTCTTTTCAAACCCGCTGACGACGGCGCGGACATCCCACAGCCCCGGCTCGAGGCCGCCGAGCTGGAACTGGGCCGCGCTCTGGGCCGCGTCGGTGGAGAGGCGGACGATGCCCGATTCCCTGCGCAGCAGGCGGGGCTCGAAGGCCTCCACGAGCACGGAAAAGCCGTTCGATGAGGCGGCATCCGGGGCCGGGCCCGTCCCCGCCAATCCCCGGCTGTCGCCCTGGACCGTGACCGTGCCGCGCAGGACGGCCCCCAGCCCCAAGGTCAGGGCCGGTCCGCCCTGGCCCGTGGCCCCGTCGCCTATGTCGGCCGTCCCGGAGACGAAGAGCGTCGTCGTCGCCGGCAGCAGCCCCGGGGCCCGCGCCGTCAGGGTCCACGAGCCCTGCGTCAGGCCATAGAGCCGGAACACGCCGCTGGAGGGGACGGTCCCGCTGGAGGCCGCCGGGATGGACAGGCTGGCGAAGCGGGTCGGCACGCTGCTGCCGGAGGGCGCCGCCGCCACGGCCACCGAGGTGCCGTACGCCGAAGTCGTGACGAGGACGGCCGTCCCGCTCAGCGCGGCCCGGCGGTCGAGGGCCAACGAGACGTCCGCCGTCGCCGAGGTGGACACGGTCACGGCCGCCGGCCGCGTGCTCAGGCCCAAGCGCGCCACCTCCACCTCCAGGGTATAGACGCCCGGCGGCAGGGCGAGGACGGTCCAGGTGCTGGCGCTGGCCCCCAAGGCCACGGCCCCGTCGTCCGAGCTCGCCCCCCCGCGCGGGAAATGCAGGACGCCGGAAGCCGCCGCCGAACCGTCCGCGCCCCGCGCCAGCACGGAGCCGAACACCTCCTCCGGGGAGAGGACGGGCACGGAGGCGTTGACCCTCATGAGCCCGGGAACGGCGAAGGAGGGCGACCCCGCCGCCCCGCCGGCCGTCGAGGCGGCCACCGAACAGACGGCGGTGGAGAGGCGCACGCCCACGCCTTGGACCATGACGAAGGAGGAGGCCCGCACGGCATAGCG
The DNA here is from genome assembly GCA_016218495.1 of Elusimicrobiota bacterium. Classification (GTDB taxonomy): domain Bacteria; phylum Elusimicrobiota; class Elusimicrobia; order UBA1565; family UBA1565; genus SCTT01. The sequence continues at coordinate 27,216 of JACRDU010000162.1, forward strand.
GGCCCCCTCGTGCAGGCCCCAGACCTTGAACGCACCTGAGGAGTCCGCCGTCGCGGAGGACCCGTAGCCCGCTCCCGGCCCTTCCACGCTCACGAAGGCCCCCGCGCCCGACGTTCCGAGGCTGCCGCTGATGAAGGGGCTGGTGGCGACCCTCACCTCGACGGAGGTCCCGGGATTGCCCCCCGCCCGGACCCTGACGGGGTAGCGGCCGGGAGCGACGAAGGAGCAGGCGCGCGCGCAGGCCACGGCGTCCCAACGGTATGACAACGCCGACGAGGCGTCGCCCGTCCCGGCCGAGCGCGCCAGCGGGGTCGTGAAGGAGGCTTCCGTGGCCACGGCCACGTCCCAAGGCACGGCCGGGTCCGTGACGCTGAAGCGGACCACCGCGGACCCCGCCCCGGGGACCAGCAGCACGCTCGTGGCCCCGGCGCTCAGGGTCCCCGTGTCGACCGAGACGGCCGTCGGAGCCACCGAAGAGGCCCGTATCAGGGCGGTCCGGAGGGCGTCCACCGCCGAGCCGGCCAGCGTGGCCGTGGCGCGCACGGACTCCGAGTCCACCCCGCTGGTGGAGGTCGTCATATAGAACGCGGGGGAAGCGGACTGCCCCGTGGACACCGTCACCGAAACGATGCCTGCGCCGCCGGCCGCGTAGAAGGCGGCCGAGAGGTCCCGGGAGAAGCCGGAGGCGGCCGGCTGTCCGGCGGAGAGCCCGATGACCACGGCCAGCGTGGAGACGGCGGGGTTGCCGCAGCCGTCGGTGAGGAAGAGCTGCATGGTCGCGGAGCCCTGAAGCGGGCCCAAGGCGATGGGGGCCCGGTCGGAGAACTCCAACCCGCTGGCCGGACCGGCCGCCAGCGCGACGGCGGGGGCGGATGCCACCGCGACCAGAGTCCCCGACTGGGCGCTCCGGCTGCGCACATCGAGGAGGTGGCGGCCCACGGCGCGCGCCGGCGGATAGCCCGTGTAGTAGAAGCGGATGTCCTCCCCCGGCTTGAAGAGGTTCGGCGCCGCGCTGGCGACGCGGACCGCCAGCCAGTCGCTGCCCAGCGTCACGCTGCCGATGGACGGCGGCGCGAAGAGGACCTCGGAAGACCCCGCCACGCTCCAGGCCAGGCTCGTCGAGACGACGGCGGCGTAGCCCAGGGGCGGAGGGACGGCGGCCGTCAGCCCCGCCAGCGGCGTCCAGCCCGGGGGGATGCGCAGCGCCACGGCCCCCCCGCGCCCGAGGCCGGAGTTCCCCACGGTGAAGGTCACCGTGGTGACGACGGCCTGGCAGGCCCCGGTGGACACGGGGAGGACGGCCGCCGTCCCCTCTCCGTCGGCAGGGGAGAACTGCAGGATGCCCCGGTTGAATGTGAAGGTGGAGCCGAGCAGGGTGGCCAGCCCCGCCGGGTTGGAGGCCCTCATCAGGACGAAGTAGTCGCGGCCCGAGGTCAGCACCGAGTCCGGGAACGAGAGGATCCACTCGACGTCGGTCCCGCGGAACGGCGTGACCCCGGCCGAGCGGAAGACCGTCGAAGCGGCTGAGAAGGACGACGCCCAGTCGTACCATAAGCCGGTCGAGCCGTCGCGCACGCCCACCGAGACATCGGTGACGGACACGCTGTCCTGGGCGCCGCCGGCCAGCCTGCCGCTGAGCGTGCCCAGCGCGGCCCCGCTGGGCAGCGAGAAGCTCAGCACGGGGCTCGAGGCGGACAGGGAGAACACCGAGAACGTGGAGCTCTGTGCGGCCGGAACACCCGCATTCGACGCGTCGGCCGCCGAAATGGTGTAGAGCCCGGTCGCCCGGATGGTCAGCCCCGAGAGCGTCACGGACCCGCCGGACAGGGCCTGGGGGGACGGGAGGGTCGGCGATGCCGACGCCACCAGCGAAATCGAGACCGTGTCCGTCAGGGTCGAAATCAGGTTGCCGAACGGGTCCACGGCGCGTACCAGGACGGAGAACGGCCGGCTGAGGATCTGGAAATCGCTGGTGCCCGTGCGCCCCGCGGGGGATCCGGGCAGCGCGGCCTCGCCGGGGACCAGGACCTGCAGGGAGGAGTAGGCCGCGGCCTGCACCGTCACCGTGGACCCGGCCGTTCCCGCCGCCCCGGCGCCCTGCGCCCAGACCAGGGAGGTGGCCGGCGCCGGCTCCGCCACGCGCAGCGTCACCGGGAAGGCGGCCGACCCGGCGCTCAACGCCGCGCTGGACGGCTCCGTGTCGAAGGTGTCCCCGGTATGCACGGTCGTCGCCGCGGTGGAAGTCCGGACGGGCAGGAAGGCGTTGGAGACCGCGTGCACGGTGACCGTGAACGACGAGCCCGCCGTCTGCACAAGCGCCGTGCCGGTCCGTCCGGTGCCCGCCACGAAGGTCTCTCCGGGGGCGATGACCAGCAGGGTCGGCCGGAACTCGATGCCGCTGTTGCCCCCGTCGTCGCGGGTCAAGCCGTCGTTGGCGTAGAGCAGAGCCCCCGCCGTGGCGTCGGCGTCCCTGACGGCCGCCGCGCTCATCGTCGAGGTCTGGACGGAGAGCCTGAACGGAGTGCCCGGCAACGCGCTGCGCAGGTCCACCGGGGTGCCGGTCGAGGTCCCGTTGACGCGCAGGTCGGCCAGGACGTGCAGGCCCGAGGTGGAGAAGGTTATCCCGGCCGACGGTTGGGTCGCCGAGAAGACCGCGGCGTCGAAGCTGGCGGAGAACACCCGGGCGCCGGGTCCGGCGGAGAGCCCGTTGAAGGCCTGGTGCAGCTTGTCGGCGTAGGCCTGCGTGGACGCCGAGAGGAAGGAGACCGTGGAGCGCTGCGCGGCGAAGGTCCCGCCCGCGCCCGCCCAATCCCCCTCCAGGCCGAAGGAGGCGTCGGAGGCCTCCAGACGGCCTGAAGTCAGGGCCAAGGCCCCGCGCACCCGCAGCGCGGTGCCGGGCGCCACGGCCACGCTGCTCGAGGAGGCGACCTCCAGGCCGCGCAGCGCGCTCTGCGGCCCCGGCTCCAGCCGCTGCAGCGCGGAGCCCGTCATGACCAAAGTGGCCGACGAGACGGAGGCGAAGTCGAAGACGCCCCCGGCTGACACGAGGTCGCCGCCCAAGGTCATCCGGGCCCCGGTCGAGAGGCGCACCGTCCCCGTCGCCGCCCGGAGCGTCCCATCCACGGCCAGGGAGCCGAACCGGAAGGTGGTGGTGGCGCTGTCGGCGGCGAAAAGGATGTTCCCCACCGGCCCGGTGGAGAGCAGGGCGCCCCGGTCGGTGCCGGAGCCGGAGTATACGAGCCAAGAACCGGCGTCGTGCAGGTAGGCCGAGCCCGGGCCGATGTAGAGCTCTCCGGCCTCGCGCAGGGTCAAGGTCGAGCCCCGGGAGTCAAGCGTCCCCCCCGGGAAGAGGTTGATGGCGCCCGTCGAAAGGGTCATGGACGCGCTCAGGCGGACCGCGCCGCGCACGTCGACCTGGCCGGTGACCGACGAGGCGCTCGACACCAGCACCCGCCCCCCGGCGGGGCTCTGCCAGAGCACGCGGTGGGCGCTCGAGGAGGTGTAGACCGCCCCCGCCGTCACCCATCCCGACGACGAGCCGACCACAGAAATGGAACTGGCGCCCCCGTCGAACACCGCCCCCGCCAGGACCGTGAAGGTACCGCGCAAGACGAGCGCGTCGCGCAGGAAGGCGCCGGCGCTGGAGTTGGCCACGACCAGCGAGTCAAGCGCCGCGCCGGCCAGGGAGAGTTCCTGCAGCGAAGCGCCCTCCAGGCGCACCGTGGAGGAGGCCGTCGTCGGTCCGGGCCCGCCGCGGCGGTAGAGCCCCTCACCCAGCCGGAGTACCCGGCCGGAGATGTCGAAGGCGCCGCTGAAGAGCTCGAGGGGGCCTTCGACGGCGGCGTCGGCCGCGAGGACGACCCCCGCCGGGTTCGAGGAGACGAGGTGCCCGAACACCGAGGCGCTCGACGCGGCGATACGCTGCGCCGCGGTGCCGTCCAGCAGCACCGTCCCAGAGGACCCCCGGAAGGAGCCGCTAGAGGCGCTCAGCGCGCCCCGAAACGAATGGGTGGCTGTCCCCAGGTCGCTCAGGCCGTCGACGAAGGTCACCCCGCTGGAGACCGCCACCGCGGTGGCCCAGGTGACGCCGCCCGGGGAAGCCAGCTCGAGGTAGTGGAAGCTCGTCGCCCCCGCCAGGATGCTCTGCGCGCCTGGCCCGACGAAGGCCACCGTGGCGCCGGAGGCGGAGAAGGTCCCCGACGAAGACCAGTTCCCGCTCAGCTCGATGCGCCCCAGGCCCGCCGACAAAGACGAGCCGGCGGCGACCTCGAGGTCCCCGGCGACGGCGGTCTTCGTACTGAGGCCCGGCAGCAGGACGGCGCCGGAAGAGCCGACGACGGACAGGCTGCCGAAGGAGCCCCAGCGCGCGCGCTGGACGGAAGTCCCGTCGAGGATATAACGGCTGCCGCCCGAGTCCACCCGGCCCAGTTGGGTCAGGTCCCCGCCGAAGCGCGCCGTCACGCCGGCCGAAACGGTCATCGTGGACCCCGCCTTGACCGTCATGTTGCCCCGAATGCTGACCGAAGAGGCCAGCGTCAGCGACGCCCCGGTCTCCACGAGGAGATGGTTGAAGTCCATCCCCGGCAGGACGCTCAGGGACTTCCCGAACCCGGTCATGGTCACGGTACCGGCGGTGAGCGTGAAGGTCCCCCCGGTCTGGACGAAGTCCCCGCCCATCTTCATCTCGAGGCTCCCGACGCTGAGCGTGCCGCCCCGCATCTCGAAACGCCCCGTCACGCTCGAGAACAGGGTGTTCCAGACCAAGGTCCCCTGGTAGCCCGATTCCAGCGTCAGCGTGCCGATGGGCAGGTTCCCGAAATCCCAGGTGCACGATTTGGCGGAGGCGGTAGAGCCGAAGACGGCGTTCTCGAAGGCCTGCGGCGCGACATTGCCCACCCAGTTCGCGGAGTCCTTGCAGTCGGACGACCCCGCCCCGGTCCAGACCTTGGGGTCGACGAAGGCGCTGCCGGCCCCTCCATTGCTTCCCGGGGGCGTACCAGGGCCTCCGGCTCCCGCTCCCGACGAGATGGCGATGGTGGCCAGGTTCAAGCCCGTCGTGACGATGGCCACCCGGCCCCCGCCGCCGCCGCCGCCGGCCGGGCCGGCGCCGCCGCTGCCGCCCGCGGCGCCCCGGGCCAGCATGGAACCCGTGCCGGAGAGCACGGCGGCGCGGAGCAGTATGGCCCCTCCGGAGCCCCCCCCGCCGGCCTGGGAGCAGCCCCCCGCGCCGGCCGTCCCGTCGGCCAGGAACGCCCCGTTGACCGTGGCCGTTCCGGCGGTGACCGTCAGGAGCCCTCCGCCCGCGCCCCCGAAGCACGGAGCCAGGCCCCCTCCTCCCCCGGAGCCCAGCGTCGCAGGCAGGCTCACGGTGCCGTAGGCGCTCCCTCCGTTGACCGCCAAGCCGCCGTTTCCGCCCGCTCCTCCGTGGCCGCCGCCGCCGGCGCCGCGGCCGCCGCTGCCCGACCCGCCGCCTCCCGGACCCGTGCCGGCCGAAATGGCGCTCCCGCCGGGGAAGCCCCGTCCGGTGGCCTGCACCGTGGCCCCCGCCTGCAGGTCGAAGACGTCGGCCGAGATGGTGACGGCCGTCGTCGACTGGCTGACGGGCCCGTACTGCTCGACGAGTCCGCCAGACGAGACGCTGAAGGTCCCCGCCCGCGCCGTATGGGTGGAGAGGAAGGAGAGCACCGAACCGCTGGAGACGCGCAAAAGCCCGGCCACCAGCGTCCCCGTCGAAAGGCGCAGTTGGGCCGTCGAGGCTCCGCCCAGGTCCAGGGAGGCCGCGACGACTGCGGCCGCCGCCGTGGCGTCCACCCGGGCCCCCGACGAGATGGTCACGTCCGAAGCGGCGCCCGGGACGCCGGCGGGGCTCCAGTTCGCCGGGTCCGCCCATGTCGCGCCGTCCCCCCCTCCGGTCCAGGACACGGGCGCCCCGGCGGCCGGGGCGGCCGCGAGGAAGGCGAGGGCGCACAGGGTGCGGCGCAGGGCCATTGGCTACTTGGACTGCTGCCTCGACATGAACTTCCGGCGCTCGGCCAGCTTCTTCATCTCCTCGGCGAAGGCCGGGTTCTTCTTGAGCATGAAGGAGAAGTCGGCCGAGAGGAGGACGAACAGGCGCGTCGCCTCCTCGCAGACCACGCTGGCGTTGCGCGGGTCGCGCGACAGCAGGGCCATCTCGCCGAAGAAGTCCCCCGGCCCGAGGCGGGCCACGGTCTTGGAGAGGAAGATGTACCTCTTGAGCCGCACGGAGACCGCCCCGTCGTAGACGATGTAGAAGGCGTCCCCCGGTTCGCCCTGATGGAAGACCGTCTCCCCGGGCTTATAACGGCAGAGCATGATGTACTTCACTATCTGCTCGAGCTCCCCGACGTTGAGCGGCGCGAAGAACTCGACCTTCCTCATCGCCCGGGCCAGGTGGCCGTAGTCCGCGTCCGACATCGCTACCTTCTCCATTTTCGCCTCCTAACGCTCGAATGCGACCCCGAAGAGCAGCGAGGTCGCGTCGTGGTTGAACCGGTGGAATCCCTCGTAATGGTCGTTGGCGCGCGCCCATGAGCGCTCCACCCGGGCCATCAGGCCCAGGCCCGGAGCGAGCGGCCAACGCCCCTCCAGTGACAGCGCCCAGGTCTGTTCCAGCAATCCGACGCCGCTGTAGGCGCCGATGCCGTCCCGGGCCGAGCGGTGCGGCCAGCGGCGCCAGCCGTAGCGCAGCCCCCCCGCCAGGGAAGCCGGGGCGCGCGGGTCCCCCCAAGACGCGCCGAAGTCCGGCCCGAGCTTCCACGCCGCATAGCTGTAGCAGCGCTCCTGGAAGCGCGCTCGGGCGGGGTCGAAGCAGGCCTGGTCGGAGACCGTGTCTTCGAACTGCACGCTGAGCCCGCCGTGCAGACGGCGGTTCGGGCGCGGCTCGCCCGAGGCCCTGAGCCCGGCCTCGGCGGAGGAGACCAGGTCCCCCCGGGTCGAGTCGCCGAGCGACCCGTCGGAGCGGACCAGCTTCTGGTGGAGGAAGCGCCGGACCTGCAGCCCGGCCTTCAGGTCCAAGGCCAAGCCCTTGGGCAGGGGGAGCAAGAGGCCCGCGCTCAGCAGGTGGGCGTCGAAGTCGAGGACCCCCGAGCCGGCCAGCTCGCGGGCCAGCGGCCGGCCGCGCGGGTCGAGCGGGGCGGAGGATTCCAGCGAGTTGAAGTTCGGGAAGAAGGTGCGCGACAGCGCGTAGCCGGCCCAGAGCCGCCGCCCGGCCGACAGGTCCCATTCCAGGTCCACGCCCCCGTCGACGGTGTGGCTGTCGAAGAGCCCGGACAGCCAGTCCTCGTCCTTGGTCTCCCGCAGCAGGCGCATGCGCCAGCCGGCCCGGGGCTTGAGGAGCCAGCGGCCCCGAGCGGGGGCGTAGACGGCTTTCAGCGAAACACGGTGCTCCATCGCCTCAGAGAACAAGGTCGTCCCGCCCGCCGTGTCGAGCGCCGATTCGACCCCGCTGTAGGAACCGCCGAGGACGGGGAAGAAGGTCCAGCGGGGCCCCAGCGGCACGGCCGCCGCGGCCGAGCCCGATGCGCTGCCGGAGAAGGCCCCCGGCCTGCCGTCGGTCTGCAGGCGGCCCCCCAGGAAGCGCGCGGAAATGACGGTCTCCAGCGCCCGCGCGGGGCCCGGGAAGGCGAGCAGGGCGCAGAGCAGGGCCCGGACGCTCACGGCAGGGCTCCCGTCATGAAGGCCAGGGCCGGGTCGAGGCGCAGCTCGATGGTCCGCCCCGAGAAGAGCGAGGAGGAAACGCTCTGCTCCAAGCCGGCCCCCAGCAGGACGGCGCGGAAGGCCGCCGCGCCCGAGCCCGCCGGCAGCGCGGCGGAAGCGACCTCGCCGCCGCAGAGCCCGCGCGAGACCGTGGACAGCGAAGAGCCTTCGGCCCAGGACGAGCTCAAGACCTGCAGCCGAGCGCTGGGAGCGGGATAGGTGACCGAGACCGCTCGCGCGGCAAGCTGGGCGCCGTTCATCAGGGCGTGGGCGGCGGTGAGGGCCCCTCCCGTGAAGGGGTCGGTGACGGTGGATGGGACGGCGTCGCCGTTCACCAGGATGTTCGCGCCCGTCCAGCCGGCCGCCAGGCGGCCGTTTACATAGACCCCCCACCGGTCGAAGAGGGAACGCCAGGCCGAAGCGCCGGCCGCCGAGCGGAAGTCCCCCGTCACCGGGTCGAAGACGGAGGAGACGTCGTCGGCGCCGTCGGCGTTGGCGTTGAGGTCGACCAGGTGTCCGCCGTCGGCCGTCTCCATCAGGACGTCGGGGCCGTTGGAGCGCGCCGACTCGTAGGCGGTCAGGGTCAGGGCGGGGGCCGCGCCCGCCGTGCCGGCCAGCGCCCGCAGGGCGCCCGAGATGTCCCCCGGCACGGCCGCGCTGAAGGTGCCCAGGTGGTAGAGGTAGTCGGTCCGGCCTTCCCGGCCGTTCACGGCGACCAGCTCGAGCTGGTCGGCCCGGGGTCGCCTGACCCAGGACTCGGCGCGCACCCGCGCTCCCCGAGAATCCATCGCCGTGCGGCCTTCCTCCCATTCCAGGCGCCGCAAGGCCTCGGCCCCGGAGGCATAGAGGCCTTCCCGGAAGGCGTCGGATTCCAGCTCCGCCCGGATGCGCTCGCGCAGGCCTTCGCGGCGGAGGGCCGCGGCGGCCGGCATCCTGACGGGGACCTCCAGCCCGCGCAGGTCGATGCGCACGCTCTCCCCGGAGCGCAGCAGGAGTTGGTGCCCGCGGTTGTCCTCCACCCCCAGCTCCCCCTCCGCCGACTCCACCGTGGTCCGGCCTCCGGCCAGGACGCTGACCCTGAACTCCCCGCCCCGCACGGTCAGGGCCGCGGCCGGCGTGCGTACCTGCACCACACGGCGCCCCACATCGGCGAAGCGGAAGACGGACACGCCGATCTCCACGCGGGCCAGGAAGCGCTCACCCCCGACGTCCTCCAAGGTGAGGACCGTGTCCTCCTGCAGCAGGGCGGTGTCGGCCCCGCCCAGCTTGAGGAAGGCGGACGATTGACGGCCCGTCCTGAGGGCGGCGCCGGGGCCCAGGGCGGACGGGATCTTCTCCAAAGTCGCCCAAGGGGCGTCCAAAGCGGGCCTGAGCTGGAGCAGACCGGACGCTCCGGCGACAGACGGCCCCGCCGGCGCGGCAGCCGCCGCCGGGCGCGAGAATAGGGCCAGCACCAGGGCTGGGAGGAGGGCTCTTACCCTAATAATGCTCTAAGGGTACGCGCCCCGCGCGAAGCGCGCAATACCTCAACGGTGTCAGACTTTCGGAACTTTCGAAAGTTCGAAACTCTGTCGGAACTTTCGAAAGTTCCGAAAGTCTGACACCAGTTTAGAATTTCAGGAGGAGGGAGAAGCGGAAGGTGTTGCCGAGGTCGCCGTAGGGGACCCAGGCGAAGTCGAAGCCGGCGCGGTAGAACTGCACGCCGGCGCCCATCGTGAGGAGGTTCTGCCCGTCGTTGTCCATGCGGTGGGTGTTGACGCCGGCCCGCAGCGCGCCGGAGACGTTCGCCGTGAACGGGTGCAGGTACTCGACCCCGCTGCCCACGAACAGGTCGGTGTCGCGGTACTTTGTCACGTCCAACGAGGCCCGGACCCGCTTGGTCAGCTGGGTGCCGGAGCCGACGACGAAGCCGCGCGGGAGCGGGTCGGAGACTCCCGCGAAGGAGATCTCGCTGCCGATGTTCTTGACCACGGCGGAGAGCCAGACCGGCCGCCCCCACACGCTGGGCAAGGTGAACAGGCCCCCGAAATCGGTGGCGAAGGCAGAGGCCGAGTAGCTGTCGATGGTCTCGTGGATGAGCTTGCCGGTGACGCCCAGGCTCAGCCGCGGAGACAGCCGGTAGGCGTAGGAGAGGTTGTAGGAGTAGTCCCCGGCCCCGAAGCTGCCGGTCGGCGAGCGCGTGTCGGCGGTGTGGCGCTCGATGTCGGAGATGGAGAGGTTGTAGATGGCCGCTCCGATGGCGTGCTTGGAGTGGTCGGCCTGGCGGCCCATCGGGTAGACGAAGCCGGCGAACTCGTAGCTGATGCCCTGGAAGTGCTCGGCATGCGCCGCGGCCAGCTGGCTGGTCGACAGGCGGGTCATGGCCGCCGGGTTGTAGTACACCGCGTAGACGTCGTCGGCCAGAGCCGAATACGCCTCGCCCATCGCGCCGGCGCGGGAGCCCGCGCCGAGCTTGAGGAACTGGGCGGCGCTGGTGCCCGCGTTGGGGTTGATGGCCAGGGCCGGGCGCGCGGCGGCGCAGACGAGCCCGAGGGCCGCCAGCAGCGCGAAGAGTCGGACCCGGTTGGTCACAGGCCGCTCCCCTTGATGACGGCCATCTTGTGGTAGACGCTCTGGCCGTTCACCGTGTACTCCAGGATGTATACGCCCGAGGCCACCGGCCGGCCCGCGGCGTTCGTGCAGTCCCAGAAATCGTAGTTGTGCGTGCCGCCGTTGGCGGTCTTGTGGAACTCGTCGACCAGCTCGCCGGCGACGTTGTAGATGCGGAAGCGGTGGTCGAGCGGCGTGACGGCGCCGGGCGCGGCGTAGTGGATGACGGTGCCGACGCCGGTCAGCGCGCCCGCCGCGCAGGAGCCCTCGGCCACGTTGCAGTTGATGGTGCGGCTGCGGCAGTCGAACGGGTTCGGGAAGTTGAAGGCGATGGGCTTCTCGTCGCGGAAGGTGGCCGCCCCGACCAGCCCCGGCGCCCCGTTGAGGACGACGAAGGTGGAGAAGTGGTCGACCGAGACCGTGATGGTCTTGTTGATGGTGTCGATGCGCTTGTTGTTGGTCTCCTCGACCGGCGCCTGGCCGTTCGAGATGCTCCAGATCTTCAAAGCGGAGACGGAGGTCGTCGTCGCCAGCGAGGTGTCGTAGGGCAAGGTCAGGTCGACGGGCTTGGTGAGCTGGGCCCGGATGCCCAGCGGCAGGAAGACCTCGTAGAAGGAGCTGAACGGGTTGGCCTTGAAGGCGTTGTTGGTCGCGGTGGAAGCCGCCAGCGGGCCGTAGGCCGAGGCCTGCAGGGCCTGGATGCGGGCCGGCACGTAGCCGAGCTGGGCCATGGACAGCTGGGCCGCCTGGTTGGCGTCGAGCGAGCCCTGGACGCCGACCTGGACCTTGTTCTTGTCGCCCAGCTTGCCCTGGCAGTTATAGTTCGTGTCCCCGGCCGAGCAGCCCTCGAAGGAGCCGGGGGCGAAGTTCAGGCCGAACTTCTCCGAGTCGCCCTGGCCCTCGACGCGCTCGGAGGTCTGCAGGTTGACCTGGCCGCCCTGCGAGTTGTTGACCGGCTTGTTGGCCTGGGAGGTGATGACGCGGTTCGAGCCGTTCTGCGACACCGCGGCGGCGAAGTCGAAGACCTTGAGCAGGGTGAAGTTCTCGCCCGTGGTCGGGTCGACGGTGGCCATGACGGCGTTGAGCTTGATGGAGAAGTTCTTCTCGGAGGCCGAGCCCGCCCGGTACACGACCGTGATTTCCTTGCGGTTGGACTCGATCTTCTTGTCCGAGCCGCCCAGCAGGGCGCCCTGGCCGTTCGGCGCGGTGTAGTTCGTCCCGTTGGAGGCGAAGCTCGAGACGCTGACGATGGTGTCGACGTCGTCGTCGGAGGCCAGGAGCTTGCGCAGCGGCTGCGAGCAGGCGATCTTGACCTGGAACTGCCCGTTGCCGAGCGCCTTCTCCCTGGAGTCCGCGTAGCAGTCCGGCGCCGTGCGGCTGTAGGTCAGGTTGACGGTCTTGGTCGTCGTGCTCTCGGCGGCCGAGAAGGATATCCCCTGGCCTTCCGCCGGGTAGACGACGTCGAGGTCGTCGCGGTGCGGCGGGAGGATGACCACGTTGTAGCTGACGCCCGGCTCGAAGCCGGAGATGGAGTAGCTGTTCACCGTGCGCGCCGTCTGGTCGATGGAGACCGAGCCGATGATGAACTTGGAGAAGTCGCTGTTGGCGGCGGCCACGCCGCCGACCTCCTCGGTGCTGGGCGAGGTGCCGTTGGGCAGGAGGATGCGGCCCTGCAGCAGGCCGCCGCGGGCCAGGGTCAGGCCGGGGGCGCACAGGCCGACCACGGTGGTCGTCGAGATGCAGAAGCTGCCGGCATTGACGGTGACGGTGGCCGTGGCCACCCCGAAGCCCAGGCTGACCGCGCGGATGGTGTAGCTGCCCACGGCGACGCCCGGGAAGCTGAAGCTGCCGTCGGAGAGAGTGTCCACCTCGGTGTCGCCCAGCGGGTTGTCCAGCGACACGACCCCGAGGGGCTGGAGGAAGACGGCCGCGGCAGGATAGCCCTGGTTCTCGCCGAACGGATAGGCGAGCGGGGACCCGTCGTCGGTCAGCACCTGGCCGGTCACGGACCCCAGCAGGGCGTTCAACTGGATGTTCAAAGGAGTGGTGGACACCGCCAGGCGGATGAGGTCGACCTGGGCGTAGCGTACGCCCGAAGCGGCCTGGTTGCCGTCGCGCGGCGCGACGGTGACGTCGTACTGCGGCGATACGAAGGTGGAGACCCAGAGGGTGAATTCGCCGTTGGCGTTGGAGAAGGTCTCCACCACCAGGGACACGTCGCCGTGCGAAGGCTTCGCCACCAGCTTGATGTTGCCCAGGGCCGTGGTGGTGGAGGCGGCGTCCACCAGAGTGCCCTTGATGGAGGTGCCCTGGTTCATCGACAGGGTACCGACGTCCTTGCGCTCGAAGGGCTGCAGGGACAGGCCGCCCAGCTCGACGGGCGAGTAGTTCTGCGACCCCTGGGCCAGGAAGGCCAGGTCCCACTTGTCCTGGAAGACCTTCAGGTCGTAGGGGGTGTCGGGGAAAAGCGGGCCGACCAGGAAGGTCCCGTCGGCGCGGATGGGGCGGGCGGAGACGCTGGAGGCCGCCTGGGCGAAGCCGCCCTCCACCCACGGGTTCGCCGTGGCGGTGATGCGCAGGTTCGGCGGCAGGACCTTGGCGTTGCGCTCGGTGAAGAGCTCGCCCGAGGCGGCGTCCTGGAGCTTGCCGGTCAGGTAGCCCGCCCGGCGCATGAGGACGTCCTGGCTGACCAGGTTCGCCGCCAGGCCGCCCGGTGACTGCGCCGAATCGGGGAAGCGGATGGGGCGGCCCAGGTACTTGGGCTCGGAGGCCGCGTCCTCGACGCTCAGGGTGTAGAATTCGCCGGCCGGCAGGCCTTCCAGGCGATAGCTGGTGGAGGCGGCCGTTACGCCCGCGGCCGAGTTGCCCAAGGCCACGGTGGTGGAGCGGACCACCTCGAGGCGGCGGTTGCGCAGGGTCAGACGCAGCGTCCGGAAGTCCTGGACACCGGCGGCCAGGGTCAGGACTCCGGTCACCGAGTAGCCGTCGGTGAGCGTGAAGGTGGAGGCCTGGACCGAGGCGGTGCCGACAGCCACGATCTGGGCCAGGCGCGGGACGACGACGGCGCAGGTGGTGCAGGCGGTGCCGGCGGCGTCCATGCGGCTGCGGATGTCGGCCGTCCGGACCAGGTAGACGCCGGGCGGCACGTTGCGGATGGTGTAGGTGCCGGCGCTGGTCAGATAACCCACGCGGTCGGTGGCCGGGTTGAAGGAAGTGGAGGTGCCGACCCCGAACTCCTGGCGGATGGCGACGACGCGGGCCAGGGAGTTGGTGGAGGTCAGCACATCGCCGAGGTCCACAGTGGCCGGGTCGACGGGCACGTCCGCCCCCGTGCGGCCTTTCACGGGCAGGTGGCCGGCGTTCGCCACCAGCTTGGGATTGGTGTTGAAGTTCGTGTTGCTGATCTGGTTGAGGACGGCCCCGGAGATGGCGAAGGTCTGGTCGGTCAGGTCGACGAAGACCGTCGTCGTGGAGCCGTTGACGATGGAGACGCGCTTCCTCACCGAGCGTCCCGTCGTCTTGTAGACGAAGGTCACATCGACGGTCTCGGTGTTGTTGCCGGTGAGGAGGAACGTCCCGGTGCTGGCCGTCGTGCTCCAGCCGTCGAGCGCGGTCGCGACCTCCTCGAAGCGCTTGCCGACCCTCTCGGGGCGGACGGCGGCGATGGTCTCGCCGAAAAGGGTCACGTTGCCGAAGTCGGTGTTCCCGTTGGGGATGAGGATGGTGCCGGAGACCACGCCGCTGGCCGCCTCGAAGCTGAAGGCCACATCGCCCTGGCCGGTGGTGGTCGACAGCGTCACCTCGCGCGAGAACCCGCCGGGCACCTCGAACTCCGTGTTGCCGCGGCTCTCGATGCCGGCGAAGACCTGGTACTTGATGCCGGGCTCCAGGCCGGTGAGCTGGACGGCCACCGAGGACAGCGTGGCGGACACCGGGATGTCGACGGAGCGGTAGGCCTGGTTCGGGGTGTTCGGCGCCCAGGCGTTGAGATGGATGCGCACGGAGGGCCCGCCGGGCTCGAGGGCCGGGAAGAGGCTGGTGTCCCCGGTCACCGACAGGGTGGCGGTCAGGACCGACGTGTTCGACGCCGGGAAGGAGGAGAAGTTGACCACCGTATCGACGCCGGAGAGGATGGTCGCCGAGTCGATGAAGACGGCCTTGTAGCCCTGGGTATTCGCCGTCAGGCGGTAGGAGCCGGGCTTGAGGCCGTCGACCCGGTAAGTGTCCGAGGCCACCCCGACGGGCAGTTCCACGCCGCCGAAACCGCCCTCGATGCGGGTCTCGGTGGAAATCGGCACGGCGCTGACCGAGACGAAGGCCCCGGTGGTATTGCTGCCGTTGGGCAAGGCCACGGTGCCGGTGAATGCTCCGCGGCGGCTGAAGACGGGCAAGGTCAGGCGCGTCTCGCCGGAGCCGGCCACGAACACGGACTGGCTCACGTCTTCGAAGCCCTCCAGGCGCGCCCGGACGGTGTAGGTGTCCGAGCCGACCTGGAAGCGCAGGACGGTCTTGGTGACGAAGGCGTTCACCGAGTTGTCGTACTGTCCGCCGTCGTCGAAGGTGGTGGTCCCGGCCTCGAGGCGCATCGGCCCGTTGCGGGAGAAGGTGCCGCTGGCGTTGGAAATCTGCAGCTCGCCCCACAGGGTGAAGGCCTGGGTGGAGGTGACCGGGATGTTGGGCACGACGATCAAGGACGGCGCGCGGCTCATCAGGACGCGCACCGGGGCCGTGGAGGACTGGAAGGAGGCCGTGGAGAGCTCGACCTGGGAGTTGAACGGGGCCGTAGAGCGCACGGTGGAATCCGCGTTGACGGTGACCGAGGCGCGTCCCACCAAGTAGCCGTCCTTGGTGATGTTGAGGCGGTAGCCGCCGGCCGACAGGCCGTTGAGCGAGGCCGCGCCCTGGGCGTCGGTCAGCAGAGTACCGCCGCCGAACTGGCCGAAGTACTCGATGTTCACACCCGACAGCGGCAAGTTCGGCGTCACGCCGGAGTCGAAGACCTTGAGCGACAGGGCGGCGGACTGGACCGTGATGCGCAGGGAGTCGTTGCTGATGCCGCCCGCCTCGATGCGCACATAGTAGACGCCCTGGCCCACGCGCAGGCCGGCATAGTCGCGGCCGTCCCAGGCAATCTGTCCGCGGGCGGGCTGGCCGCTGCCGGAGAAGAAGGCCACCGGGTTCGGAGCGGCATCGGCCTTATAGGGGGTCGACGCGATGGACACCGTCCAGAACAGCGACTGGTCCGCGATATTGAAGTTGATGAAGGCCAGGTTGGGCGAGAGCGGGTTGCCGTCGGGCCGGATGGTGACCGTGGTCTGCGCCACCGACGGGTTGGGCTGAGTGGACACGCGCACGCCGGTCAGCGGGTCGACGGCCAGAGCGAAGACGCCGGCATAGCCCGTGGTGCCGGGAGCAAGGAGGTTGGAGGCGATTTCAACGGCCAGGTCGCCGGCCGTGGCCGCCCGGAGCCGGTAGGTGGCGCTGCTGGTCCCGGCGGCGAAGGTGACCACGGCGGTCGAGTCGAACACCCCGGCGATGCTGGAGGAGATCCTCAGCCCGGGCTCGTCGACGAAGGCGGCGGTCTGGTAGCTGAAGCGCTTGGCGCGCAGCACCACGTTGGCGACCGAGGCCACCGGGGTCCGGTTGCCGCACAGGTCGACGGCTTCGAGCAGCAGGCGTTGGGAGGTGGCGCCTTGGATGAGGCCGATGAACGGCTCGGCGGAGTGGACCGCCGCAGCGGCCCCCAGCGTCACATCGACGATAGGATTGCCCGAGAACAGCGGGGCCGGAGGCGCGGTCTGGGTGGAGGCCGAGCCGAAGAAGAACTGCGAGGGGCCCGTGAAGCAGGGCACGGCGGCGTTATAGAGGAACTGGACGGTCGAACCGGCCGCCAGCGGGGTACCGCCCACGCGGACGATGATGCCGGGCGCGCCGCCCGGGGCGGGCTGGGTGGAGACGGCCGGCCCGGCCGGGCTGAGGGTGACGGTCGTGAAGCCGGGGCTCATCGAACTGTCGGACTGCGGCGGAGTCCAGCCGAAGGGCAGGCCGAAGGCCACCGCGCCGCCCGCGCCGATGCCGCTCGGACCGACCACGAAGCTGCTGATGAAGACCTGGGCCGAGCCGGCCGCGGCCTGGCTGGAGTTGATGTTGACGAAGCCTTCGCCGGAGACCCCGTCCTGGCCCAGCTTGAAGCCCGGGTCGCGGATTTCGAAGTCCACGCCGTCGCGCGCCGCGTTGTCGGGCACGTAGATGGGCTCGGCGCCCTGGCCGTTGGGGCTGTAGACGCCCATCGGCTCATCGGGGTTCGGGATGAAGTCGTTGTTGACGTCGAGGAAGGCGCGCACGGCGTAGGGCTGGCCGCCCGGGACGCTCAGGTCGTAGGGGCCCACGCCGGTGGGGATGGAGCGCACCGCCAGCGGGCGGCCCTGGAAGGAGGAATCCGGCCAGAACTCGATGCGCAGCACGCCCTGGCGGGAGCCCGTGTAGCTGATGACGCCGGTGACGCGTCCTTCCAGCCCGCCGTAGGCGGCGGTGGAGGGGTTGATGACCAGCGACAAGCCGGCCACTTCCTGGCCCGCGCGCAGGAAGATGGGCGTCGCCGTAGGCGGAGCCGTGGAGAAGACGGCGAAGTCCTCGCCCTGGTCCGGGGAGTTGTTGAAGTTCACGTCGACGAAGGCCCCCATGTAGTAGCTGGTCTCGGAAGCCAGGTTCTGGAAGCTGAAGGCGCCGGGCCCGGGCAGGTCGCGTCCATCGACGAAGGCGCCTTCGGAGTCGAAGTTCTCCTGGTTGAAGAGGGCCATGACGATCTTGCCGCCCTGCGAGCCCGAGTAGATGACCTCGCCGGCGATGGAACCGGGCGTGCCGCCGGAGTTCTGCAGCGCGATCTTGTAGGCCCCGACGATGCCGGGGGCGTAGAAGGTGGCCGCCAGGGTGTAGTCCCCGGTCCCAGGCAGGGTCACCTGCAGCCGCGCGTCGCCCTGGTTGGCGCCGCCTTCGTCGGCCTGGGCCACCAGTTGGCCGTGCTCGTCATAGAGGTAGAGGTAGTTGTCCTCGGTCGCCTCCATCGTGGCGTCGAGGATCTGGCCGCGCGTGCCGTGGAAGGTCAGGAGCTGCTGCGACGAGCCCAGCGTCTCGCTCTCGCGGGAGTAGCAGGAGCCGCCGTTGATGGTGCCAGCGTTCTGGGCGCCCGGAGACAGGTCGAGCGACACCCGGTCGCAGACCGGCATCAGCAGACCGGTGACGGGGCCGAACACCGAGATACCCTGGGCGTCGGTCAGGCCGAAGGGCTCCGAGATGTCGGGCTGCTGGTTGCCGTTGCGGTCCAGGAAGCCGCGCAGCCAAGCCTGCCCGTCCGGGAGGCCTGAGAAGGTGAAGCTCTGGGGAGCAGCGCTGAACGGCAGGGTGGAAAGCCGGATCAGGTCGTCGGTGCTGCCGTCGTTGTCGGTGTCCTTGAAGAGGGCGAGGTAGAAGGTCCCGGTGGAGAAGCTCCCACGGTACTCGAGGGTCCCCGACAGGCTCGAGGAGCCCACCGGCCCGCCCTGGCCGGCGTCGCTGAGCGTGCCCACATGGCCGCCTGAGAACGGGGCGTCGGCCGTGACCGTCAGCCCGCTCCCCCCCGCCACGAGCCCGAAGGCCTCGAACTGGGGCTCGTAGGCCTGGTTCCCGTTGGGGTCCTTGAAGGCGCGCAGATAATACGTGCCGTTGGGCAGGTTGTCGGCGGCGAAGGAGATGGCCCCGAACTGGGCTCCCGGGGTCGCGGTCCGGAACGGGGCGCCGACGAAGGTGTTGGTGGTGAAGGCCTGGACGACGATCGGGCCGGGCTGGCCGCCGCTGTAGGTCAGCACGCCCTCGATGCGCCCGACCGCGCCGCCCGACCCGCCCGCCCCGGCGTCGAAGACCACCAGGTCGATGCCGGCGACCTGCTGGCCCAGGTGGCCGAGGTTCACCAAGGAATCGCGGCGGAAGAAGGGCTCGCCGAAGTCCGAGCGCTGGTTGCCGTTGGAATCCACGAAGGCGTACATGCGGAACGGCCCGGTGGACAGGAAGGCCGCGGAGTAAGCGTAGGTCGACACGCCGGCCGTGCGCGGTATGGACACGGAACGGAAGCCTCCCTCGTGGCTGCCGCCCATGGTCTCGCGCTGGGCCTGGACGACCAACGGACCCTCCACGGTTCCCGAGTACTGGACCGTGCCGGAGACGGCGCCGGTGGCCGGGTCCACCACGGTGAAGGCCACGCCCACCGAGCTCGACAGCGGCACGAAGGTCTGGGAGCCAGTGTCGCCGGACGGCTCGACCAAGGAGCCGCCCTCGTCGATCTGGCCGTTGGCGTTCTTGTCGATGAAGGCGCCGACGTAGTAGGTGGTGCCGCCCTGGATGCCCGAGCGGGAGAAGTAGCCCGTGGCGGACTGGGTCAGGTAGTACGGGATGTAGTTGAAGTTCTGGTCCGTGGCGAAGGCGACGAAGAGCGTGCCGGTGGAGGCGCCGTTATAGGTGACGGTGCCGAAGATGACCGAGGTGCCCGAGGTGCCGGTGCCGGGGTCGCGGACCAGCAGGTTCACCGTGCTGGTGGAATTCGCCTGGACCGTCACCGGCGTGGAGGAGCCTTTGGCCTCCAGCGCGTCGCCGCGATTGTTGGCGTTCTGGTCCACGAAGGCCTGGACGATGTAGTTGGTGGCCGGGGCGATGAAGTCCAGCGCGTAGGACCCCGCGAACGGGATGGTGGTGAAGGCGACGACGTTGAGGTCGCTGCAGTCGCTGCAGGCGCGGCGGCCCACCTCGATGCGGATGGTGCCGGCCAGGCTGCCCTGGCGCAGGATGGAGCCTTCGATGCGGCCCACGGACGGGTCGGCCAAAGCGATGTCCGCGCTGCCCACCGAGGCCACGCCGCCCGTCACGGTGATGGCGGTGGGAGAGGACTCGCTGAAGCCGTAGGCGCCGGAGGGTTCGCCCGGGTCCTTGGCGAAGTTGAAGTTCTCGTCGCGGAAGGCGCGCAGATAGAAGGCGCCGTCCTTGAGGTTCCCGATGGTGAAGGAGCCGGTCCCGAACTGGTCCTGGACATGGAACGGGAAGGCGTCGGCGTCCGGCCGGTCGAAGAGCTGCAGGCGGATGGGGCCGGTCTTCGAGCCCGAGTAGGAGGTCACGCCGGCGATCTGGCCCGTGAACCCGCCGTAGACGTTCATCAGCAGGTCGTAGAAGCCGGTCTGGCCCGAGAAGAAGGAGGTCGGCTCAACGACATAGATGCCCGGCTCGTTGGCGAGGAAGGTCACATGGGGGTTGCCCGGGGTGTTGTCCCGCGCCACCACCTGGCCGGACGGGCCCAGCACGATGAGCTCTGAGTCGAAGCCCGGGGTGACCAGGCTGATGTCGACGCTGGAGCCCGTGCCGATGGAGCCGGCGGCGCCGCCGCCCGCCCGGAAGGTGTAGAGGTCGGTGTAGAAGCCGGGGCCCTTGTCGAGAGCGGGGCAGTCGCCGGCCTGGAACTGCCCCGTGGCATCGAGCCCAAGGCGGAGCGCCGCGCGGTCGCAGATGGTCACGGGGCGGTTCGCCACCGTGTTGCCGTTGATGATGTTGAGCGGGAACGGACCGACGATGCCGCCGTGCGTGCCCGAGGGCTCGGTGGCCGCGTCCTGAGAGTTGTCCGCATTCACGTCGCGGAAGCCGCGCAGGTAGTAGACGCCGTCGTTGAGGCCGGTGAAGCTGAAGTCGCTCAAGGTGCTCTCGGCCAGGAACGGGTCCTCGCGGCGCGGGCTGGTGGAGAGACGGACGCGATAGGCGCCCTGGCTCGTGGCGGTGAAGGTGCTGATGGAGCCCGAGACCGTACCGCCCACGGCGGGGCGCACGGCCAGGGCGCCCGAGGCGCCGCCGACGTTGCCGCCCCAGTCGATGGCCAGGACGCGGTAGATGTTGTCCACCCCGCCGATGGGGCTCAGGTCGGTGAAGGCGGGGGCGGCCACGATGCCGGACACGCCGAAGACCGTCTGGTTGCTCAGAGTCGCGAAATTGGCGGTCCCGGCGGTGGTGCGCTGGACCCGGTAGCCGGCCAGGTCGGCAAGAGGAGTTCCGTTCTGGTTCAGGGTCGGGGCGTTCCAGGTCAGCGCGACCCGTCCCAGCGAGAGGGTGGCCAGCAGGCCGGCCGGCGCCGCCGGCGTGACGGTGTCGGCGACGACGGAGAAATTCTGCCCGATGACGGGCGAGGCGACCACGGCCACGGCACCGCCCAAGGTCCCCTGGTCCTCGCCCGCTTCGCGCGTGCCGTTGGCGTTGACGTCGACGAAGGCGCGCACGAAGTAGCTGCCGGCGCCCAGCGCCAGGTAGTAGGGCTGCTGGGACGACTTCGGCATGCGGACCGAGGCGGCTTGGCCGGCGAACGGGGCGGAACTGGTGAAGGCCTGGATATAGACGTCCCCGGTCTGGGTCCCTGTGTACGAGACCAGGCCGGCGATGGAGGGGTCGACGGAGGGCAAGGTCACGACGGACTGGACGGAGCTGGGCGCCGAGAAGCCGCCGTTGGGGCTCTGCGCCTTGACCTGGAAGTAATAGGTGGTGGCCGGGGCCAAGCCGATGGCGGCCCTGGTCAGGGCCGGGCTGTATTGGACAGCCTGGAACGGCCCGGCCGCCACGGTGGCCGATTCGAGCTGGTAGTAGGCCAGGGAGCCGTTCCCGTTGGCGGTCCAATCCACGGTGAAGCTGGACACTCCCACGTTGGAGAAGGTGGGCGCGCCGGGGGTGACGGCGGCGGCGGCCGGGATGCCGAACACGGCGCGGATGCCGCCGGCGCCCTGGTTGTTGACCGCCTGGATGCCGCGGATGGCCGAGGTGGACGCCGCGGAGGCGGCCTCGATGTAGGTGGAGGCCGAGCCCGGCAGGGCCACGACCACCGCGCTCGAAGCGTCGAGCAGCAGGTAGCCCGTGGCGCCCTGGACCTGGGACCACTGGAAGGTCAGTTGGGTGTCGGAGAAGGCCCCCAAGCCGAACGAGCCCACCGCGGCCGGGGGCTGCGGCGTGCCGACGCGCATCTCGGCGTTGGCGAAGCCGCCGGACGGGACGGACAGGAATGCGTCGTTGACGGTGAACGGCTCGTTGGCCTCGAATTGGCCGTTGAAGTTGAGGTCGGCGAAGCCCACCAGGCGGTAGTCGGTGGCGGGCTTGAGCAGGCCCATGAAGAAGTCGAAGCTGCCTCCGGCCGGCAGGCTGGGGACGAAACGGAAGTCGCGGGCCTCCGGCGCGAAGGAAGCCGTTCCCGGCACCCCGTGACCGGCCACGATGATGAAGCGCTTGTTGTTGACGGCCTGGTCGAAGAACACCCGGCCCTGGATGCCGCCCATGTCTCCGAGGGTCACCGTGCCGATGTTGGCGCCGGCCGCCGAGCTGACGGCGATGGGTGAGAGCAGGCTGGACAGCTGCGACATGACGATCTGGCTGGGGGCCAGGTTGTAGCCGCCCAACGGCTCGGGACCGTCGGGCTGGTCGTTGTAGTTGCCGTCCCGGAAGGCGACGAGGTAGTAGTTCGCGGGGATGGGGAGCCCCGTGACGGTGAACGGCCCGGCCGTGGGGGTCTTGAGCCCGCCGACGAAGTTCACCTCATGCTCGAAGTCGGGCGAGGTGGTCACCCCGATGTTGAACTGGCCGAAGTCCATGAGGCCCGAGTAGGCGAGAGAGCCAGAGATCTGGCCGAGCCCGCTGTAGACGGTGAAGCTGACGGCCGCCGTAGAGCCGATGGGCGCCTGGAACATAGGCAGCTTCCCGCTCTGCTGGTTGGGGTCGGCCTGGGCGTAAGCCTCCACCGTGAAGAACCCGCCGAAGGGGACATGGAGGACGTACGGATAGCTGCCGGCCCCGGCCAATGAGACGACGGCCGTGCTGACGGTCGGGTTGCAGCCGAAGGGGGCGTACTGGCAGTCCTGCTTCAGGTTCACTATGAGGTTGGAACCGGACAGGGCGCCGAGGTAGTTGATGGACCCGGCCACGGCGGAGGTGGTGGAGCCCGTCACCGTCAGCCCCACCCGCATCTCGCCGTAGTTGTTGAAGTAGTCGCCTGGGACGTCGTTGGCCGAGAGGTGGATGCCCAGCCCGCCGTTCTGGCCGGCCGTGATGGTGGTGCCGGTGCCGACGGCCACCCAGCCGCCGTTGGCGCTGACGAGCAGGGCTCCGGTGCGCGCCCCGCGCAGCAGGTTCGGCGCCGACTCCGTGTTGGAGAGGCCTTCCGGCCCGGTGTTCTGTCCCTTGAAGTTCCAGGAGCCAGCCGCCTGGACGACGACCTGCTGGCCCGGAGCCACCGACAGGCAGGTGTAGTAGCCGCCGCCGCCGAACGGGTCGCCCTCGGTTCCGGCGAACACCGCCCAGCCGATGGTGGCCGAGCTGACGATGGGATAGATGGGGTCGGCGTCCATGCTGCCGGCGCCCATCAGGAAGTAGTTGCTGGCGGCCACCGTCAGGCTGAGCGGCGCCAGGCCCTGGTGGCCGGACTGCAGGCCCTGCGGCTGGAAGACCAGGAAGGCCGTCCGCGGCTGGCCGGGGTCGAGGAACAGGGTCTGGTAGAAGTTGACCACCGCCGAGGAGACGGGCGGGGTGACATAGGCGAAGCCGACGGGGTTGTCGCAGGGCCCCGTGCCGCCGCAGTATTGGTCCAACTGGCCGTTGCCGTCGTTGTCGATCCAGAAGGCCAGCTGATAAGACTGCATCGGCCCGCCCTCGATGTCGACCTGCAGGCCGTTCATGGAGGCCTGGCTGGAGGCCCCGGTCAGCGTCAGCTTCGCCATCGTCTGGGGGCCGTTGTCGCCGATGAGGCCGCCGTGCGGGATGACGACAGACGCCCCGACCGTGCCTCCGGGGGGCGCCGTACCGCCCCCGGCCGAGATCGAGACGGTGCCGGGGTAGGTCCCGGACTGCGGCAAGGTGATGACGGCCGAGCTGCCGGACGCCTCGAAGGAATCCAGCTCGCGGTTGTTGTTTACGTCGACCCAGCCGATCAGGACCAGGCTGGTGGCCGGCACGGAGAGGTTGAAGAAGCCCGGGCCCTGGGAGTAGCTGAGGGCTTCGACGGCGTTCGTCGAGACGCCGTCGGCCAGGAGGCTGACGGCCCCGACCAGCATCGGGCCGAACTGCTGGGAGCCGTTCTGGAAGTCGACGTTGACCTCGCCCCAGTCGCGCACCGTGATGTCCTTGCCCGACAGGTTGTCGCTGGGGGCCACGAAGACGGGGTCGGAGCGGAGGAAGCCCTTGTTCGCGGGGCCGAAGGCGCCGCGGGTCTCGACTCCGTTGGGGTAGAAGTCGTTGTTCGCGTCGTGCCAGGCGAAGAGGTAATAGGTGGCCGGCGCGTCGAGGTTGTTGAGGTTGTAGGTCCCGCTCAACCCCGACACGGACGCGGTGAACTGGAGGCCGCCTTGCGGGGCGAAGGTATCGAAGAAAGGCTGGGTGGAGGCGCGGACCCGCGTGAAGCCGGCGCCGGGCCCGGAGACCGCCTCGTTGATGATGCTGCCGGCGATGTTGCCCGCGCCGCCGCCGTCCGGATTCCAGAACAGGACGTTGTTCGGGTCGTTCTCCTTGGGGGTGCCGCGGTTCGGGCCCATCGAATCCAGCATCGTGACGTTCGAACCGACCGGAACGCCCGCGGCGTTTACGTTGGTCGTGTACTGCCCGTAGAACTGCAAGCCGCGGAAGGTCATCGCCTGGGACGAGGAGCGCGCCAGGGTGAAGGCCGCCGTCGCGTTCTGCTCCCACTCGTCGAAGCCGACGTTGTGGAAGGCCAGCAGGTTCGCCGCCGAGGTGATGGTCACGTTGGAGCGTTCCATGCGCAGGAACCCGTTCCCCGTGACGTTTACCGTGCCCTCCACGACGGTGAAGGGCACCGTGTTGAAGCCGGCCGGCATGACCTGGGAGAAGGCGCTCTGGTCCGGCGCGTACACGAAGCGGCCGCCGCCCGAGACCACGGCGCCCGCCTGCCCGACGAAGAGGCGGCCGTTGTCGCGGCCGAGGTCGAATGTGGCGCCGTTGGTGACGAAGAGGCCGCCCTGGACGCGGAACTCCTTGTTCCGCCCCATGTCCAGCGTCCCGCCCGCTATGACGGCGTGGCTGGAGACCTGGATGGCGTTGAAGTCGTCGGGGCCGTTCGAGCCGCGCAGGCGCACCGTGCCCGTATAGCCGGGGGTCATCGTCCAGGCGCCGACGTTGAGCTGGAAGAGGTTCCAGTCGCAGTCGTTGGCCCCGTTGAACACGATGCTCTCGCCGGGCTGGGGGGGCTGGCCGGAGGCCCAGTTGTTGGGGATGTCCGCGCCCGCGCCGAAGGCGCTGCCACCCACCCAGGTCTGGGTGACGGAAGAGGGCACGATGTGGAAGTCGACCGCCAGCCCGTTCGAGTTGTCCTGGTAGTCGGTGTCGTTCATCGCCAGGGCCAGGGGGCCCGACTGGGTCGACACGAAGGTCTTGGAGGAGCCCACCAAGAACCAGTTCGACCCGCCGATGCGCCCGACGAGCGCGCCGATGGGCAGCGCCCCGCCGAGGCCGCCGGTGGACCCGAGGCCCTCAGGGCCGGACACGCCCGACGCTCCGGTGTTCCAGAAGCCGGAGGCGTTGATCTCCACGGTCTGTCCGACGTTGATGAAGAGGCCGGTGTCGAAGCCGCCGGAGGGCGAGGCGCCCGCCTGAGGGACCGGATAGCCCATGTCGAACGGGCGGGCGGCTAGGGAGAACTGGCTGACGGCCAGGTCCGAGGCGGCGGGCAACGGCTGCCCGGCGGCCATGGAGCCGTTAGGGAAGGTGAACGCCGAGGCCGACTCGACGCCGACCCCAGCCGACTTGCCGGCCGGCACCCCGAAGATGCCCAGGCCGACGAAATAGGAAGCCGTGGAGGCCGTCACCGTCTGGGTGCTCCAGAAGACCACGTTCGCGGTAGGAGGGACTCCGGCGGAGAAGAACTCGTCGCCGATGAATTCGTCCAGTCCGACGGTGAGATTGCCGTCGCTGTTGGAATCACGCCACACCCGGGCCACGACCGCCTGCGCCGGCGCGTCACCGAGGAGGCTCACGCGCAGGGCGCTGAGCTGGGCGTTGCCCCCCTCGCTCCACAGCCCGAGCTTGAGGAAGGCGGCCTCGCCGTTGGAGGAGATGTTCTGAGGGGCGACGGACACGGCCGCCAGATGCACCTGGCCGGGCGTGCCGGCGGCGATGGTGATGTTCTGGACGAAGGTCGTGTTGGGCGACACCCCGGAGAGGTCGATGGGGCCGACCGTGGCGAAGTCCTCGCCGGAATCCTTCGCGGCGTTCCAGTTCGAATCCACGAAGGCCTGCAGGTACAGGTTCGAGATGGTGGCGACGAAGACCGTGTAGGTGCTCAGGGAGTTGTCGGCCGAGCGCGGGTACTCGATGCGGGTCCCGGCCGAAGCGGGGTCGCCGTACCAGTGCTGGACGCGCAGGGTGCCGGTCTGGACGCTGTTGTTCGTGACGGTGCCGGACACCTGGACCATGTCGAAGAGGTGGAGGTCCAGCCCCGTCACGGTCTGGTCCGGGAGGACGACGACCGGGGTCAGCGGCCCGTAGAACGAAGCGGAGTGCCGGGCGAACGGGTCGAAATTGTCGGGCTCCCCGCTCGAGTTGCGGTCCCAGAGGGCCTGGACATAGTAGGTGTTCGGGGCGATGAGCCCCGACGCGGAGAACGCGCCGAGGGCGCCCGTGGAAACCATCAGGGTGGCCGGCGCGCTGTTGTCGATGTCGAAGGCGCTGGTCGAGAAGACGATTTTGTAGTCCGGAGCGCCGGTCAGGCCGTAGTCGTAGCCCAGCGTCCCTTCCACCGACCCGTAGGAGGCCGGCGGGGTGGGCGGCACGGTCTGCACGGTGACCAGCTGGTTGTTGCGGAAGTCCGCGCCCCAGAGCTGGCCGCCGACGAAGGCCAGGCCGGAGAGCATCTTGCCGCCGTCCACCCACTGGGGCGTCGTGTCGATGAAGGGAGAGGGCAGGGTCCCCAGGTTCTCGAAGCGCCAAACCGACCCGCTGCCGGGGGCGGCATCGGTCGTCACTTCCGAGACGAACATGTTTCCGTCGAAGTCGAAGGCGAAGGCGAACGGGGCGGGGACCGCCGTGATGGTGACGTCCGGCGTCCCGGAGATGCTGCCCGCCACCTCGGGATAGCGGCGGATTTCGCCCAGGGCCGGCACCGAGACCCAGAGGTTGTTGCCGCTGTCGAAGCCCAGGCCGGCCGCGCCGGGCAGCTGGGCGAAGCTGGTGAACTGAGAGGCGCCGCCCGCCGAATAGGTGGGGGCTCCCAGGGAAGAAGCGCCGTCGCGCAGGTAGTTGACGACGCTGGCCCCCCCGCCGGTCCGGTTGGCCACCCACAGGTCGCCGGTGTCCGACCGGAAGGCCGTGGCCCAGACGTCGCTGAGCATGGTCGAGAGGGAGCTGGAGGTCGTGGTCGAGACCGTGCCGGGGCCGGCCTCGCCGGCGTAGCGCACCAGTTGGTTCACCGGGCCGCCGAAGGCCGTGGAGACGGCCACCCAGAGGTTCCCTCCGGTGTCCACGGAAAGCGCACGCGGGTTGCGCACGCCCTGCGGGAAGCCCAGGACCTGCTGGGCCGGCGCGGTGCGGCTCACGGGCGGGGCGGGGGAGTCGAAGCGTTTAAGGGAGTCCTCGGCCGCGTAGGAGGTCCAGAGCCGGCCCGCCATGTCGGCCACGCCCCAGTAGCCGTCGCCCTGCGGCGCGCCGCCGGTCCCGGAGCCCGCGTCGGAGAGGTTCTTGACGAAGGTGACGGCGTCGTAGCCGTTGGCTCCGTTGAAGCCCGTGCCGGTGACGAAGACGTTAGAGGAGTCGAGCACGGCCAGCCCGATGGCCTGGTCGAAGCCCGCGAAGCCGGCGTCGAAGCTGGTCGAGGCCTTCTCGATGAGGTCGGGGTCGAAGACCTTCAGCGCATAGTCGCCGCCGTCGGCGGAGTAGCTGGTGATGGCCAAGTAGAAGAGACCGTCGGGTCCGGACTTCAGGCCCGCGCCGGGAGCGGACTGAACGCTCAAGGTCGACGACGCCCCGCTGTAGTTCAGGTTCGGGTCGAACTTGCGCAGACGATAGTTGTAACCGGTGGCGTCATAGGACCCGGCCAGCAGCACGCCGTTGGAGAAGGCCAGGTCCATCTGGCCGACGACGGCCGGGAAGAGGGCCGAAACGTCGGCTTGGGCCAACGCGTTGAGGTTCTGGTCGTACTTGACCAGCTTGACGGTGTTCGAGCCGTCGCTGACGCTGACGAAGACCTCGCCGCCGAAGGGGGTGATGACGATGTTGTTGCCGTTCACGTGCTGGGTGGAGATGGGGAAGGTGGCGCGGGCCACTTCGTTCAGGTTCGTGTCGAGCTTGACGACCTTGGCGCCCTGGCTGATGCTTCCGCCGTCGTTCACCGTGTAGACGAACCCGGCGCGCGAGGCCGCGCGGGTGATGTTGCCGATGTTGTTCTGGTTGAAGGTGACGGTCTGCAGGCGCTCCAGGCTCGCGCCGAGCTTCACCATGCGGCGCAAACCGGCCTCGTCCTTCTCCGCCACGAAGACGGAGCCGTTCTCGAAGGCCAATGCGTCGCCGGAGAGGCTGCCCAGCAAGGTCGTCGAGGCGACGAAGGCGCCGGTCAGATCGTACTTGACCACCGTGACCTGGTCGGGAGAAGCACCGGCGCTGGCGTTGGAGGTCGAATGGATGGTGGCGTATACGAAACCGCCGGTGGAATCGATCACCAGGCTGTGCCCGATGTCGGCCCCGTTGACGTCGTTGTTGATCCGCGAACCCGGGCTGAAGGTGCCGGCGAAGCTGACGCTGACGGTGCTGACCACCGCCGGCGGGGCCGCCGAGAGGGACTGGAGCTTCACGACCCCGTCGAAATGGCCGGTGTTGTAGCCGGCCCCCGCGGCGTAGACCCCGGTGGGACCGCTGGTGAGCAGGGCCATGAACGCGTCGGCGCCGGAGAAGCCGGCGTCGGCCAGGACCGTGTCGAAGGGGACGAGGTTGGAATCGAAGCGCTTGAGCAGGAAGTTCCCGCCGTCCGCGGTCGCCGAGGTCAGCCCGACCGTGACGATGTTGGCCGAGTCGGCCGAGATGGCGCCCATGCCCTGGCCGCCCACTACGGGGAAGGTCGAAGACACGCCGTCATAGGCCAGGGTGTTGGAGAAGCGCCGGACATAGGCCTCGCCGGCCCCCTCGGAGCGCGCGAAGAGGAACAGCTTGCCCGAGCCGTAGGCGATGCGGGCCGAGTCGGGATCGCCGACCAAAGAGGAGATGTCCAGGGTGCCGACCACCTGCAGCCCGGTGTCGAACTTGACCAGTCCGCTGGGGCTCATGTGCATCGAGCTGACCGCTACGAAGAGGTTGCCGACGGCGTCGACGGCGGCCCACTTGGCGTGCGTCTGCCAGGAGCCGGCGACGGTATAGGTGGTCCGGGAGATCTCGGCCAGGCTCGGGGAGTACTTGACGATGATGGTTGGATACTCGCCGCCCAGGAAGAGCGGCCCGCCGTCGACCAACGCGTAGACGTTCCCGCCGCGGGCTACGGCCATCGTCCCGCCGGCGCCCACCCCGAGGGTGGCGGAGGACTGGAAGACCAGGTTCGCGTCGTAGCGGTGGATGCCGGTGTCGATGGTGGGCTCGCCGCGGTTGGCGCCGACATAGAGCGAGCCGCCGTCAAAGGCGATGGTGTGGCTGGTGGTCCCCAGGGGGTACATCGTGGCTGAAGAGAGCACGACGCCGGCAGAGTTCATCTTAAGGATGACAGCCTCGCCCGCCGGGGGCCACACCGCGCCGGTGGTCGAATAGGCGATGGCGTAGAGGTCGCCGGAGACGGGGTCGGCGGTCAGGGCCACGACGGCTTCGTTGCGGTTGTCGGTGGTGTTGACGAACTTGCCGGACGGCAGGGCGCCGGAATATGTGAAGACGGGAGCTGGCGGTGCCGCAGGACCGCCTGCCCCCAAGGGCAGGAGGAGGCGGGTGGTTCGGATGTCGTTGTTGGCCCCGTTCGAGGACTGTCCGGTCAGGAAGAGCGCACCGGTCTGTCCCACGACGAAGGCGAAGGCGGTATCGACGTTGCCGGCCCCGTCGGCCGTGGCCGAGGAGATCATGGCCAGGGTGGCGGGGTTGATCCGCATCGCCAGGTAATCCGCCGGCGAACCGGCCGAACCGGCCAAGAGCAGGTCGCCGGTGGCGTCGAAGGCCAGGTCGCTGGCGATTTCAAAGCCCGCGCCTCCCAAGGCCGCCGTGCTGACGAGGGTCGGAGTGGGGACCGAGTAGCGCGCCAGGATGATGTCGCCGCCGTTGGCAACAGTGGACCCGGTCACATAGAGTTCGGTGCCGGACGGCGCAAGAGCGATGCCCCCATCCTGTTGCCCAGCGGGGAGGGTGTCCTCAGTGATGGCGGAATTGAGGTTCTCATCAACCTGTGCCACGAGGACTCTGGCTGGGGTGTCATTAATCCGGCCGGTGGTATAGATGTTCCCAGTCACAGGGTCGGCCGCGACCCCGTTGGCAAAATAATCAAGCGAGGAGGCCCAACCCGTGAATCCGACGTTCGCCAACCCGGTGGAAATACGGAACAAGTCGATTTCGAAGAAGGACGCGGCAAAGTGATGCCCGGCGAAATAGAGGTAGCCGTTGGGGTGAGAGGTGACCGCTTCGAAGTAGTCCAGAGTCCCGCTGTCCATCGTGGTGGAGGAAATCATCGCCAGGGTGATGGAGGACACGCGCATCAGCAGGAAGTCGCTGTTGCCCGAGGAATTGATATCCACCGAGCCGCCGACGAAGAGGTCGCCGTTGGCATGCTGGGCCACGGCACGGAAGCTGTCGTTATAGGGCGACAGGCCGTAAGTGGCCGACGACACCAGGTTCCCGCCCACATCATAATGGAGGATCAGGGCGTCATAGGAGCCCGCCGGGCTCGAGGTATGGCCGACGACGAACACATCGCCCGTGTTGGTGTCCTTGACGATGTCGTAGGCTCGGTCCTCGTCAGCGCCGGAGGCCAAGGCGCCGCCCGGCACGGGGAAGGTGCCGGAGAAGGACATCGGAGCCGGCGCGCCGCCGCCGGAGGCCAGGGTGCGCAGCATCACCACGCCGTCGTCGTGGGTCGAGTTGCGGCCCGTCCCGCCCAGCGCCACGCCGTCGCCCGAGTAGAGGGCGACGCCGGTCAAGCTGTCGGCCCCGCCGAACCCGGCGTCGAAGACCCCGGAGGAGAGCTGGTTGAAGCTATGGTCGAACCGGAAGGCGAGGAAGCTCCCCCCGTCGGCCGTGCTCGATGTCAACCCGACGACGAGCGAGGTGGCGTCGGCGGTGATGGAGGTCTCCGGCGAGGCGCCGGGGACATAGATGTTCGTGCTGACGCCCAGGGAGGCCAAAGTCGAGGAATCGTAGCGATGGAGGATGGCATGGGCCGGCGCGGCCGAGTCGCCGGAGGCGACGAAGACGCTGCCGCCGCCGTAGGCCAAGCGCGGCTGACTGCCCAGAGTGGTGGTCAGGCTCACGGAGGAGAGTTGGACCAGGCTCGAGTCGAAGCGGTAGAGGGCGCCCTGGATGGGAGGCGTCACGGTCATAGACGTGACGGCGACATAGATGTCGCCCGGCACGTTAGCGACGATGTCGTCGCCGTTGAGGTGGTCGGAGCCGAACGGGGCCAAGGTCGAACGCGCCACCTCGTTGAGGGTGACGGCGTCGTACTTGATGACCTTCGCGCCCTTATCGCTCAAGCCGCCGTCGTTGATGGTATACAGGAAGCCGTTCTTTGCCACGGCGCGGGTGATGTTGCCGACCGCCGCGGCGTCGACGCTCACCGAGGAGAGCCGCACCAGGTTCGCGTCGTAGCGCGCGATGCGCCGGGTCGTGGGCTCCTCCTTCTCGGAGACGAAGACGAAACCGTTCTCCCAGGCCAGGGCGTCGCCGCTCCGGTCGCCCTGGAGCGCGGCGGAGGCCAGCACTACGCCGGACGGGGAAATCTTCAGGAGGAAGCTGTCGCCGGACGCGGCGTACCACTGGGGCGCGCTCGTCGAGCGTGCCACCGTGTAGACGTTCCCGGTCGTGGAATCGACGGCCAGGCCGAACAGGGCCTCGTTGCGGTTGGCTGTGGAATTAACGAACGCCCCGGCGGGGAGGGAGCCGGAATAGGTCAGGACGGCCGGCCCGCCCGGGCCGCCGCCGCCGGACAGGGCCAGGCGGGTCGTGCGGGCGACGCAGTTGTTCCCACCGCCGCCCGTGCAGGACGTGCCGGTGGCCCAGACATCGCCCGAAGCGGGCACATGCAGGGCGACCCCGGACCCGCCAGCGCCGGCCGCGTTGAAGGCGGCGGTGGACAGCAGGTTCAGGCCGACGTCGTAGCGAGCGGCGCTGTACTGCGAACCAACCGGGGTGCTCCCCGAAGTGACGATGTAGATGTCGCCCTCGGGGCCGGCCTGGATCTGGCCGGGGCCGATCTGCAGGCGGGTCGGGGCGAAGGTGGAGGAGAACCCGGTATAGTTCAGGCTGGAGTCGAACTTCCTGATATAGAGCTCAGAGCCGTCCTCGCTGCCGACCAGGGCGAACACGAACCCGCCCGCGTAGGCCAGCTCGATGCTGCCGCCGTTGCCGATGATGGGCAGGAGATTCGTCGACACATCGACGTCCACCAGGGGCGAGGCGCCGTCGAAGGTCGGCCCGTACTTGAGCAGGTGCAAGGTCGAGGTGGCGTTGTTCACCACCATATAGGTGTTGCCGGAGGGGTCGATGGTGATGCCGTTGCCGTTCGTAAAACCGGGCAAAGTGGTATAGGAGGCTGTGGCCAGGGCCACCAGGCTCGGGCTGAACTTGATGAGGGAGCTGCCGTCGTTGTGGACGTAGATGTTCGTCCCATCCGTCGTCATGCGGGTGGCGTTGGTGTAGGCCGGCCCCCCGGCGGCGGGAGACTGGTAGGACACCTGTCCCTGCTGGGCCAGGAACTTGTTGAACTTGACGATGCCCACGTCGCTCGTGGTGCTGGAGGTCGGCTTTACCTTGTAGCTGGCGTAGACGTTGAAGGCGCTGTCCACCGCGAAGGCATCCGCCCCGGCGGCGTTGCCCGGCAGGGTCGTCGAAGAAAGGAGGTTGCCGGAGGCGTCGAGGCGGGCGATGGAGTCGACCTCGGGATAGAGCTCGCCTCCCAGGTTGGCCGTCGTCGATATGAACGCCACATAGACGAAGGGGCCGGAGACCGTCACCGTGTCGACGAAAATCTGTCGGCCGATGATGTTGTGGCCGGTGGCCGTGATGGCGTTGCCGTTCGCCGAGTTGTAGGCCCCGCCAAAGGTGAAGGACGGGGCGCCGGCAGGCGCGCCCTCGATGCCTTCGGCGCCGGCCACGACGCTGCCCGTGCCGTCGAGCTGCACGACGGTGGGAGAGCCGTTGTTGACCGCGTAGAACGTGCCGCCCATGTCGGTGCCGGAATAGAGGACCGATTCGCTGAGCAGGTTCTTCGGGTAGCCGGCGGTGAGGTTGAGGGAGAGGTCGTAGTCCCAATACGCCGAATAACCCAGATTCTGGGAGGGCTCCTGGCCGCCGATGACGGCGACGTTGGCGGCGCCGCGCAGGATGATGTCACCCACCTTCTCGTGGGTGGCCGGGCTGGTGGAATGCCAGTACTTCTCGGCGACGGTGCTGCCGTCCATGTCGAACTTGAGGACGGCCAGGTCCATGTTGCCGGACCCGTTCATGAACATGGCGCCGGCGAAGAGGTTCGTGCCGTTCGCGGTGAGGGTGGGATTCCCCTCGCTGCTGGGCATGAAGCCGGGGAGGGTGTTGGCCAAGGTCAGGGAGCCGGCGGCGTATTTCCACAGCGCCAGGTCGATGTAGTTCGGCGCGCCGCCCACCGGCTGGCTGGACATGCCGAGCATCCAGAAATACTGAGGGGCCCCCGGCGCCGTGCCGGTGGACGCGATGCTCGAGACGAAGTCGAAGGAAGAGCTAGGGGCGTTGGCGTAAGTCGGGGCGAACAGGGTGTCCGAGACGGTGGCGTACTCCCAGATCGCGGTGGCGAACGAGCCGGCGGAGAGTTCGACGGCGCCGGCCAACCTCAGTTCGCCGTTGGCGGTAGAAGTGGCGGCCATCACGAAGTCCGTCAGGCCGAAGCCCGCGTCGAGCGTCCGGCTGGAGACGAAGGTCATCGGACCCGGGTTGAACTTCCAGACCGCGGCGTCGTTGCCCAAAGTCGTCGGACCGGAAGCCATCCCGACCATGTAGAGGCTGCCGCCCGTGTAGACCAGGGGCAGGTTGTCGTCGACGCCGGCGCCGCTGATGGTAATCGACGAAACAAGGGTGTTGAGCGGCGTCATCTTGCGGATGTCGACGGTGCCGTCGCCGTTGGCGACCGACATATAGAGGTAGGTGCCGTCGTTGACCAGGGAGGTCTGGCCGCCCTGGCCGCCGCCGCCATCGGGCAAGGCCGCGTAATCGACCATCTTGGACGCGAAATTCTGCGGCCCGGCCGTCTGGTTGACCGAGGTCATGTAAATCTGGGTGCTGGCGCGCACGACCATCGAACTCGAGGGGTCCGCATCCTTGCGCAGAGAAGAAGCCAGGTCGGGCGTGAAGGCCTTGAGGCCAGGGAACGCCCCGCTGCCCATGTAGTAGACGTCGTAGTTGTTAGGGTCGACGGCGACGCTGCGCTCGTCGCTCGACGAGACGTTGCCGCTAGAAGCGAAGGTCGCCGTGGCGACGGCCACCCCGTTCTGGATGCGGAAGATGTAGTTGATGGATTGACCCGCGACCGAGGCGAAGGCCACAGCGTAAGCGTCGCCGGAACCGGCGAGGGCCACAGCGGCACCGCCCTCCAGCGTGTCCGGGGGGGTGATGTCGAAGCTACCCGCCGGCGTCAGGTTCGGGGCGGTGAGGAGCTCCACCCGGAGGGTCCCGCCGTCGCTGCGCACGCCGACGACGAGGACGCCGTTGCCCGGGAACCATCCTAGCACGCGGTCCTGCTTGCCCGAGACATAGGAACCCGTCATGGCCCGGGTCGAGATCAGATTCAGGGCCGGCGTATTGAATTCGTTTATGAGCTGCTGGCCGCCGACGATGCTGGCGGTGATTATGCTCGTGCCGGAGGAGATGACCGCATGGAAGGAGGCTCCCGACGCGTCCTGGTAGGACGCTTGGAAGGCCAAGGTAATCCTGTCGTAGACCCGCATGTGGCGTTGCCCGTTGGCCGAGCCGACGACGAAGACGCTGCCGAGGGCGGGGTCGACGAAGACATCCTCGGCGACGTCGACGGAACTGCCGCCGCTGTCGAAGGTGGCCGAGGATAGCACGTTGCCGGACGGGTCATACTTGACGATGAGCCAGTCGGTCCCGCCGGGACCGAGATTGACGATCTTGCCGACGACGAAGACATTGCCGTTGGCGAGGTCGACGGAAATCCCCTGAGCGCGGTCGTTGTTGCCGCCGGTATCGTACGTGGCGCTGGTGAACGAGGTCGAGTAGTTGCCGGCGAACCCTGCGGCGCCTGCGGTGACGGGTAGGAAGAGGACAGACGCGACGACCGTCCGCAATAACGCGGCGGTCGACCCTCGGCGGAGTCTCGGCGTTTCTCTCACAGCGGTGCTACAAAACCTTTACAGCGACAACATGTAAGCACAACTTCCCGATTTGCGCAAGGGTGACTTCGGTCACCCCTCCTAACTAATAGTCGTAACTGAAGCCGAACAGGTAATTCGCCGTCGAGTACGTGTACCGATAAGTCTTCTCGTAAGTCATGTTCGAGTCGGTCCACAGGAAGTTCGCCTGCGCGAGCATCCGGAAATTCTTCGCGATGGGCACGCCGTAGCCGAGTTGGACGAGGTAGCGGTCCTGGGTCTGCGTGTCCGTCTGATAGCGCCCGTTGGGGTCCTGCACCAGGCGCCCGAGGTAGTTCTGGCGCGACCAGGAGAAGCCCAGCGTCGCCGTCGTCGGAGCTTCCTTGTCCCCCCACGACATCCCCGCGCTAGGGCCCGCCGACACCGACCAGGAGCTGTAGGCGTCCGGGATGAAGCGGGTCTGCCCGGCGTCGTAGGTGTTCTGGTTCGAGCCCGTGTAGTTGAAGCCGGTGTTGAAGCCCACCGAGAGCTTGGCCTTGCCCTTCAGCACGTCGCGCGGGTGGACGATGGAAGCGGTCAGGGCGTTGGTGAAGTCCTGGCGGTTCTCGTTGACGAACTGCCCGGCCAGGTTCACCAGCGGCTGGTCGTGGAACTTCTGCCAGAGCAGGCGGTAGCCCAGGGTCACGGCCGCCACCGGCTTGTCGTAGGGCACGGGACGCGAAAGCGTAAAGGAGAGCTGCTGGTTCAAGGTGTCGAGGGTGCGCACGCCGGCCGTCTCGCGGCCGAGGGCGTTGCCGGCCGGGTCCACCCCGGACTTGGATTCCAGGGACTTGAAGTTCGGGAAGCGCGTGTAGAAGAAATCGTAGCCCCAGCGGTAGGAGAAGGGTTCCTTGTAGACGTTCTCCGCCTCGAAGCCCAGGCCCACCGTCTGCGTGTCGAAGAGGCCCTTGCCCCAGGTCTCGTCCCGGGTCTCTTTGAGGAAGTCGAACTTGTAGGAGAGCGAAGGCTTGAGCTTCCAGTTGCTGCCCGCGATGCTGCGCAGGTAGCCGACCGAGAGCCGGTGCGACATGCCCTGCGCGAACAGGGTCCCGGACCCGATGGGGTCGGAGACGCCCTTCGTGCCGCGGTAGGAGGCGCTATATAAGGGAAGGAGCAGGCGCCCCTCCCCCAGCTTCACCACCGGCGCGGCGCTCGCGGTCAGGTTGCCGTTCAACTTGGACTTGTCCCCCGAGAAGAAGTACTGCCCGCCCAAGGCCGTGACTCCGTAGACCGGAATGACCTCGACCGCCCTCAAAGGGGAGGTCATGAGAGCCGCGAAGGCCAGGGGAAGGAGGGGGCTGGTCTTCACTGCGCTGCTAAGGTATCAATCCCGACTGCATCAAAATCTTCGGCTCGTACACCAGGTCGATCCGACGGCCCCCGAACTCCGAGGCGGTGATGATCTGCTGGTAGTTGAAGTCGAGCAGGCGCTTCTTGTATTCGGCCCCGTTCGTCAGGCCGGCGAAATCGGAGTGCTTGGCCACGGTCCCTTTGTCGTCGATGATATAGTTGTCGAACTTGTCCCAGATGGTGCCGCCCACGTTCTGCCGGTAGACGATGTCGTGGAAGGAGCCGGGCTCGCGGTTGCCGGTGCAGAAATCGAGGTTGGTGCAGTTGGGCGAGGAGAGCAGGGCGAGGTTCGTCCCCGTGAAGGTCCGGTCGGCCATGCTGGTGATGTCGGCCCCGTTCGTCCAGCCGGTATGCTGGACCCCGTTGAACTTCAGGGTGTAGACATTGAAAAGGGTGGAGAAGAAGGCCGTGCCGGCCGGCAGCGCCACGAAGTCGTTGACCGCCGGGTCGAAGGCCTTGGTCACGTTGTCGGTGGCGTCGGCGTTCGCGTTGAGGTTGACCTGATGCCCTCCGGTCGCCGTCTCCAGGACGGTGTCCGAGGTGTTCGACCAGGCCGTCTGGTAGCCGGTCAGGAAATAGGTGCAGGCCGCGCCGATGCAGCCGGGCAGCTGGCGCAGGGCCGTGGAGAGGTCGTCGGGCAGGGTGGTGTTGAAGGTCCCGGTCCTGAAGAAATAGTCGAAGCGGTCGGGCCGTTCGTTGAGGACGACGAATTTGAAGCTGTTCGGCGAGGGCCGCAGGATGTACTCCTCGATGCGGACGCGGTTGCCGTTCACGTCCGTCATGACCTTGCCCTGCTGATAGAGCGCCTGCTTGATCTCTTCGGACGCGGCCGCGAGGATCTGCTCCTTGTTCATCTCCAAGCCGACCTCGCGCTTGATCTGCTGGCGCTCGGCTTCCTTGTTAGTCTCCTTCTTCTCGTCCAGGCCCTGGGTCTTGCCCAGGCCTCCGGCGTCGACATCGACCCGCTGGCCGTCCTTAAGGAGGACCTCGTTGCCCTTCTGGTCTTGGACGCCCAGCAGGCCGGTGAAGAGCTCCACCGAGGTCCGGCCGTCCTGAGCGACGTCGACCCCGAACTCCGTGCCGCGCACGGAACAGACCGCGGTCGGAGTGCGCACGGAGAAGCGCCGGGAGGCCGCCTTGGTGACCCAGGCCTTGAGCCGGCCGAAGGACAGCGTCATCGAGCTCTCGCCGGCCTTGGTCTCCTGAAGGACGTAGGAGGAGTTGGGACCCAGCTCGACGCGCGAACCGTCATCGAAGGTCAGGGTCACGCGGGAGCTGCGGTCGGTCTTGAGCTCGTCGCCGGCCCCGAGCACATAATTCGTCGGGACCTCGTTCCAAGACACCGTGTTGGGCCGGCGGACCTGCGCCGTCCCCGTCAGCGCGCTGATGGTGACGCCGGCGGACGCATCGGAAAATGACAGGACGATGGAGAGGAGGACGGCCGCCATGACGGCGACCCTCCGCATTGCGTTCTCGGCGCGTCTCGCAATCACGGGCATCCGAATCGGCGTCAGTATAATACTGCCCCCGCGAGATGTCAAGGCATTATGACGATATCTTGACCGTGATTTCAGGCACCCCTTTTCTAGTAGAATCGCTCTTGTGATCGAACTCGTCAGCGCTCCGTTCACCGACCTGATGGGACGGCTGCTGCAGCGGGCCCCGGGCTTCGCGGCGGCCTTCCTCTTCCTCCTGGTGGGGCTCATCGCCGCGCGCTGGCTGCGCAGCGCCCTGGAGAAGGCGCTTCAGAGGGCCGCGATCGACGACCACACGGCCTCCGTGGGGATCAACGAGGTGCTGGCTCGGCTGGGGCTCGGGAAGTCCCCCACCTATGTCGCCGGCTTCCTGGTCTACTGGTCCGTGCTGATGGTCTTCTTCGTGGCCGCCGCCAACGCCGTCTCCCTGCCGGCGGTCGACGACCTGCTCGAGCGCTTCGTCGCCTTCCTGCCGTCCATCGCCGCGGCCATGCTGCTGCTCTTCGGAGGGATGCTGTTCGCGCGGTTCTTGTCGCTGGTCGTCGCGAACGCGGCGGCCGCCAACAACGTCCGGGGCCAGAACTTCCTGTCCAAGTCCGCCTCCGCCATCGTCATCGCCTTCGCCTGCCTCCAGGCGCTCGAGCAGCTCGGAATCCGCATGGAGCTGGTCCGGGCCAGCGCCCTCATCCTGATGGGGTCCGCCGGGCTGGCCTTCGCGCTGGCATTCGGCCTCGGAGGGAAGGAACTCGCCGGAGAGCTCCTGCGCGAGGCTCTTAATAGGAAGAAGGAATAAAACCCGTCACTCCCGGTCGGGGGTGATAGGAGGCTTCGGCACGGCCGCCGGCTGCGGCTTCGGCTTGTTCGGCGTCCGCGGGTGCAGGCCCACGAGCGACAGCGGCGGGATACCGGACGGCGGCCTGTCGATGCCGTCATCGGCCGCCGGCGGCGGCTGGGCTGGAGCCGAGACCGTCGGGCGTCCCGCCTGCCAGCGCCGGTAAAGACGGCTCCCCCCCACCCAGAGCACGACGCCCAGGACCGCCAGGGCGGCGGCCACGACGGTGTTGTGCAGGAGGTCGTCGTCCTTTTGCTTCATTCCATGTAGTCGCGCAAGGCGCGGGAACGCGACGGGTGGCGGAGTTTGCGGATGGCCTTCGACTCGATCTGGCGGACGCGCTCGCGGGTGACCTTGAAGATCCGGCCGACCTCTTCGAGGGTCCTCGGGTAGCCCGTCCCGATGCCGAAGCGCAGCTTTATGATCTTCGCCTCGCGGTCGGTGAGCGTGGCCAGGACCTTGTCGACCTCCTTCTGGCGCAGGAAGATCTGCGCCGCGTTGGACGGCGCCGGCCCGGCCTTGTCCTCGATGAAGTCCTCGAGGTAGGAATCCTCGTCCTCGCCGATCGGGGTCGCCAGCGAGATCGGCTCCTGCATGATCTTGAGGACGTTCTTCACCTTCTCGACCGAGATGTGCAGGTGGCGCGTGTACTCCTCGAGGCTCGGCTCGCGGCCGAACTCCTGGCGGTAGCGCCGAGTCACCTTCATGAGCTTGGAGATGAGCTCCTTCATGTGGACCGGGATGCGGATGGTCCTGGCCTGGTCGGCGATGGCGCGGTTGATGGACTGGCGGATCCACCAAGTCGCGTAGGTGGAGAACTTGAAGCCGCGCTTGTACTCGAACTTCTCGACCGCCTTCATGAGGCCGAGCCCCCCCTCCTGGATGAGGTCGGAGAGCTCGAGGTTCGAGTTCACGTGCTTCTTGGCGATGGAGACCACCAGGCGCAGGTTCGCCTTGATGAGCTTGAGCTTGTCGCGGAGGATGTCCTCCTCGAGGTCGCGGATGCGCGTATCGAGGGCCAGGAACTGGTCGATGGGCACCGGGACCGTGTGCATCAGCTGGTCCAGGCGCTTTTTGATGACCTCCATGTTCTCGATCGCCGCGTCCACCGCCGTGGGGGCGTAGCCCGTCTTGGCCTTGAAGGCCTGGGCCGTCATCTTGCCCCGGGCGACCTGCAGCTTGTAGGCCCTGAGCTGCTCGAAGCTCGCCCCGTAGCGCTTCGCGTAGGCGAAGAGCTCGTCGCGGCACTCCCGTATCTTCTGGGCCGTCGACTTGATCTTGTTGGTCAGGCGCTTGATCTTGTCCTGGTTGAGGTTGAGGCCGATGATCTTCGCCACGATCTGCTTGTTCTGCGCCTCGACCTTCCGGGAGATCTTGAGCCGCCTGGCGTCGGTGAGCTTGGGGGAGAGGAGCCGCTCCCGGAGCTTCCCGATCTTCTTCTCGGAGCGCATGATGAACTGCGCGACCGCCTTCATCTTGCGGCGCATCCCCGCCAGCTCTGACGTGGTCTTGCGCCCGCGCGGCATCAGCTCCTTGGGGGTCATCTCCTGCAGGGAAATCAGGGTCTCCCAGTTGCGGATCTCGCGCTGGGTGATCGGGGATTCGAGGACGAGCAGGCGCAGCTCCTTCTCGCGCTCCCGGGTGTTGCGCGCGAGGGTGACCTCCTCTTCGCGGTTGAGCAGCGGGACCTTGCCCATCTCGGAGAGGTACATGCGGATGGAATTCGAGACGTCCGGGGTCGATTCCCACTCTTCGGTGTACTGGTCCTTCTCCTTCTCCTTCTCCGGCCCCTGAGGCTTGGGCTTGCGCCGGTTGAGGACCTCGATGCCGAGGTCCTCGAGGGTGGCCATGAGCGCGTCGATGTCCTCGGACGCCATGTGGGCGCTGGTCAGGGACTTGTTGATCTCCTCGAGGGTGAGGTAGCCGTGCTCCTTGCCCATCTCGATGAGGTCGCCCAACGCCTGCTTGGAAATGCTCATGTCATGCCCCTCTCTTCATTCCTTTCAAATCGGACAGCAGCCTGCGGTACTCGTCCTTCAGGTCCTCGTCGACGGCGCCGCCGCCCGCGGCGCCCAGCACCAGCGGCTCGAGCTCCTTGAAGCGGCGCGCCTTGCGCGCGCGGCCCACGACCTCGCCGACGATCCTCTCCGGGTCGCGCAGCTCCCGGCCGTCGCACAGGAGCTCCCGCGCGGCCGCCGCGGCGGCCTCGTCGAGCCCCTCGAGCAGCTTCGCGGTCCAGCCTTCCCGCGGCCGGCCTTCGGCCAGCGCCGCGGCCAGGCGCGCGAAGACGGCCCTGGCGCGCGGGTCGGTGAAATCGGACTCCGCCACGAGCCCGCCGGCGACGAGGGTCGGCGCGCGCAGCAGGGCGAGGAGGATCTCGCGGTCGTCGGCCGGCAGGCCCGAGGCCGCGCGGGCCGGCGGCGCCGACGGGCGGCGGCGCTGCGCCGGAGCGGGCTCCCCGGACTTGGCCAGCTGGGAGTAGAGCATCTCCTCGTTGACGGAGAGTATCTGGGAGAGGCGGCCCACCCACTCCCCCTTCAGGACGTCGTCGGGGCAGCGCCGGATGGTCTCCAGGACCTGGCCGGCGACCCGCGCCTTGTCCTCCGCCGAGAGAGGCCCGCGGAACCGCGACAGCAGCACCCGGGTCTTGAACTCCGCCAGGTCCACCGCCGCGCCCACGACCTTCCGGAACGCGTCGGCCCCGTGCTTATGGAGCATCTCGTCCGGGTCCAGCCCCTCGGGGACGGTGGCCAGGGAGACGGAGAAGCCCTTCTCGAGCAGCAGCTCCGCGCCCTTGACGGCGGCCGTCGCCCCGGCCGCGTCCGGGTCGAACACGATGGTCACGGAGTCGACCCAGCGCTTGAGCAGGGCCGCGTGGTCCTCGGTCAAGGCGGTGCCCAGCGGGGCCACCGAGTTCGTGAAGCCGAACTGGTGGGCCGCGATGACGTCCATGTAGCCTTCGAGGACCAGCGCACGGCGCTCCTTGCGCAATGCCGCCAGGGCCTCGAACATCCCGTAGAGCACCTTCCCCTTGGAGAAATAGTCCGTCTCGGCCGTGTTCAGGTACTTAGGCTCCCCTTCGCCCAGGATGCGCCCGCCGAAGCCGATGGTCTCGCCCTTCCCGTTGCGGATGGGGAACAGCAGGCGCGCCCAGAACATCTCGCGGAGCTTGTCCTCCCGCTTGACGAGGAGCCCCGCCCGCAGCATCTGGCCCGCGTCGACGCCCTTCTTCGCCAGGGACGCCCCGAGGCCGCCCCCGCGGGGGGCGAAGCCCAGGCCGAAGTGCTCCGCCATGGCGGCCGACACGCCCCGGCGCTCGAGGACCCTGCGGGCCTCGGCGGCCTCGGGCGACGAGTTGAGCAGGCCGCGATAGTGCTCGCGGGCGGCCTCGAGCGCCTTGCGGCCGCCCAGGCGCTGGCGCTCCGCCGGCGAGAGCTCGCGCTCCTCCGGCTCGACCCTTATGCCGAGGCGTTCGCCGAGCTTGGCGACGGCCTCGACGAAGGAAAGCCCTTCGATCTTCATCACGAACGAGAACACGTCGCCGCCCGCGCCGCACCCGAAGCAGTGGAAGATCTGCTTCTCGGGGTTGACGTTGAAGGACGGGGTCCGCTCCTGGTGGAACGGGCAGCAGGCCTTGTGGTTGCGCCCTGACAGCCGCAGCGCCGGGACGTACTCCCGGACGACCTCGGTGATGTCGGAACGGTCACGGACCTGCTCGACTACGTTTTCTGCGATTCGCATGTTGGACCGTCGGACTGCTCGGCGAAAAAACAATGGGCGGCCGGCCCCCTCGGGCCGGCCGCCTCACGGCCCCGTTAACGGGAGCTCTTGCGGCGCTTGAGGCGCCGGATCTTGCGCAGCGTCTCCTGAGCCTTGAGCTTTCGCTTCACGCTCGGAGAGGTGTAATGCTCTCGCCGCTTGATTTCCTTGAGGATGCCGTTGCGCTCGCACTCGCGCTTGAAGCGGCGCAGGGCTTCCTCGATCGACTCCCCATCTCGGACTTTGACGAAGACCACTGTTACATCACCCCCTTAGAAGAAGAATAAATCAGCCCGGCGGCCAGTTCATGCGGCGCCCGGCGAGCAGGTGGTAGTGCAGATGGTCCACCGACTGTCCGGCGCCGCGGCCGTTGTTCGTCACGACACGGAAATCCTTGAGCCCGGCGTCCTTCGCGACCTTTCCGACCACGACCTGCAGGTGCCCCAGCAGCTCCGCGTCGGCTTCGGCGGCCTCCCCGACCCGGGCGATGTGCTTGCGCGGGATGAAAAGCAGATGCGTCGGAGCGGCCGGGTTCAGGTCCTTGAAGGCCATCACCCGGTCGTCCTCGTACACCGTCTGGGACTGGACTTCCCCCTCGGCTATCTTACAGAAGATGCAGGCGGACACCGAACGTGGATTATACCCTTTCCCTATATAATGCCGCAACAGGGGGGCTCAGACCGGGAGGGCTACGCCCACGGGGCCGACCGCGTCCGTCACCTGCGCCCGGACGAGGACGCCCGCCGGCCCGGAGACGGGCAGCCGCACGCGCAGGAAGTGCTCCGTCAGGCCCGTCCCGTCCCGCCCCCGCGTCTCGACCACGACGGAGCGCTGCCGCCCGATGTTGGACCTGGCGAAGGCGTCCCGGAGGGATTCGTCGAGCGCCCGCAGCTCCTTCGCCCTGGAGACGGCCACGGCGTCCGGCAGGCGGTCGGGACGCCGCGCGGCCGGGGTCCCGGCCCGCGCGCTGTATCGGAAGACATGGAGGCCCGAGAACCCCAGCGACTCCACGAAGGCCCGGCTCTCCATATGCTCGGCGCGGGTCTCCCCGGGGAACCCGGTCATCAGGTCGGTGAAGAGCCCCGCCTCCGGGAAGCGGCGGCGGAGCGCCTCCACGCGCCGGGCGAAGAAGGCGGCGGTATACCAGCGCTCCATACGGCGCAGGACGGCTTCCGAGCCGCTCTGCAGGGGCAGGTGGAAGGAGGGGCAGAACCGCCCTTCCCCGGCCGCGGCGACGTCGAGGAAGCGCTCCGTCACGTCCGTCACCTCGAATGAGGACAGCCGGATTCGGAACTCCCCCGGCAGCGCCATCAGGCGCTCCAGGAGTCCGGGGAAGTCGACGCGCCGTCCGGCGTCCTCGGACAGGTAGCGCCCGAGGCGGATGCCGCACAGCACGAGCTCGCCATAGCCCCTCTCGACGAGCCCTCGGGCTTCCTCCAGGACCTGGCCCGCGGGCTTCGAGGAGAGGACGGGGCGGACCGCGGGGATGATGCAGTAGCTGCACGACATATCGCAGCCGTCCTGGACCTTTATGAACGCGCGGGCCCGGCCGGAGAAGGCCTTGAGCCCGGCCTCGTCGGGTACCGGCCGGCAGCCGAGGAGGCTCGGGATGGCGTCCTTGTCGGCGTTGCCCACGACGAGCGCGTGCGGGGCGGCCTTCAGGACCTCGGCCGGCGAGCGGGTCGCCAGACAGCCCGTGACGACGAGCCTGGCCGCCGGGTTGCGGCGCGCGATGCGGCGGGCGAGGCGCAGCGCGTCCTCATCGCCCTCCACGGTCACCGTGCAGGTGTTGAGGACGCACAGGTCCGCGGATTCGAAGTCGGCGACGGCCGTGGTGAACCCGTCGGCCAGCAGGCGCTCCTTGAGCCCTTCGGTCTCGGCCTGGTTGACCCGGCAGC
This sequence comes from Elusimicrobiota bacterium, assembly GCA_016218495.1. Lineage (GTDB taxonomy): Bacteria > Elusimicrobiota > Elusimicrobia > UBA1565 > UBA1565 > SCTT01. Next base: position 71,389 of record JACRDU010000162.1, read on the forward strand.
CGAAGGTCTTGAAGTAGGCCCTCATCGCCGGCGGGCCGCGCAGGCGGCGCAGAGCTCCAGGATGGCGAGCTTGTTGGCCGTCGAGTCCTCGGGGATGATCGTCTTGACGGTGGGGACTCCCCGGGTCCCGCAGCCGCCGCACGCCGCGCTCACAGGGCCAGCTCGTAGAGCGCGATGGTGGCCGCCGCCACGGCCGCGGTCTCGGCGCGCAGGGTGGTGGGCCCCAGGCTGAACAGGGCCGCCCCCTCGCACTCCGCCAGCTCGACCTCCTCGTCGGAGAAGCCGCCCTCCGGGCCGCTGAACACGTTGTCCGTCAGGCCCGCCGGGTTCTTCCCGCGGGCCTCGCGCAGGGTCTCGCGCAGGCCGGCGTAGGTCGAGGCCCCGGCGTGCTTCTCCCAGGCCACGAGGCTGACCCCCTCCTTGGCCGCGGCGACGATGGCGTCCCGGAAATGCTGGGGCTCGCGCAGCTCCGGAAGGTCCGCGCGACGGCACTGCTTGGAGGCCGCTTCCAGGATCTTCCCCCAGCGCTCCCGCTTCCCGGCCGTGAGCTCGCGGAGCTGCACGACCGTGCGCGGAGTCACCGTAGGGATGATGGCGCTCACCCCGAGCTCGGCGGCCTTCTCGATGGCCCATTCCCAGTGGGAGGCCTTCAGCAGGCTCAGGTAGAGGTTGAGGCGGACCGGGAAATTCCTGCGCGGGGCGTGCTCGCGGCCCGTGATGTCCCCCTCCACGGTCCCGTCCGGCCCGATGGAGCGGATAACGCCGTTGAACCGCCCGCCGCGCCCGTCGAAGAGCTCCACCGCGTCGCCGACCTTGCGCCGCAGCACGCGCGTCACATGGAAGGCCTCGGGGCCGGACAGCGAGAACCGGTCGCCGGAGATGTCCTCGGGCTTTATCAGGAACTGCGGCATGGTCACTCGCCTCCGAAGAACTTCTTGAACAAGCCGCCGGAGGAGCCGTCGTCGGGGCCCGCCTCTTCGGGCTTCTCGCCCCCGCCGTCCCCGTCGAGGGCGTCGGTGACTCCCATGCTCTGGGCCAGCTCGAGCAGCAGCTGGCGCTGCTTGGCCGAGAGCTCCTTGGGCACCTCGAGCCGCACCCGGACGATGAGGTCCCCCGTCCCTCGGCCCTTGAGGCGCGGCATGCCCTTCCCCTTGACCCGGAACGCGCTCCCGTCGGAGGTCCCCGCCGGGATCTTGATGCGGGACGGTTCCCCCGCGATGGTGGGGACCGTGACCTTGCCGCCCAGGGCGGCCTGCGGGAAGCTGATGCGCGACTCGTAGACCAGGTCGTCCTCGTCGCGGGTGAAGCGCGGGTGGGGCTTCAGGCGGATGTGCACATAGAGGTCGCCCGCCTCGCCCCCCCGGCCCCCGGCTTCTCCTTCGCCGGAGATGCGCAGGGTGGCCCCGTCGTAGATGCCGGGCGGGATGCGGACGGTGACCTTATGCGAGGACCGCCGGCGCCCCGCGCCGTGACAGTCGGCGCACGGGGTCTCCACCGTCTGGCCCTCGCCGCCGCAGGCCGAGCAGGCCTGGGTCATCGCGAAGAAGCCCTGGGAGAACTGGACGCGTCCGGTGCCGCCGCAGGTCCCGCAGCGCTTCAGCCCCGTCCCCTTCTTGGCGCCCGTCCCGTCGCAGGACGCGCAGCCTTCCTCGCGCTCGTAGCGCAGCGGGAGGCGCGTCCCTTCGAAGGCCTCCTCCAGCGAGATCTCCACGTCGTACTTTAGGTCGTGGCCCCGGCGCGCGCGGCGGCGCCGCCCGCCGGTCGGGCTCCCCGAGCCGCCGGCGAAGAAGTTCTCGAAGATGTCGCCGAAGATGTCCCCGACGTCCGCGCCGCCCCCGAAGCCCGAGAACGGGTTCCCGGCGCCCCCGCCTGCGCCGGCCGAGCCGGCCTGGACGCCGGCCTCCCCGTATTGGTCGTAGAGCTTCCTCTTGCCTTGGTCGGAGAGTACCTCATAGGCCTGGTTGATCTCCTTGAACCGGGCCTCCGACTTGGCGTCGCCGGGGTTGCGGTCGGGATGGAACTTGAGGGCGAGCTTCCGATAGGAGCGCTTGATCTCCGCCTCGTCGGCGTTGCGCGGGACCCCCAGGAGCTCGTAGTAATCGGCCATGCGCCGGGGCTACTTCTTGTCCTCGTCCACCACTTCCGCGTCGACGACGTCCTCCTTCTTGCCGGCCGCGTCCCCGTTGGGCTTGGGCGCGTCCCCGTTCGGAGCGCCCTTGGCCGCGGCTTCCTTGTAGATGATCTCGCCGAGCTTCTGGGAGACCTTCAGCAGCTCGTCCTTGGCCTTGATGATCTTCTCGGGCTCGTCGGTCTTCAGCGCTTCCTTCAGGTCCAGCACGCCGCGGTCGATGTTCGCCCGGTCCTCCTGCGGGACCTTGTCGCCATGCTCGCGCAGGGCCTTCTCGGTGGCGTACAGGACGGAATCGGCCTCGTTCTTCGCCTCGATCCGGGCCTTCTGCTTGCCGTCCTCGTCGGCGAACTTCGAGGCCTCCTGGATGAACTTCTCGATCTCGTCCTTGTTGAGCTTGTTCTTGGCCGTGATGGTGATGTGCTGGGCCTTCTTCGTCCCCAGGTCCTCGGCCTTCACGTTGAGCAGCCCGTTCGCGTCGATGGCGAAGGTCACCTTGATCTGCGGGATGCCGCGCGGGGCGGGCGGGATGCCGTCGAGGTCGAATTTCCCCAACGAGACGTTGTCCTCGGCCATCGGGCGCTCGCCCTGGAGCACATGGACGGTGACGGCGGGCTGGCTGTCCGAGGCGGTCGAGAACACCTGCGACTTCTCCACGGGAATCGTGGTGTTGCGCTCGATCAGCGGCGTCATCACGCCGCCCAGGGTCTCGATGCCGAGGGTCAGCGGGGTGACGTCGAGCAGCAGCACGTCCTTGACCTCGCCGGTCAGGACCGCCGCCTGGACCCCGGCGCCCTGCGCCACGCACTCCATCGGGTCGACGCCCCGCTCCACCTTCCTGCCGACGAAGTCCTCGACGAACTTCTGGACGATGGGCATCCGGGTCGGGCCGCCGACCAGGATGATCTTGGTCACGTCCGAGGTCTTGAGCTTGGAGTCCGCCAGGGCTTGCTCGACCGAATGCTTGCAGCGCTGGACGATGGGGTCGACCAGGGACTCGAGCTTGGCGCGGGTGAGCTTCTGGACCAGGTGCTTGGGGACGTTGTTCTCGGCGGTGATGAAGGGCAGGTTCATCTCGGTCTCGAAGACGTTAGAGAGCTCGATCTTGGACTTCTCCGCCGCCTCGCGCACGCGCTGCATCGCCATCGGGTCCTTCGAGATGTCGAGGCCGGTCTCTTTCTTGAACTCGCCGACTATCCAGTCGACCATGGAATTGTCCATGTCCGTGCCGCCGAGCTTGGTGTCGCCGGAGGTCGAGAGCACCTCGAACACCCCGCCCCCGAACTCCATGATCGTGACGTCGAGCGTCCCGCCGCCGAGGTCGAAGACCATGATCTTCTCATCGGAGCCCTTCTTGTCCAAGCCGTAGGCGAGGCAGGCGGCGGTCGGCTCGTTGATGATGCGCACGACCTCGAGGCCGGCGATCTGCCCCGCGTCCTTGGTCGCCTGGCGCTGGTTGTCGTTGAAGTAGGCCGGGACCGTGATGACCGCCTTCTCGATCTTGTCGCCCAGGAAGGCCTCGGCATCCGCCTTCACCTTCTGCAGCACGAAGGCCGAGAGCTGCTGGGGGGTGTATTCCTTGTCGAGCAGCTTGAATTTGAAGTCCTCGCCCATGCGGCGCTTGAACGCCCGCGCCGTGCCGAGCGGGTTGGCGACCGCCTGGCGGCGGGCCGGCTCGCCGACGAGCCTCTGCCCGTCCTTCGTGAACGCCACGTACGAAGGGAAAGCCTTCCCGCCGAGGCTGGTCCCTTCGGCCGACGGGATGATGGTGGGCTTGCCGCCTTCCATCACGGCCGCCGCGGTGTTAGAGGTGCCCAGGTCGATGCCGATGATCTTGCTCATGTCTCCTCCGAATCAGGACTTCGCGGGCGCCGCCACCCGGACCTTCGCCGGCCGCAGCGTCCGCCCGCCCAAGGTGTAGCCGCGCTGGAGCTCTTCGACGACGGTCCCTTCCGGGGCCTCCGCCGTCTCCACCTGGCCCATCACCTCGTGGCGGTCAAAATCGTAGGGTTTGCCGACGGCCTCGATGGCCGAGACGCCCTCGGCCTCGAAGAGCTTGGCGAACTCCTTGAAGATCATCTCCAGCCCGCGGATCAGCTCGGCGGCCGGGAGCGCGGAACCATCGGCGCTCTGGGCGACCTGCAGGTGGGCCGCGTTCAAGACGTCATGGAGCGGCAGGAGCTTCTCGATGAGCTCGAGCTTCCCCAGCCTGACCAGCTCGGGCTTCTCCCGGTCCACGCGCTTGCGGTAGTTCTCGAACTCCGCCTTCAGGCGCAGCAGCTGGTCGTAGAGGCGCCGTCCCTCTTCCTCGGCCGCGGCCAGGCGCTGGACCGCCTCCGGCTGCTCGGCGGGGGCCTGCGCCTCGGCGGGGGTCTGGGGGGCTTCCTCAGCGCTCATCGTCTTCGGGCTCCCAGACCTCGAGCGAGCGGCTCAGGATGCCGCCCATCGTCTGGACGAGGGCCATCATCTTCTCGTACTCCATGCGCTTGGGCCCCAGGATGCCGAGCACCCCGACGACGCGGTCCTTCATCTTATAGGTGGTGGTGACGAGGCTCAGGCTGCTCAGCTCGGGGAGCCGGTTCTCGCCGCCGATGCGCACCCGGACGGGCGCCAGCGCCCCCTTGGGGGCGGCCACCGCCTCGCGCAGGTCGTCTTCCAGGACCCGGGCCAGCGCCGCCCGCTCTTCCATCACCCGCATCACGCGCTGCAGGTCTTCAAGCTCTGCCGGCTCGTCGAGCCCGTCCACCAGGGTCGTCGCCCCTTCCAGATAGAGCGGGTCGGGGGCCCCCGAGGAGTCCACCTCGCCCAGGAGCATCCGCGCCAGGCTCTGCAGCTCGCGCAGGTCGCGCTCGACGGATTCCAGGCGCTGTCCCAGCGTCTCGCGGACCTCCTTGATGGTATGCCCCTGGGCGTGCTCGTTGATCAAGCGGTTCAGGGCGGCCAGGCGGTGCGGCGGAATCGGCACGGCGACCTGGATGGGCCAATGCCGCACCTGTCCGGTCTGCGTGACGACGATGGCCAGCAGCTGGCGCGGGCCGAGCGGGATGAGCTCGAGCCGCTTGAGGGTCTGACGTTCGACCTTGGGGGAGAGCACCAGGCCGGTCTTGTGGGAGGCGCTCGAGAGCAGGCGCGAGGTCTGGGCCAGCAGGTTGTCGAGCTCGGCGAGGCGGTTGTTGTACTGCGCCTCGAGCCGCTCCTTCTCGCTGGAGGCCATCCGCTGCACGTTCTCGAGGAAGTCGACGAAGGTCCGATAGCCCCTGTCGGTTGGGACACGGCCCGCCGAAGTGTGCGGCTGCGTGAGGTAGCCGTCGTCCTCCAGCTCGGAGAGGATGGAGCGGATGGTGGCGCTGGAGAGGTCCAGCCCCGACTCTTCGGCGATGTTGGCCGAGGCGATCGGGCGCTTGTTCCTGATGTAGTTGTGGACGACCCAGCGCAGGACCCGCTCCTTGCGCTCGGACGCGACCTTGGGGTCGAGGTGCCTCATAATTAGCAGTCAGAAAGTTTGACTGCTAAATTATATTCCCCTCGCCCTCCGCTGTCAATCCTCCTCTTCATGGCCCGGTCCCGGATTTCCTAATATGTAGCGTCGCCCGGAGGCATCCATGCCCGACAACCTGAAGCTCAACGAGTGGGTCGCCGAGATGGCCGCGCTCTGCGCCCCGGACCGGGTGGTCTGGCTGGACGGCTCGGAAGAGGAGAAGAGGCGCCTGGAGGGCGCGGCGGTCGCCTCCGGCGAGCTGACGGCGCTGGACCCGGCGCGGTTCCCCGGCTGCTTCTACCATCGGACCGACCCCCGGGACGTGGCCCGGACCGAGCACCTAACCTTCATCTGCTCCAGGACCCAGGCCGAGGCCGGCCCCACCAACAACTGGCTCAGCCCCGAGGACGGCTATCGTCGGGCCTCCGAGATCTTCAAGGGTTCGATGAAGGGCCGCGCGATGTATGCCATCCCGTTCTCGATGGGCCCCGTCGGGTCCCCGTTCTCGAAGATCGGCGTGCAGCTGACCGACTCCATCTACGTCTGCCTCAACATGCGCATCATGACGCGGATAGGCGACCCGGTCCGCGCCGCCCTGGGTCCGGACGGCGATTTCACCAAGTGCCTGCACGGCAAAGCCGACCTCAGCCCCGAGCGCCGCCTCATCCTCCACTTCCCCGAAGACAACGCCATCTGGTCCGTCGGGTCCGGTTACGGCGGCAACGCCCTGCTGGGCAAGAAGTGCCTTTCCCTGCGCATCGCCTCCTGGCAGGCCCGCCGGGAAGGCTGGCTCGCCGAGCACATGCTCATCCTCGGCATCGAGGACCCCGCGGGGAAGGTCGAGTACGTGACGGCAGCGTTCCCGAGCGCCTGCGGCAAGACCAACCTCGCCATGCTCATCCCTCCGGACGGCCTGAAGCGCAAGGGCTACAAGGTCTGGACCGTCGGGGACGACATCGCCTGGCTGCGCGTCGGCTCGGACGGCCGCCTTTGGGCGGTCAACCCGGAGGCCGGCTTCTTCGGAGTCGCCCCGGGGACCAACTCGAGGTCGAACCCCAACGCGCTGGCCACGGCCCGACGGAACACGATCTTCACGAACGTCCTGCTGGGCGACGACAAGACGGTATGGTGGGAGGACGGCGAAGGGGCCCCTCCGGCCTCGGGGACGGACTGGCAGGGCCGGCCCTGGAAGCCCGGGATGAAGGACGCCGACGGCAGGCGGGTCGTCGGGGCCCACCCGAACAGCCGCTTCACCGCGCCTCTCGCCCAATGCCCCAGCGCGTCGCCGCGCTGCGACGACCCCCAAGGCGTCCCCATTTCGGCGGTCATCTTCGGCAGCCGGCGGGCTCGGCTCGCCCCGCTCGTCTATCAGACCTTCGACTGGGACCACGGCGTCTACGCCGGGGCCACCGTGGCCTCGGAACGGATGGCGGCGGCCGACGGGAAGGTCGGGGAGGTCCGCCGCGACCCCATGGCCATGCTGCCGTTCTGCGGCTACAACATGGCCGATTACTTCACCTACTGGCTGCAGATGGGGCGCCGCATCCCCAGCCCGCCGAAGATTTTCCATGTGAACTGGTTCAGGCGCGACGAGCAGGGCAGGTTCCTCTGGCCCGGCTACGGCGAGAACCTGCGCGTCCTGGAATGGGTCCTCGCGCGCTGCCGCGGCGCGGGGAAGGCGCGCCAGACCCCCATCGGCTGGGTCCCCACGGCGGACGCCCTGGACCTCACCGGCCTGGAGCTCCCCGCCGGCGCGATGGACAAGCTGCTCGCCGTCGACGTCGAGGCCTGGAAGGCCGAGGTCGAGGACCACGGCCGGTTCTTCTCCAGGTTCGAAGGCCGCCTCAGCCCCGACATCAAACGCCAGCAGGCGCTCCTCGCGGAGCGCCTGGCAGCCTGCGTCGGGGTCGGGAAATAGGCCGGCGGGCGAGTGCCGCGCGGCTCCTGTCTACTTCTTGGCGATGTCCTTCGTCGACGAGATGACCTCGTCGATGAGGCCGTACGCCTTGGCTTCCTGCGCGGAGAGGTAGAAGTTCCGTTCGGAGTCCGCGGAGACCTTCGCGAAGGTCTGGCCGGTGTGCCGCGCGAGGATCTCGTTGAGGATCTTCTTGGTCAGCGACATCTCCTTGGCCTCGATCTCGATGTCGGTGGCCTGGCCGGAGATCCCGCCGCCCATGATCAGCGGCTGGTGGATCATGATGCGGGCCTCGGGCAGGGCGTAGCGGCGCCCGCGGGTGCCGGCGGCGAGCAGGACCGCGCCGAAGGACATGGCCATGCCGATGCAGATGGTCGTGATTGGCGCCTTCACATACTGCATGGTATCGTAGACGGCCAGCCCGGCCGTCACCATGCCGCCGGGCGAGTTGATGTACAGGTTGATGTCCTTGTCCGGGTCTTCGGAGTCGAGGTAGAGCAGCTGGGCGATGAGGAGGTTCGCGGAATCCGTCGTGACTTCTCCCTCGTAGCCGCCGACGAAGATGATGCGGTCCTTGAGGAGGCGGGAGAAGATGTCGTAGCCGACGACGGAAGTCTGGTTCGAACGCTCGATGACCTGCGGGATCAACATGGGCATGCCTGATTTATACACAATTTCGAGCCGCCCCCCCAAATCGCCCCTATGAAAGACCGCCTCCCCCTCTTCTTCGTCTCCGTCTACCTGGCCCAGGGCCTGGTCGGAGCGGCCTACGAGCCCATCTCCTACCTCCTCAAGGACGGCCTGGGCCTGGGCCCCGCCGAGGCCGCCGGCTTCGTGGCCTGGATGACCCTGCCCTTCCTGTTGAAGCCGCTGCTCGGCATCGTGGCCGACGGCCTGCCGGTCGCCGGCCGGCGCCGGGTCCCCTGGATGGTACTCGCCGCGGCGGCCACATCCCTGGGGTGGCTGGCCCTTTCCCTCCTGCCCCGGTATTCCTACACCCCCACCCTCTTCCTGCTGACCGCGGTGAACGTCGGGATCGTGTTCAGCGACGTGCTCTGCGACGGGGTGATGGTGGAGAAGGGCAAGGAGTCCGGCCTGACCGGGGTCTACCAGGCCGTCCAGCTCGCCACGCTCTACGCCTGCGCCTTGGGCGCCGGCGTGGGCGGGGGCTGGCTGGCCCAACACGCCTCCTACCGCGCCATCTTCGCGCTCACCGCCGTCTTCCCGCTGCTGATGGCCGTCGGAACGCGCTTCGTCCCCGAAGCCCCCGAGCCGCCGGGGGCGGCCGGGCGTGCCGGCCGGGGCATGGCCGGGCTGCTCGCCGGCCGGAGGTTCTGGGTGGTCTCCGCCGTCATCTTCCTCGTCAGCTTCACCCCGTACCAGGGGACCGCCTTCTTCTATTACCAGTCCGAGGCCCTGTCATTCTCGAAAGGGATGATCGGCGCGCTGACCTCGGTGGACGGCGTGGCCGGCCTGCTCGGCGCGGCGATGTTCGGGGGCTGGTGCCGCCGCTTCGACCCGCTCACCCTGGCGCGGACGGGCATCGCCGTCACCATACCCATGAGCCTGCTCTTCCTCCTCTACCGGGGGCCCGCCTCGGCCTTCGCGCTGACCACGCTGTCGGGGCTCCTCGGGGTCGCCGCACGGCTGGCCCTCATGGACCTGGCGGCACGCGCTTCGGCGCGCCATGCGGAGGCGACGGCCTTCGCGCTGTTCATGAGCGTCTTCAACCTCGCCGCTTGGGCATCGAACTCGTCGGGGGCGGCGGCCTACGGCCATCTGGCGCCGGCGGGGCCGCAGCGGGCGATGGCCGTCCTCATCCTCGCCTCGGCCCTCTGCTCGGCCCTGGCGTTCCCCCTCCTGGGATTCCTATCCTCTGACGAGGTGAGCGCATGAAGCCCTCGGTCGACTTCTCCATCCGCCGCGCCGGGATCGCGGTCCCGCTCTCCGCGCTCGGGTCCGAGGGGGGTTTCGGAATCGGCGACACGGCGTCCCTCGAGCGTTTCTTCGGTTGGATGTCGCAGGCCGGCCTGAGCGTCCTGCAGCTGCTGCCGCTCAAGGACCTCGGCCCCGGCGATTCCTGCCCGTACGCAGGCCTCAGCGCGATGGCGTTCGACGCCCTGGCCGTCATCGACCCCTGCCGCGTCCCCGAGCTCAGGGGACGAACGGCCATCGAGGACGGCTTGCGGCGCAGCGCCCCGCTGCGCCGGGCGCGCCGCGTCGACTTCGAGAAGACCCGGACCCTGAAGCGCGCCCTGCTCGAGGAGGCGTTCCGGCGGTTCGAACGCTCCGGCCCCCCCGAACGCCGCGAGGAGTTCGGCCGCTTCTGCGGTTCGAACTCCGGCTGGCTCGATGAGTACGCGCTCTTCCGTTCCTTGAAGGAGGAGTCGGGCTGGCGTCCGTGGGCGGAGTGGGAGGAGGGGCTCCGGGAACGCCGGTCGCAAGACCTGGCCGCGGCGCACGCGCGCCTGAACGGGCTGATCCGCTTCCATGAATGGCTGCAGTGGACGGTCCACGAGCAATGGTCGCTGGTCCGCAAGACGGCCGCGGAGCACGGTATCCTCCTGTTCGGGGACATCCCCTTCGGCATCTCCCGGGAGAGCTCCGATGTCTGGGCCGGGCGCGACGACTTCGACCTTTCCGCGAACATGGGAGCGCCGCCCGACAAATATTCCGAGGTCGGGCAGGATTGGGGCCTGCCCGCATACCGGTGGGACCGCATGGAAGAGGGAGGCCACGCCTGGTGGCGCAGGCGCCTCCACAAGGCCGGGGAGCTCTACGACCTCTACCGCCTCGACCATGCCATCGGGTTCTTCCGGACCTGGCAGGTCCGGGGCGACGGCGGCCGGAACCGGTTCGACACCCATTCCGACGCGCAATCGCGCGAGCGCGGCCGCAGGTTCTTCGCCATGGCGAAGGAGGCCGGGGCTCCCGCCGCTCCGGTCGCCGAAGACCTCGGGCTGGTCCCGGAATTCATGCCTCCCGTGATGTCCGACCTTTCCATCCCCGGCTACAGGATCGCCCCCTGGATGATGCGTCCCGACGGGACGATGGAAGACCCCGCGCGCTACCCCGCCTGCTCGGTGGCGACCCTGGCCAACCACGACATGCCGCCGTTCGCGCGCTGGTGGAGGGAGGCCCCGCGCCATGAGCGCGACGCCTACTGGAAGATGGCGTCGGGCCGGCACGAGCCCGCCCCGCCGCTCCGCTCCGAGGCGCTGCGAACGGTCCTCGCGAACCTGTACGCATCCAATTCCGCCCTGGTCCTCATCCAGATCCAGGACGCCTTCGGCTCCCGGGACCGCATCAACGTGCCGGGCACCGTCAACAGCCGGAACTGGACCTACCGCGTCCCCTACTCCGTCGAAGCGCTGCTCCGCGACCCGCGCCCCAAGGCCACCGCCGACTTCCTGCGCTCCCTCTCCCTCTCCACCCGCCGCCTCTAACGGTGTCAGACATTCGGAAGTTTCGAAGTTCCGAAACTTCCGAATGTCTGACACCGGTCGAGGCACTTGCGTGGGAGGAGTAGGTCTGCTATCTTTGAGCGCAATGGTGAAATGGGAGAAGATGTGCCCCGTCGATGAGATCCCCCCCGGGACCCGTAAGGTCATCCCGGCGAACGCGCTCGACCTGCTCATCTTCAATACCGGGAAGCGCTGGTACGCCTGCGCGAACGAGTGTCCGCACCTCGGAGAGCCTCTGGAGAACGGGGAGCTGCAGGGGCACGTCATCCGCTGCTCCGCCCACGGCTACAAGATGGACCTCTCCAACGGGTCCTGCGTGACCGAGGCGGGGCTCGAAGTCCCGGTCTTCCCGATTGAAGTCCGCGACGGCTGGGTCTGGGTCAAGGTCTAGCCCCGTCGTCCGGGCGCGGCAGCATCCTCAGCACGGCCCGCGCCACGGCTTTGAGCCGCTTCGCCATAGACCCGCCCCTCCCAGTCCGTACCGAGGCCGCCTCGAGCCGCAGCACCTCGACGGGCTCCGCGAACCCCTTGAGCTCCATCCGTCCACGCTCGACGCGGGCCGCTTCCAACAGGCGTCCGGCCTCCGGGTCCTGGAGAGCCCGGGCGCTGACTAGGATTCCCCCGCCGCCGGCCCGGCGCATCAGCCGGGCCGCCGCGTTGACGGTGTTCCCGAAGTAGTCCGACCAGCTGAGATGGGTGCGCCGCACCACCCGGCCGTAGCTGACGCCCACCCTCACGGCGGCGTCCGCCGCGAGCGGCACGGCCTCCCGGAACTCGGCGGAGCGGTTCTGGAGCTCCGCGGCGGCCAGCAGCGCCGCGGCCGCCCCCGGGAAGCTCGCCATCACGGCCTCCCCGGAGGTCTTCACCAGTTCTCCCCCACGGCGCCGCACGACGGCCGCGGCGAAGGCGTGGAACGCCTTCGTGGCCGCGACGGCGGAGCGCCGCCCTCCGGCCTCGTAGCGGGCGGGCCAATCGGCGAGGTCGGCGAAGAGCGTGGCCCGAGTCTCGATGGCCGTCCTCGAGAGCTCCGCCTGGGTCCAGCCGTCGCCGCGCGGAGCGGCGGGTTCCGGGACCAGCTCGAGCGGCCCGCCCCCCGGCGCCTCGCGCACGACGGTCCCCGCGCGGCCCACGGCGGCCAGCGACAGAGCCCGTTCGACGGCTTGCCCGTAGACGTCGAATCCGCCGCCGGAACGGTCCTCCACGACGCGGCCGGCATGGACGGCGGCGCGCAGGGCCAGCCCCGGCCGGCCCAGGCGCGCGGCCACCTCCGGCATCGCGGCCTGCACCGCCAGGCCGGCGGCGGTGGCCTCGGCCGCCCCGTCGAAGGCGATGAGCAGGCCGTCGCCCAGGCGGCGCGCGACGGCGCCCCCCAGTCCCTGGGCGGTGACGGCCGCGAAATCCAGCACCGCCTCGGTCAGCCGCTGGCCCTGACGGCTGCCCGCCTCCTGGTAGAGCCGCGTGGAGTCCTTCAGGTCCACGACCAAGAGGCCGACCCCGCGCCGCTCGACGAGCGGGCCTAACCGGCGGTCAAGGAACGGCTTCGCCACCGCGGGAACCGTCGGCGCCGGGAGGCCGACGGAAACCGGAGCCGGGACGGGGAGCCCGGCCCCCGGCGCGGAGAACGCCGGGAGCGACGGAGCGAAGAGCGGCGGGGCCGCGGGGGCCGACAGGGGCACGGCCCTCACTCGCACCTGGGCGCGGACCGGAACGGTGCAGAGGACGGCCAACAGGGCCGCCGAGAGGCTCATGCCGTCAGGATAGCGTCGGCGGAGCGGGCCGGAGAGGGTCCCCCGTCCCATGCCGGACCCGCTATTGGGCCTAAGCCGCTCAGGGCCTGTAGTCGGGAAGGCGGGGGGCCTTCGCCAGGGTGGGGAGGGCGGCGTCCTTGGCCGACACCACGGGGTCCGCCACGCGCCAATCGATGGCCAAGTCGGGGTCGTTCCAGACGACGCCGACCTCGTCGGCCGCGTCGTAGAGCTCGGTGCACTTGTAGTTGACCTGCGCCGTCTCGCTGAGCACCGAGAAGCCGTGGGCGAAGCCCGGAGGGACGTAGAGCTGGCGGAAGTTCTCCGAAGAGAGCAGCGCGGCCGTCCAGCGCCCGAAGGTCGGCGACCTGCGGCGGATGTCCACCGCCACGTCGAGGATCTCGCCGCGGCTGACCCGCACCAGCTTGCCTTGCGGTTTGGTCAGCTGGCTGTGCAGGCCCCTCAGGATGCCCCTCTGCGAAAAGCTCTCGTTGTCCTGCACGAAGGACTCGGGCAGGCCGGCCGCCGCTCCCTTCTCCCGGTGCCATGTCTCGACGAAGTAGCCCCGCGCGTCGCGGAAAACCTTCGGCTCGACGAGGAGCACGCCGGGGAGGGCCGTGGGCAGGACTTTCACGGGGCCTGGAGCATGCCCAGCAGGTAGTCCGCGTAGCCCGTCTTGCCCAGCTCGCCGGCGAGCTTGCGGATGTCCGCTTCGCTGACCCAGCCCCTGCGGTAGGCGATCTCCTCCAGGCAGGCGATCTTGAGGCCCTGGCGCTCCTCGATGGCTTGGACGAAGTTGGACGCCGAGAGCAGCGCCTCGTGCGTCCCGGTGTCGAGCCAGGCGAAGCCGCGGCCGAGGTGCTCAACATGGAGCTCGCCCGCCTGGAGGTAGACCTTGTTGAGGTCCGTTATCTCCAGCTCCCCCCGCGCGGAAGGCCTGAGGTTCTCGGCGAAGCCGACCACGCGCTCGTCGTAGAAGTAGAGCCCGGTGACGGCGTAGTGCGACCGGGGCTTGCGCGGCTTCTCCTCGATGCTCTCCACCCGCCCGTCCTTGTAGAAGGAGACCACGCCGTAGCGTTCGGGGTCCCGCACCTGGTAGCCGAACACGGTGGCGCCCTTCGTGCGCGCCGAGGCCGCGGCCAGGTGCTCCTGGAGGCGGTGGCCGTAGAAGATGTTGTCGCCCAGGATGAGGATGGAGCGGTCGCCGGCGATGAAGTCCTTGCCGATGAGGAAGGCCTGGGCGAGGCCCTCGGGCTTGGGCTGGACGGCGTAGCTGATGCGCACGCCCAGCCAGGAGCCGTCCCCCAGCAGGCGCTTGAAGCCGTCCGCCTCGTGCGGGGTCGTGATGACGAGGATGTCGCGCACGTCCGCCAGCATCAGCGTGGACAGCGGGTAGTAGATCATCGGCTTGTCCCAGACCGGGACGAGCTGCTTGGAGACGGCGCGCGTCACCGGGTAGAGGCGCGTTCCCGTCCCGCCGGCGAGTATGATGCCTTTCACGCTTCCCTCGATTCACATCCCCGCAAAAAATGGTGCCGAGGGCTGGACTCGAACCAGCGACACCTGCTTTTTCAGAGCAGTGCTCTACCAGCTGAGCTACCTCGGCAGTACGGAAGGCGGGGACCCATTAAACCAAGTTTCCGCATGGCCTTCAAGCGAAACGGTATGGGTCGATCCGGCGCGTGCGGCGGCAGCGCGGGCAGCGTACGGTGACAGGCCCCTTGTCGGCCGGAGCGCGCAGGGCCTGGCCGCAGCCCTCGCAGCGGATCATCAGGGCGGGCCGCAGGCCCGCCGCCAGCAGGCCGGGGAGCAGCGCCCCGAAAACGCCGGACACCGCCTCGAAGAAGAGGCCCCAGGCGCCGAAGCGGCGCAGGGAGACGCTGTCGCGGATGAACGAGATGAAGCCGTACCCGGGCTCACCCCGCCGCCGGCGAAAATCCCGAAGACGCTCTCCCGGCGGGTGGTAGCGCAGGACCATCCGGCTCCCCAGGGCCTCCAGCTCCGCCGAGGTCTTGTGGTACAGGGAGACGGCCTCGGCATAGGCGTCCTTGCGCTCCTTGAGCTCCGCCGAAAGACTCTCCAGCTGCGCGCGCACCTGGGCCCGGAAGGCCCCGCCGATGAAGACCTTGGTCTCCCCGCCGGCGTCGGCCCCGGCCTCCGGGGCCCGCGCGGCCATGCGCTTGACGGCCTCCGTCCTCTGCGGGAGGCCCTTCGCCCACTCCTGCTGGGATTCGATGTCCCCCCGCAGGGAATCGAGGGACGCCATCAACTCGGCGGCCCTGGGCGACGGCGCCACGTATGCCGCGTTATAGAGGAAATACTGCGAGAGCAGGAAGGCCCCCAACCCAAGGGAGGCGGAGGCCGCGTGGTCGATGCCCCGCGGAACCAAGCCCACGCGGCGCAGGGCGAACAGCCAGCCCGCGCCGGCCAGCGCGCCGAGGGGGAGGGCCCCGTAGCCGACGGCGGCGCGCCCCCACCCCGCGGCGAGGACGGCGGCGGCCAGGGCCGAGAGGCAGGCGCTGGCGGCGCCGAGGACGGCCGCGCCCCGGCGCACGGGGCTCACGGCGTCCGTATCGGCCTCCGGTGGGCCGTCATCCCGGTGGTGAGGCCCGGACCTGAAGGCCCTGCGCATACCAGCACGGGGAACGGATAGGCGTCGGCGAGGTTCAATGACGACGCGCAGGTCGCGGCGACCCGGCCGGTGAGCTCCAGCTGGAAGCTGAAGAACAGGCCGGGGCATAGGCCTTCCGGCGCGGCGGGGCCGTGCGGGCAGACGGCATAGAGCTCGACGACGGCGGAGACGTCCCCCAGCGTCCGCAGGGCCCGTGCTGAGGCGGCCTCGCCCGGACGCGACGGCGGGGTCAGCGTGAGCTGGACCGGCTCGTCGGCGACCAGCGGCGAGGGGATCCCTCCGGCCGGCCTCTCCCACGTCGACAGGAAGCCCGAGAACACGAGGGTCTGTCCGGGCAACGGCCCCCCGGGAGGCAGCGCCGGGACCTGCGCCGCCGCGGACGCACAGAAGGCCAGCAGTATCGGGAGCATGCCGCGATTTTACAATGTCGTTAAGCCCCCCTTGCGCGCAATCCGCTCCATTGCTATCTAATCTGTATGCCCGCCCTCCGCTCCGCCGCCTGCATCGGCCTTCTGGCCCTGCTTCCCCTGTCCGCCGCGTCGCAGGGCCTGCAGATAGGGGCCGGGGACGATTCCGTCGAGACCAAGGAAGCCGCGCAGGAGCTGCGGGAGCTCGAGCGCCGCATCAAGCGCAAGGACATCCCCCCCATCGAATTCGAGCTCAACAAGGCC
Source organism: Elusimicrobiota bacterium (assembly GCA_016218495.1). Lineage (GTDB taxonomy): Bacteria > Elusimicrobiota > Elusimicrobia > UBA1565 > UBA1565 > SCTT01. Next base: position 87,422 of record JACRDU010000162.1, read on the forward strand.
GTACTGAAGCCGGAGGCGCGCGCCGCGCTCGAGTTCGTCGCCGACGTCATGCTGAAGCACCCGGACCTCAAGCTCATGGTCTTCGGGCATACCTGCGACATCGGCTCCGACCAATACAACCTCTGGCTCTCGCAGAAGCGCGCCGAGGCGGTGAAGAGCTACCTCGTCGAGCTGGGGGTCTTCGGGGAGTTCATCCGCGCCAAGGGCTTCGGAGAGAAGAAGCCCCTGGTGGAGAACGACTCCGACGACGGCCGTTCGCAGAACCGCCGCGTCGAATTCGTGGTCACGAAACGCTGGTGGGATTCCGTCTTCTAGCCCTCCTCGCGGCCGCCGCGGCGCTCTCGGGCTGCGGAGCGTCCGGGGAAGTGGCGGTCTCCCCCCTGGCGCGCCCCATCCCCGAGGAGCCCGGCCGCGACGTCCTGTGCGCCAGCATCGTCTACGGCATGACCTGCGTGGCCCCGCGGGGCTTCGACCTCGCCGAGGAACGCCCCGGCCCCGGGCTCATCATGCGCTACTCCTCCCGGGAAACGACGCCGCCGGAGCGCTCCCACCTCATCCTGCGCGCCTATCCGCTGGGGCGCCGGAAGCTCTCCTGGGTGCTGGAGGAGAACATCCTCGGTCCGCTGCGCAAGGCTCCGGGCGTGGCCGAGGTGAAGTCCCGGGAGGCCAGCCTCGGCCCCCGCCGCGGCTACGCGGTGATGGCGCGCCGCGCCGGCGAGACCTGGGCGTTCACGGAGCTCTTCTTCGCGTTCTCCGAGCGCGGCACGGTCTTCGTCACGGAGCACGCCGCCCCGGCGACGCGCGCCAAGGCGGAGAAGGGGCTGCTCGAGGCCTTCGTCGACTCGATAGCCTTCAGGTGAGCGGGCTACCGCTTGGGGCGGACGACGGCGGGGGTCCGAGGGCGCGGCCGTCCCCGGGAGCGGGCCACGGCGTCGCGCAGGAAGGTCCGCACGTCCTCCTCGCTGACCAGGCCGGTCTTCCGGGCGAGCAGGTCCATCCCGCGGAAGATGACGATGGTGCTCGGCGCGCTGACGCGCCAGAGCTGGCGCAGGCCCTCTTCCGAGTCGTAGTCGACCTGCAGGATGACCGGCGCGGCCTTGCTCGAGTCCTTCGCCAGGCGCTCCAACGCCTCCTCCTGCTGCCGGCACAGCGCGCAGGTCTGGGAGGTGAACTGCAGGACGATGACCCGGCCTTGAGCCTGCAGGTCCCGCATCCGCTCGGGCTTGTAGGACGGGAGCAGGGCCCCCGCCGGCGGCACCGTCATGAAGAAGAGGGCGAGGAGGAGGCGCATCGACGGCATTGTATCTCTTGGGCTCCGTCGGCTACAATAGCGCGATGAAAGGGACCTGGTCCGTCGTCGTCGCAGCGCTGTCCCTGGCGCTGTCCGTCGCAGCGGCGCAGGCCCCCGGCCCGGCCCGGCTGGTCAGCCCCGCGGAGTCGGACTGGCGACCCCCGTCCAACCTCCCCCCCGGCGCGGAATACGTCCTCATCGCCGAGGACCCCGTCACCCACGGCATCCAGGCCCTCGTGCGCTTCCCTTCCGGATATTCCGTGCCGGCCCATTCCCACTCCTGCACGGAGACCCTGGTCGTCATGTCCGGCAAGCTCGCGGTGGGGCTGGGCGGGCGGACGCGGGTGCTGAAGGCCGGAGACTACGCCGTCTTCCCGTCGGGCACGGAGCATTCCCTGCGGACGGCGGGCTGGCGGCGGGCCGTGTTCACCGCGACGACGGATGGGGCGTACGACCTGAAGCCGGCGGACCAGCCTCCTCATTGAAGCCGTGCCGCGCCCACTCCGCCAGCTCTTCCGGGGTCGGGACCTTCGCCCCCGCCCAGGCCCGGACGAAGGCCGCGCCGTAGTCCGCGGCTGACCCCCGGTCATCGAAGAAATTGACGTTCTCGAAATTGTTCTTATCCGCGTTCTCGGTCCAGTTGTAGGAGCCGGCGGCCGTGAAGGCCCCGTCGATGACGGCGAACTTGCTGTGCAGGACCCCTTTGCGGCCGTCCCGGCCGGCGCGGATCCGCACGTCCCAGCCTTCGGAGATGAACCACTTCATCGCGTCGAGGGTCGCCGCGTTGCGGGCGTCGCAGAGGAGGCGGACCTTGACCCCGCGGGCCCGGGCGCGCACGAGCCCCTCTTTGAGCTCGGGCGAGGTGAAGCTGAACATGGCCACGTCCACGCTCCGCGCGGCCGCGTCGAGCGCCTTCACGAGCCAAGCCTCCGGCGTCCCGCGCGGAGAGAAGGCATGGCGCGGGAAGGACTCGCCGTTGAGCCGCACGGGGCGCCCCGGGTCCTCCGGCGGCGGGCCGACGGGCTCCGGGCCCGTCTCGCTGTCGGGAGGCCTCTGGTCCGCCGGCCGGGACTGGTCCCACATCCAGCGCCAGTAGGCCTGGTAGCCGGCGATCCGTCCCGGGTCCTCGGTGAAGAAGACGTTCTCCAGATGCCAGGTGTCCGCCGCATGGGTCCAATTGAAGGAGCCCGACATCAGCAGGCGGCCGTCGGCGACCATGAACTTGTTGTGCATGACGCCGTACTCGCGCGACCCGCGCAGGGTCCGCATCTCGAACCCTTCGTCGATGAGGCGCTGGACCTCGGGCTGCCTGTTCTCGCCGCGGCGCCGGGGCCAGGCGTGCGTCTCGTTCATGACGATGCGCACCGCCACGCCCCGGCCCTTGGCCTTGGACAGCGCCTCGGCCACGCCGCGCAGGGCCAGCCCGTGGACGGCGATGTCGAGGGATTCCCGGGAAGCGTCGATGACGGCGACGATGGCGAGGCTGATGCGGGACTCGTCGCTGAAGGCGCGGCGCGGCAGCGTCAGGCCGTTGAAGGAGACCGCCTCGGACGGGTCGGCGGGGACCGGAGGCGCCGGACGAGGGTCGGAGCCGTCGAAGGCCTTCGACAGGATGTTCGAGATGGCGGAGAACGAGGCCCTGCCGAGGGAGGCCAGCCCCTTCGGGACGGCGGCCCAAGCCTTCCCGGCCGGGGCGCCGTGACGGCCGTGGTCCCGGGCCTCGGCCGCCGCTCCCGCCGGGGCGGCGAAGGCCATGGCGACGGGCGAAGCGGCGGTCCGGACCGTCGGCGCGGCCGGGACGGGCAGGGCGGGGGTGCGGGCGGGCAGGGCCAGCGTGGGAGCGGCCAGCAGGGGGGCGCTGGAAGGCAGGCTCAGCGGGGCGACCGCGGGCACTCCGACGGACGGGAGGGTGGGACGGACCGAGGGGGCGACGGCCCGCTGGGCGCGCGCGGGGACGGCGGCGAGCAAGGACGCGAGGACGGCGAGCCTCAGCACGCCCCTATTCTAAGCCCAAAAAGACTGCCGCGCATAGGCTAAGGTGCCCATGCGCGGCTGGGTCTTCCGCCGGGGTCCTAGCGTCCCCGGATCGCGCCCGCGGCGGGCATGCCGACGCCCTGCTCCTCGGGCTTGAGACCGCCGAGCGGCTTGGCGGAGTTCTTCAGGGCGGCCATCACCGCATCCTTGCCTTTAGCGCCCTGCTGGACCGCCAGCGCGGCGAGGCCCGTCATGTGGGGGGTCGCCATCGAGGTGCCGGAATAGCGGTCGTATTTGCCGCCGGGCACGGTCGAATTGACGCCCACGCCCGGGGCGATGAAGTCGACCTGCTTGCCGCGGCTGGAGAACTCGGCGATCTTGTCGTCCGAGTCGCTGGCCGCCACGGCGATGGTGTCCTCGTACGCCGCGGGGTAGCCGACCGAGCCGCCGGAGTTGCCCGCCGCGGCGATGACGGCCACGCCCTTCGACTTGGCGTAGGTCACGGCCAGGCGCATGAAGACCGAGCCCATCGGTGAGCCCAGCGACATGTTGGCGACCTGCATCCCGTTCCGGCCGGCCCAGACCAGGCCCTTGATGATGCTGGTCAACGAGCCTCCGCCTTCGCCGTCGAGGACCTTGACCGCGTACAGGCGGGCCGCCGGAGCCACGCCCACGACGCCCTTGCCGTCCTTCACCGCCGCGATGGTGCCGGCCACATGCGTGCCGTGGCTGTTGTCGTCCATCGGAGGCTTCGAGAAGTCGATGGCGTTGTACCCGCCGGCGCAGTTGGGCGCCAGGTCGGGATGCGAGCAGTCGATGCCGGTGTCGATGACGGCGACCTTGACTCCCCGGCCGTCGACGCCGCGGCTCCACGCGTCCTGGGCGCCGACCCGCACGATGCCCCAGGGCAGCTCGCCCTGGCTGGCGTCGCCCTTCTCGAACTTGGGGAGCTCCGCCATGATGCGCCCCAGGTCCGGCAGGGCGACCTGCGCGAAGGACGCCGGAGCCCCGGCGTTCAGCCAGTTCGTGTAGAAGTCCTCCTCGACGTAATAGACCGACGGGTCGGCCATCAGCCTCACGGCCGCGGGCTGGAACTGCCCGGCGGGGGCTTCGACGATACGGGCATTGAGGCCCTCGATGGCTTCGAGGTCGGAAAGGTGGAACCGCTTGAGTATGTCCGCCTGCTGGGCCGCGTCCGCCGTCGCCTTGAATCCGACGATGAGACGCTTGGGTCCGGCGTTGTCCTGTGCCGCGCGCGCGCCCGGGACGAGGGCCGCCAGGGTCAGGACGAGGATGAGTCGCATCATGCCTCCAGGGTTTCCGCCGAAGGCCCTGTCCGCGTCTAGGCCTTCGCGCCCGATATTCTACCCTAGAGGCCCAGGCCGCAAATGGGTCGGAGGACCCTGGGCCGACCCGGCCTATGGTCCTATATTGTTGAAGCCCTCAAAGGGCGCCTTCGGGGGCGGCGAAGGACCAGGAGAGGGACGCCTGCCACCAGGAATGGTAACCGGGGCCGTCGAGGACGTCCCGTCCTTCCCTGGTGATGGTCAGTTCCCCGTCCCCCCAGCGGACCGCCGCGCCGACCGCGGTGTCCAGCTCGGCGGCCGACCAACGCCCGCCGGCCGTCGGCAGCTCGAGCGACCCCACCAGCCGCCAAGGGGCCTTGGCCGGAGCGAAGGTCCCCCTGAAGGAGTAGCGCAGGTGCTGGATTCCGGAGAGGTCCGCACGGGCGGGCAGGCTCTTGTTGAAGAAATACCAGGTCAGACCCCAGTCCCCCGTCAGGGTCGAGGAATTGGACGGCCGAGAATAGGTCAGTCCGGCGGGGAGGGCCCCGTCCCGGGAACCACTGGGCTCGCCGCCCCAACGCGCATGGGCCGCGGCACGCCAGGCCTGAAAGCGCCGGCCGTCCCGGTCCAGAGGGCGATGGTCCTCCCGCGCGGCCTCGAGACGCCAAGGCCCCTGGTCCAGCGCCCCGCCGACCAGCCAGCTCGCCTGCGTCGGGCTCAAGGCGGGCCCCGTCCGACGGTCGCTCAGGAAGAACGCGTCGCCCAACAGGGCGAAGTTCCGCTCCCGCCATGCGTCGACGAGGGCCAGCTGATAGAGGGCCAGCGCCTGCCCGGTGCCGTCGGGGCGCGCGGCCGGCCCGCCTTGCGACCCGTGCTGGTACCAGCCCAGACGGACCAGCCCTGCCTGTCCCCGTTCGGACACGGGAGGAAAGGGGAGGCGTCCCAGGGGACCGAGGACGGGCGCCGCCGCCCGGGCCGAAGCGGCCCCCAGCGTCAGCGCGGCGAGCGCAAGTAGGTGGCGGGGCGCGCGGACCAACGCTCGCGCAGAGGCGCGAGCTCGGGCCCGCGGTCCAGAACGGCCAAGCGTCGGTCCAGGACTAGCCATTCGTCAGGGTAGCGCCGCATCAAGTCGAGGACGGCCTCGCTGTGCATGCGACGTTGTACAAATACCACATTACGAACCTGTTTCGCGCGTAGGCCCTTGGTCCCAGCGCGGCATGGACCGGAAAACCGTCGGCTTTGGCCCCTTCGGCTCATAGCGGGCCCGGACGGCCCGTTGTACCATCGCAACCAAGCCAACTGGAGAGACAATGGATCGAAAGAATCCCCTGACGAAAGCCTTCTCCGCCGCCTTCGCCGCGGCGCTAGCCCTCGGCCCCACCCCGCTGTACGCCCAGAACATGGCGGCGCGGGCTGCGGCGCCCGCCGTATCCGTCGTCCCCGGAGCGGCCGGAGCCGTCTCCCTGGCCGGCTCCCAGACCGCGCTCAGCCTCACACCCACCCTGAGCGTCCCCGGCTCGGTCCTCCCTTCGCCGAACCTGAGCGGCATCACCGTCGTCCCCGCGGCGCAGCCGATCGCGGCAGCGGCGGCGGTCCAGACCGCGGCGAACGCCCAGGCCGCCCCGGTCGCCGCGGCCTCCGCGTCCGGCATCGAGATCCGCGCCTCCGCCTCCCCCGTGGCCGCGCCGGCGGCCGTCAGCGGCTCCATGGCGGCCCCGGCCGCCGCGGCCCTTAATAAGGAAGCGCCGAAGGGCCCGCTGGCCCGCGTCTTCAAGGCCGTGCGCGAGAGCCTGCGCTTGGGCCGTAGCGAGTCCCTCTTCACCGGCGGCCGCACGGGCTTCGCCCCCGAGGAGGGCGGCCGGCAGGAGTCGGAGGGCGTGCGCCTCGACCCCACGCCGTCGCAGCCCCAGCAGACCGAGTCCCCCAACGTCAGCTGGGACAAGGTCCAGCTCCCCGGACGCCAGGCGCGCCCCACGTTGGCCGCCCGCCTCTTCGGCCGCCGGTCGGTGGCCCCGGTCGAGCTTCCCGGCGGCCCGCGGGACGCGGCCGGCGTCGAAGCCGCGCTGCGCCGCCTCGTGCAGGACCAGCGGGGCGAGTACGGCGGGATCGCCTCCGCCCAGCTGGCCACCGTCCTCGCCCACAAGGTCGTCGGGCAGAACGGCTTGGCCGACACCTACTACGTCAACTTCAAGCAGCTCCACAACGGCGTCGCGGTCGAAGGGACCTACCTCGGGTTCACGGTCAAGATCCTCGGCGGCAAGCCCGTCGTCATCGGCTCGAGCGCGAACCTCTACCCGTGGCTGAACGTCGACACCTTCGGCCGCCTCGACGACCGCGCCATCCTGGAGCGCGCGGCGGTCCGCCTCGGGCATCCGACGGCCTCCGCGGACGACTTCCTCGACCAGGGCGTGAAGGTCATGCACCTCAGCGGCCAATGGCGCGCGGTGCGCGTCATGATGTCCAAGTCCAAGACCCTGATGGCCGCCGTCGACATCAACACCGGCGAGACCTTCGCCTGGGACGCCCGCCACAAGCTGTCCGTGGACGGGACCGCCCAGGGCCGCGGCATCGCCGACGGCCCGATCGAGAGCGGAGTCCCGTCGCCGCTCGCGCTCGGCCACATCGAGATCGTCGCCTCCAACGGCAAGAAGTACTACGCCGACGCCGACGGGAAGTTCAAGGTCGAAGGCGAGGGGACCGAGCCGGTGAACCTGACCGTCCGCCTCTCAGGCAAGTACGCCGTCGTCCAGGACCAGGAGCGCAAGGACCTGGTCGTCACCGTGACGGCGAAGCCCGGCGAAGAGCTGCGCGTCGTTTTCAACCCCGAGGGCAAGGATGAGAACGCCCTGGCGCAGGTCAATGCCTACGTGCACACCACCATCGTGCACGACTTCCTGGCCAAGAACGGCGTCGATATCGCGGCGCTCAACAAGCCGATGCCGATCAAGACCAACATCGACGACGAGTGCAACGCCTATTACACCCCGTACAGCCCGAGCCTCAACTTCTTCAAGTCGAGCTCCCGCTGCGCGAACTCCTCCTACAACGACGTGACCTACCATGAGTACGGCCACGGGGTCGACGACGCGGCGCACCACGGCATCCCGAACGGCGGGCTCTCGGAAGCCATCGGCGACATGCTGGCGATGCTCATCACGGCCCAGCCCATCATCGGCCGCGGCTTCATCAAGGGCGGCAACCCGGACTACATCCGCACCGGCGAGAACACCTACCAGTACCGCTCCCGCGACGAGGTGCACGACCAGGGTCAGGCCGGCGGCGGCTTCGCCTGGAAGCTGCGCAAGGCCCTGATCGCCTCCCTGGGCGAGGCCCAGGGCGCGGCCGTGGCGACGGCACTGATCCTGCCCGCCATCCTGGCGTCGAACCGCGACATCCCGGCGTTCATCAACTCGGTCCTGATGCGGGACGTCAACGACGAGGGCGTGGCTCCGCACTACAAGGAGATCGCCGCCGCCGCCGCCGCCCACGGCATCAAGGTGAAGGAGCCCAAGCCCGGCCAGGTCGGTCCGAGCGGCGGCTACGTCGAGTACGAGAATTGGATGTCCCGGTTCTTCTCGGCCATCCTCTCCTCGTGGGGCCGGGCCGGAGCGTCGAACCTCCGCTGACCCGCCGAATCGTTCTAGGTCTGGTTGAGGGAGCGGCGGAGCTTGGAGAGGTTGACCCGGCCGTTGCGCTGCATCTCGTCCAGGACTTCGAGGTAGCGGCCGGTGCCGCGGGCGACGCAGGTCAGGGGGTCTTCCGCGCGCTGGACGGGCAGCTCGGTCTCCTGGCGGATGAGGTCGGGCAGGCCGCGCAGCAGCGCCCCGCCGCCGGCCACGATGATGCCGCGGTCTACGAGGTCGGCCGAGAGCTCAGCCGGGGTCTCCTCGAGGGCGTCCTTGATCATGTCGATGATGAGGTTGACCGGCTCCTTCAGGGCCCCGCGGACCTCTTCGGAGCTGATGAGGACGGTGCGCGGCAGGCCGGTGGCTTGGTCGCGCCCCTTGACCTCCATCGTCATCTCTTCTTTAAGGGGGTATACCGAGCCGATGCGGAGCTTGATCTCCTCGGCGGTGGCCTCGCCGATAATCAGGTTGTGCTTGCGGCGCAGGAACTGCTGGATGGCCTCGTCGAACTCGTCGCCGGCGATGCCGATGCACTTGGAGACGACCATCCCGCCCAGCGAGATGACGGCGGCCTCGGTGGCGCCGCCGCCGATGTCGACGATCATCGAGGCGTGGGGCTCGGAGACCGGCAGGCCCGCGCCGATGGCGGAGGCCATCGCCTCGTCTATCAGGAAGACCTCGCGGGCGCCGGCCTGCTCGGCCGACTCCTGCACGGCGCGCCGCTCGACCTCGGTGATGCCCGAAGGCACGCTGATGACGATGCGGGGGCGCAGCAGGCTGGAGCGCGCGTGCACCTTGCGGATGAAGAACTTTATCATCTCCTGGGTCACATAGAAGTCGGCGATGACGCCGTTCTTCAGGGGACGCACGGTGATGATGGACTCCGGGGTCCGGCCCAGCATGCGCTTCGCCTCGGCGCCGACGGCTAGCACGCGCTTGGTCTCCTTGTCGAGCGCCACCACGGACGGCTCGCGCAGGACGATGTCCTTGCCCTTGACGCAGACCAGCGTGTTGGCCGTGCCCAGGTCGATGCCCATGTCGTTGGAGAACATCCCGAAGATGTAGTCGAGCATTGGTATCCTCGTCGAGATTATGCGTTAAATCACGGGCCTTGTACAGGCGAAGACTTGTCCAATACAGAATGAGCCTGAAATCCGGGCGATTCCAACACAGAATGAGCCTGAAAGAGGCACGGCGGAGGGCCCCCAAAGGATCGAGCGAACCCCGCGGGGGTCCGCTCGGGGTCGGCGCTACCCGCGCCGA
>JACRDU010000023.1 GCA_016218495.1 Elusimicrobiota bacterium
CAAGGCCCGGAACGTAATCCGCCGGGCCTATGGCTACCGGGACAAGGACTACATGAAGCTCAAGGTCATCCAGGCTTGTACGCCCTGGATGGCTCAGTTCAAGCCGTGGACGGTAGCCCACAGTATCCCGTCATGAGCCGGGAGTTCCTTTACCACGTCCTGATGGCCCCGTTCGCCCAGGGCGAAGAACCCATCCAGGGCGTGCTGCTGCTCTCCACCCTGCTCAGCGCGGCGGTCTTCTCCTGGTTCTATATCGTGCTGCGCTCCGAGAGGGCTCCCGCAGCCTGGGCCTGGACCCTGCTCTTGGCCGGCTCGGCCGCCACGTTCCTGCTCAGGACCTCGTTCGTGCGGCCGCACGTCCTCGCCCTCCTCATCGTCCTAGCCGCCTGGCGGGCCCTGCTCCGGGGTCAGGTCGCCCTGCTAGCGGCGCTGGGCTTCGTCCTCTCCTGGTCCTACTCCGTCCCGCTCATCCTCCCCGCCCTGGCCCTGGTCTATCTCGCCGGCCAGGGCATCGCCGGCGAAAAGCCCCAGCCCAGGCTCCTCGCCGCGGCGGCGGGAGGCGTGCTGGCCGGGTTGGTGGTGCATCCCTATTCCCCGAACTCCCTGGACGGCCTGGCCACCTGCCTCCAGGCCGTGCGCATCGCGGCCTTGGAGCGCAGCCTCGCCGCCGTCGAGGTCGGGCGCGAACTGGCCCCGTATTCGAGCCGCGGCTTCCTCCAGTTCCACGGGGGGATGACGGCGCTCCTGGGCGGCCTGGCCCTGGCCGGCTGGACGACGCGGCGGCGCCTGTCGGGACAGGCGTTCGGGACCCTGGCGGCCGCCTGGGCGGCCTTCCTGGGCACCATGGTCTTCCCGCGCTTCGTGGAGTACGCGGCTCCGTTGTGCGTGCTGGCGACCGCGCTGGCCGTGCGCGACATCCTCGAGGAGGGGGGGCGTGGCGCCCTGCAGGACTGGGCGCGCCGCAACCGCGCGGCCGCGGGCGCCGTGCTCTTGGCCCTCCTGCTCGGCTTGGGCGGGACGGCCCTCTCGGCCGCCGCCTACACGCTGACCCTCAGCGCCGGCGACGACCCTCCGCGCTTCGGCGGAGCCGCGCAGTGGATGGCGGCGAACCTCGAGCCGGAGGAGACCGTCGTCAACCTCTGGTGGGACGATTTCCCCGAGCTCTTCTACGACGCCCCGCGCCAGAACTACCTCGTCGGGCTGGACCCCACCTACAGGCTGCGCTGGGACGCTCAGAAGGCCCTGCGCCTGGAGGCCATCCGCGCCGGCCGCGCCCCCATCGACGCGGCCTGGCTGGCCGAGGCCTTCGGGGCCCGCGTCATGGTGCTGCGCGCCCCCTACACGCGCTTCTACCCCCAGCTCGACTGGCGGCTCTGGCAGCCGGTCTACGCCGACGCCACCGCGGCCGTCTACGCCCTGGTCGGCCCCCATGCGCCGAAAGCGCAGGCGGCCGAGGCGAAGTGAGGGTGCTGGTCAGCGGCTTCGAGCCCTTCGGCGGGCGCAAGGTCAACGCGTCCTGGGAGCTGGCGCGCCGGCTGCCCGGCCGACTGGGCGCGAAGGAGATGATGGCGGTGCGCCTGCCCGTCGTCTACGGCAAGGCCTGGCCGCTGCTCATAGAGGCCATCGCTCATTTCAAGCCCGACGCCGTCGTCGCGGTGGGGGAATGCCCGGGGAAGGCGGTCCGGCTCGAACGCATCGCCGTCAACCTGCGCCAGGGCGGGACAGACAACGCCGGCCGGAAGTCCGCCGGAGCGCCGATTCTGCCTCACGGGAGAGCCGCCGAGCTCTCTACACTGCCGCTGGAGCGCATCCGCGTGGGCACGGCCTCGCTGTGCGCCGGCACCTTCCTCTGCAACGAGGTCTTCTACCTGCTGATGTCGTCGGGCCTGCGCTTTCCCAAGGGCGCGGGGTTCGTCCATGTCCCCCAGGACGCCCACCGGCGGCTGCCGGGCGCCCTGCGCCGCGTCATCGCGGCGCTCTAAGACTTCGGCTTGAGCTCCCCGGCGTAGTGGCAGGCCACGAGGTGCTCGGGCGCGACCCCCGGCCCGGCCTTGAGCTCGGGGATGTCCGTGCGGCACCTGGGCTGGGCGAAGGGGCAGCGCGTGTGGAAGCGGCAGCCCGCGGGCGGGTTGCGCGGGCTGGGCACCTCGCCTTCGAGGAAGGGCTTCTCCTCGACGGACTTCGAAGGGTCGGGCTCCGGGATGGAGGCCAGCAGGGCCTGGGTGTATGGATGCAGGGGCTTGTGGTGCAGCTCGTCGGCGTCGGAGAACTCCACCACCTTGCCCAGGTACATGACAGCGATGCGGTCCGAGACATGCTTCACGACGGCCAGGTCGTGGGCGATGAAGACGAAGGCCAGGCCCATCTCCTTCTGCAGGTCCAAGAGCAGGTTCAGGATCTGGCTCTGGATGGAGACGTCGAGCGCGGAGACCGGCTCGTCGCAGACCACCAGCTTGGGCTTGAGGGCGATGGCGCGGGCTATACCGATGCGTTGGCGCTGGCCGCCGGAGAACTCGTGCGGGAAGCGCTCGAAGGCGCTCTCGGGCAGGCCGACCTTCTTCAAGAGGTCCTTCGCCCAGGCCCGGCGCTCCTCGGGAGTGCCCACGCAGTGGATGCGGAACGGCTCCTCCAGGATGAACCCCACCGTGTGGGTCTGGTTGAGCGACTCATAGGGGTCCTGGAAGATGATGCCGAGGTCGCGGCGGAGCATGCGCAGCTCCTTGCCGTGCACATGGGCCAGGTCGCGGCCCTCGAAGAAGACCTGCCCGTCGGTCGGGTCGTAGAGCCGGAGGATGGCCTTGCCGAGCGTGGACTTCCCGCAGCCGGACTCGCCGACCAGCCCGACCGTCTCGCCGGGCCGCACATCGAAGGACACCCCGTCGACGGCGTAGACGGTCGCCACCTGACGGTAGAAGAGGCCCCCGTGCACCGGGAAGTGCATCTTGAGGCCCTTCACTTCGAGCAGAGACCCGCTCATTTAAGGTCCTTCCATCGCAGGCAGCGGGACAGCCGGCCGGCTCCGGGGGCCTCGAGCGCAACGGGGCCGGCCTTGCAGCGCTCCTCGACCAGGGCGCAGCGGTTCTGGAACGCGCAGCCGGGCGGGAGGCTGGAGAAGTCGGGGACCATCCCCTCGATGGTCTTGAGCCTGGTCTTGCGCACGGAATCCAGGCGCGGGATGGAGTCGAGCAGGCCGCGGGTATAGGGGTGGCGGGGGGAGCCGTAGAGCCCTTTGGCCGAGGCGCGCTCGACGAGCTGTCCCGCGTACATGACGACGACGTCGTCGCAGAGCTCGGCGATGACGCCCAGGTCGTGGGTGATGAAGATGACGGCCATCCCTTTCTCGCGCTGCAGGCGCTTGATGAGCTTGAGGATCTGGGCCTGGATGGTCACATCGAGGGCCGTGGTCGGCTCGTCGGCGATGAGGACGTCCGGCCGGCAGGCCAGGGCCAGCGCTATCATCACGCGCTGGCGCATCCCCCCGGAGAGCTGGTGGGGGTACTCGTCGAGGCGCTTGGAGGGGTCGGGGATGCCGACCTCGACGAGCATCTTGAGCGAGGCCTGGGCCACCTGCACCGGGCTCATCTCCGGATGGTGCAGCTCGTAGCTCTCCCCGAGCTGCCTGCGCACGGTGTGCACGGGGTTGAGCGCCGTCATCGGCTCCTGGAAGATCATCGAGATGCGCTTGCCGCGCACCTTGGCCATCTCCGCCGGGGAGACGGCGGTCAGGTCCCGTCCCTCGAGCATGACCTGCCCGCCCTCGATGACGCCGGCCGGCTTGGGCAGGAGGCGCATCACGGCCAGCGAGGTGACGCTCTTGCCCGAGCCCGACTCGCCGACGATCCCCAAGGTGGCGCCGCGCTCGAGGTCGAAGGAGACCCCGCGCACGACCTGGACCGGGCCCGCTTCGCCGTCGAAGCGGACCTTGAGGTCCCGCACCTCGAGGAGCTTGGGCAGGTCAGTCCTCCTTGTACGTCTTGTCGACGATGGTCACGGGGGGGAAGGCCTTGCCGGCTTTCATGGCCTCCATGGTCTCCCTCTTGGCGTCCTCGTCGACCCAGAACATCCCGTCCCAGGCGTCCGACTCCTTGAGGACGTAGGTGATGGGGTCGTCCGAGGTCTTCGTCCCCGGCGGCTTGGGCCACTTCAGCCAGCGCCAGTAGGCGATGCGCCAGTAGGGGACCTTCCAGGTCGGGATGTAGGCGCCGATCTCCCAGATGCGGCGCTGGATGGCACGCGAGAGCTCGGCCTTCTTGGTCTCCGAGAACTCGGCCCGCCAGTCGTCGATCATCTTGTCGAGCTTGGGGTCGTCGGTGTTCGAGAAGTTGTTGGTCTGGGGCTTGTGGGCGTTCTTGCCGTGGTACTGCCCCCAGTACTCCGGCTGGTCCTGCGCGCCCCAGCCCGAGTAGGCGATCTCATGCTTCTTCTCCAGGTTGTTCTTGAAGGCGGCGGCGGAGTCCAGGAGCTGGAGCGTCAGCTCGATTCCGGCCTTCTTGGCCTCCTCCTTCAGGACGACCACGCGGTCGGTGTGCGCGGCCGCGCCGTAGGTGACGCGGGCCGTCAGGCGCTTGCCGTCCTTGACCCGGATGCCGTCGTCGCCGCGCTTGCCCCAGCCGGCCTTGGCCAGGTATTCGTCGGCCAGCTTCAGGTCGAAGGCCCGGGCCTTGATGGTCCTGTCGGTGGCCTTGCCGTAGCCCTCGGCGTTGGAGTTGAGGCGTTCGTAGTCCCCTCTCAGCACGGTCTTGAGCACCTTCTCGACGTTCATGGCATGCTGGAAGCCCAGGCGCACGTTGAGGTCCTTGAAGAGCTCCACGTCCTGGTTCAGCCACATCCCGTATTCGGGCTGCGGGCGGTCCTCGTAGAACCAGAGCTTATGGGCATAGCCCTTGTCGTAGATGTCGCCGGTCGCCTTCTCGTGCCAGTACTGCGGAGTGGTGATGGGGAAGCCCTCGAGCTGGCCCTTCTTGAAGTGCTCGTAGGCGATGTTCGGGTCGCGGATGACGGTCATCACGATGCGGTCGACGTTGTGGCGGTTCTTGAAGTACTTGAGGTCCTTCGCCCACCAGTCCTTCTTGCGCTCGAAAACGATCTCCTTGCCCTTCTCGACCTTGGAAATCTGGTAGGCGCCGGTGTTGGGCTCTACTTTCCAGTTGTAGTCGCGCACCCAGTCCGGCCCCAGCTTGTGGAAGTGCCGCGGCCTCGGGTTGAGGTCGTAGAAGTAGTGCATGTCGTTGTGGTTCTTCTTCTCGGTGCCGCGGAACGCGACGGTGTGGTCGTCAATGATGAGGATCTTGTCGAACTTCGTCGAGTAGTACTCGTTGTACCAGGGCGCGACGATGTCCTTGGAGCGCATCATCTCCAGGGCGAAGGCGAAGTCCATCGCCGTCACGGGCACGCCGTCCGACCAGACCGCCTTGGGGTTGATCTTGTAGTAGATGGTCTTGTCGTCGTCGCCGTAGGCCCAGTGCGTGGCCAGCCCGGGGATGGGGTTGCGCGTGTTCGGGTGGTAGTAGGTCATCGACATCTGGTTGGCCAAGAGGGCCGTGCGGAAGCTGTCGTTCGAATCCGGGCCCACGGTCCGCAGCGTCAGCGGGAACGAGCTGGCCAGGCACCCGCCGGCGCAGGTCCGGAAGGTCCCGCCCTTCTTGGCGCCAGGGTCGGCATAGAGCGGGTCGGCGTCGTTGGTCACCCATTTGATGTTCGCGGGCAGCGCCGCCTTCTCCCAGTGCGCGTTCTGGGCGGCGGCCGGGGCGGCGAGGAGTAGGGCGACGAGCAGGCTCTTCATTGGGACCTCATTCGTACACGGTATGGCGGCGCGGGTCGAAGGCCTCGCGGATCGCCTCGCCCACGAAGGTGACCATCGTGAGCAGCACGATCATCGAAAGAACGACGGAAAGGACGATCCAGCTGGCGTCGAGGTGGTTGGTGCCCTGGCGCAGCAGCTCGCCCCAGGAGGGCGTGGGCGGGGGCAGCCCGAAGCCGAGGTAGTCGAGCGACGTCAGCGCGACGATGCCGCCCGAGACCGAGAAGGGGATGAAGGTCACGATGACCGAGATGGTGTTGGGCAGGATGTGGCGGAAGATGATGTAGGCGTCGGAGGCCCCCAGCGCCCGGGCGGCCAGCACGTACTCGCGCTCACGCTGCTTGTAGGTCACCGTGCGCATGTACCAGGTCATGCCCATCCAGCCGAAGAACATCATGATGAAGACGAGCGAGAAGAAATTCGGCACCATGATGGAGGCCACGATGATGATGACGTAGAGGAAGGGCACGTTCGACCAGACCTCGATGAGGCGCTGGAAGAGCAGGTCGAAGAGGCCGCCGAAGTAGCCCATCGCGCAGCCGATGGAGATTCCCACCGTGTAGTTGCACATCAGGAGCAGCAGCGAGAAGATGATGGCCGTCCTGAAGCCGTACACCAGGCGCGCCAGCACGTCGCGCCCCGAGGTGTCGGTGCCCAGGTAGTGGCCGTCGGCGAACGACGGGGCCGTGGGGGGGTAGATTCCCTCCTGGAGGTCGTTCTCGTAGGCGTTGTAGGGGGCCGGAGCCAGCAGCACGAAGTCGGAGCCGCTCTTCGCGGCCAGCTCGGCCTTGAGCCTGCGGTAGTTCGTCTCGTATTCGTAGTCCAGGCCGAAGGTCTTCCCCGGGATGACGGCGCCGTAGGTCGGGAAGTACCAGCGCCCCTGATAGCGGACCACCAGGGCCCGGCTGTTGACGAAGACCTCGGAGAAGAAGGACAGGCCGATGGCCGCGGCCAGGATGACGGCCGACCAGTAGCCGCGCCGGATGCGGGCGAAACGGGCGAACTTCTTGCGGGTCAGCGGGTCGAGGCGGAACCGGCTCATTGGAACTTCACCCGCGGGTCGACCAGGGCGACGCAGAGGTCGGAGAGGATGTTGCCCAGGAGGAAGATGAGCGAGGTAAGCACCAGGATGCCCATCACCACCGGGTAGTCGCGCTCCAGCACCGACTCATAGCCCAGCAGCCCGAAGCCGTTGATGTTGAAGATGGTCTCGACCAGGAAGGAGCCCGAGAAGATGAGCGAGATCTCGTTGCCGAAGTGCGTGGCGATGGGGATGAGGCTGTTGCGCAGGGCGTGGCGCAGCACGGCGCGCTTGAAGTCGAGCCCCTTGGCGATGGCGGTGCGCACGTAGTCGGCCGCCAGGTTGTCCATGAGCGAGTTCTTGGTCAGGAAGGTCATGACGGCGAAGGAGCCGGCCATGTAGGCGCACAAGGGCAGGGTGGTGTGCCAGAGCAGGTCCTTGGCCTTCCCGAAGAAGGAGAGGTCGGCGAACTCGCTGGAGGTGAAGCCGGAGAGGGGGAAGAGCTCCCAGCGCGAGGCGAAGAGGACCAGGAGCAGGATGCCCACCACGTAGTTGGGGATGGCGTAGCCGATGAAGACGAAGACGGAGCTGATGTTGTCCAGCGGCGTCCGGTGCTTGATGGCCTTGAGGATGCCCAGCGGCACGCAGACGCCGTAGGTGAGGAGCAGGGTCGCCAGGCCGAAGAAGATGGAGACGGGGAAGCGGTCCTTGATGAGTCCCCAGACCGGCTCGTTGTAGCGCGAGGAGTTCCCGAGGTCCAGGTGGAAGACCTTCCACAGCCACTGCACATAGCTGGTCAGGAGCGGCTTATCGAGCCCGTAGTACTCCTTGAGTTCCTGAATCTGCGACTCCGAAAGGGCGGCGGCGCCCACCCGGTCGGTACCCCCGGCGCGTCCTTCGGCCGACATCTGCTGGGCCTGGGCTATCATGCGCTCGACGGGGCCGCCGGGGACGAAGCGGGTCACGGCGAACACCATCAAGGTCACGCCGAGGAAGGTCGGCAGGATGAGGAGCAGTCGGCGGGCGAAGTAGGAGGCCATCCGTCGCGGCCTATCCTAACAAAAATCGCTAGAATCGACGCATGAATCCTTGGGTGACCCTCGACAGCGCCCCCGTGCCGGGCGGGCGCGAGACCGTCACTTTGCACCAGCGCGGGCACGAATACCACATCAAGGTCGACGGCCACCTGCTGATGAGCAACCTGACGCACTCTTCCGAGATCGACCTGGCCGAACTGGGCTGCGGGCTGATCAAGGCCGTGAAGGCTCCCAGCGTGCTGGTGGGGGGGCTGGGCATGGGCTTCACCCTGCGCGCCGCCCTGGACCGGGTCGGGCCGCAGGGCAAGGTCTATGTCTCGGAGCTGCTGCCCGCCGTCGTAGAGTGGAACCGCGGCGTGCTGGCGCCCTTGGCCTGCAACCCCCTGGCCGACCCGCGCTCTGTCGTCGTGCTCCAGGACATCGCCCACATCCTGCGCACCCGGCGCTCCGCCTACGACGCCATCCTGCAGGACGTCGACAACGGCCCGGAAGGCCTGACGATGAAGGCCAACGACTGGCTCTACTCCGACGAGGGCCTGGCGGCGGCCGCGGGGGCGCTCCGCCCGAAGGGCGTGCTGGCGCTGTGGTCGGCCAAGCCCAACAAACACTTCGTCACGCGCATGCGCAAGGCGGGCTTCGCCGTGGCCGAACACCCCGTGCGCGGCTACAAGGGGCGCGGCGCCCACCACATCGTCTGGACCGCTTCGCTATAGAGGCGTGCGCTTCACCACGGACACCTTCGGCGGTCCCTTCAGCAGGCTCCGCCATTCCTTTATAAGGGCGGCCTGGGCCGGGTCTTCCTGGATGGCCTTCTCGCCGCGCTCATAGTCCGCCTGGGTCAGATAGTAGCCCACCTCGTCAAAACGGCCGGGCGCCGAGAGGTCCTCATAGAGCGCCATGCGGCAGCCGCCTCCGGATTCATAGACCGGGAAGGCGCGGCGGCAGAAGGCGAGGAAGGCTGCCCGCTTCTCCGGCGCCACCTCGATGAGCAGATGCAGCACGACTTCGGCAGCTGTGTCCATGGGCGCATCATACATTGTTAGAATCGCCGCCATGCCCGAACTGGATTTCTCCCTGACGCCCGAGGCGTTGACCCTCAAGGGGCGCGCCGCCCTCGACGCCGCGAAGGAACGGGTCGACGCCCTCGTCGCCTCCAAGGACCGCTCCTTCGCCGCCACCTTCGAGGAGCTCGACCGCATCGACGCCGACCTCGAGGAGGGGACGACGGCCGCGCTTTTCCTGGCCCATTGCTCCCCAAACAGGGACGTCCGCGACGCCGCTTCCGCCGCCGAGACGGAGGCCGGGAAATTCCACATCGACCTCTCCATGCGCGAAGACGTGTACGCAATGCTCAAAGCCGTATCCGGCGCGGGCCTGACCCCCGTCCAGGCGCGCTTGCGCGACAAGACCCTCTTGTCGTTCCGCCGCGCCGGCCTGGAGCTCGAGCCGCTGGACCGTGCCCGCTTCAAGCTGCTGAGCAAGCAGCTCCTCGAGCTGCAGATCCGCTTCTCCAAGAACCTCTCCGAAGTGAAGGACTTCCTTCCCGTCACCCGCTCGGAGCTGGCGGGGCTGCCGGAGGATTACATCGCCCGCCTCGAGCGCACGCAGGACGGCCTCTACAAGGTCACCCTCGATTACCCGGATTCCCTCCCGTTCATGGCCAACGCGTCGAGCGGCGCCGCGCGGCGGCGCCTCCACGAGCTCATGTACCAGCGCGGGGTCCCCGACAACGTCGCCCTGCTCGAGGAGATCCTCTCCATGCGCCGGCGCCTGGCGAAGCTGCTGGGCCTGCCCTCCTACGCCCACTATGTGCTCGAGGAACGCATGGCCCGCACGCCGGATGCGGTCATGGGATTCCTCGGCCGCCTGCGCAAGAGGCTCTCGGAGCGCGCCGTGTCCGAGCGGCAGCGCCTGCTCGAGCTCAAGCGCGCCGAGGAGCCCCAGGCCGCGCGCCTGGAGCCCTGGGACGTCGCCTACTACCATGACCGGCTGCTGCGCAGCGCCTATGCCGTCGACGAGGACGCCGTCGCGGAATACTTCCCGGCCGAGAAGGTGGCCGCCGGGATGCTGGAGCTCTATGAGGGCCTGCTGGGCCTGCGCTTCACCCGCCTCGAAGGCGCGAAAGCCTGGCACCCCGAGGTCCGCGCCTACACGGTGGAAGACGCGGGCAGCGGCGCGGAACTGGGGCGCTTCTACCTGGACCTCTACCCGCGCGACGGAAAGTTCAAGCACGCGGCCGTCTTCCCGCTGATCCATGGACGCCGAGAGGCCGACGGTTCGCTGCGGCGGCCGGCGGGGGCGATGCTGGTCAACTTCCCGCGTCCCGCCGGGGGGAAGCCGTCCTTGCTCAAGCACGGCCAGGTGGAGACCTTCTTCCATGAGTTCGGGCATGTGATGCACGGCCTGCTCAGCGAAGCGCCCTATGGGCGCTTCTCCGGCACCCGGGTGGCCCGCGACTTCGTCGAAGCGCCGTCGCAGATCATGGAGAACTGGGTCTGGGACAAGGCCGTCCTCAAGGGGCTCTCCGGGCATTGGCACAGCGGCGAGCCGCTGCCCGACGCCCTCATCGACAGGATGCTGGCGGCGCAGCGGCTGAACACCGCCGTCTTCACCCTGCGTCAGTTGGCCTTCGCCCTCATCGACCAGGCCCTCCACGGGTCGGATGCCGTCGAGCTTCAGGGCACCTACTCCCGCATCTACGAGGAGGTGACGACCTTCCCGACCGCGCCCGACACGCGGCCGGAGGCCAGCTTCGGCCATCTGATGAGCTATGCGGCGTCCTACTACGGCTACTTGTGGTCGGATGTGTACTCCGCGGACATGTTCTCGGTCTTCTCCGCCGAGGGCGATGTGCGTTCCGCCCGCGTCGGCGCGCGCTACCGGAACACGGTCCTGGCTCCGGGCGGCTCCCGCGACGAGGGGGACATCGTCCGGGACTTCCTGGGACGCGAGCCCCGCGAGGACTCCTTCCTCGCAAAGCTCGGGGTCTGAAGGTCTGAAAGACTGACACCGGGGCCTTGCAACATCATAGGCCTAATATCCTAAAATGGCATAGGCCATCGTACCCTGACGCCGCCTAGGCCTTTGTGGTACATTGGAAGGGACCTCGGGGCCGCACCCCTACGATGGAGACCCATCGCCGAACCCGGGGATTGGAGGTGTGATGACGCGTTTCATTCCCGCCCTGCTCGCCGCAGCCCTCGCATTACCGAGCGTCGCTACGGCCCAGACGACCCCGACGACGCCCCCTCAGGACAACAAGCCGGTTTTCTCGCCGCTGGAGTTCGACGCGGCTATGAAGGACCCCAAGAAGTTCACCATCAATTCCGCCTCGGTGGAGATCGTCCGCCTGCAGGGCGGGGACATCGGCATCACTTTGCCCAAGCCCCCGTCCGGACAGAACGACCCGACCCTGCCGCGGCCCCCGGTGCCCGGAGACCCGAATCCTCCCTTCCCGCCGTTCCCGGGCAGCGGCGGCGGCGACGACCCGATTACCACGATCGACCGCATCGTGAACCTCGCCAAGAAGATCTTCGACATCATCAAGGAGAACAAGCCGGTGGTGGACATCACCACGGCCTACGCGAACGCCATCCCCGACAGCATCACCCACTGGTCCCAGCTCCAGGGCTGGAGCCAGCCGGCCACGGCGACCTACGGCTTCTACGCCAAGAACGGCTACGGGGTCAAGGTGGTCGATGTGAAGTACCAGTTCATCCGGCAGCACTCCGGCAACTATAAAGGAAAAGGGAAATTCCTCAACAGCGTGACCGTCCAACCGCTGAGCGTCACGGTGGCCTGGGGCTACAAGTTCAGCATGAAGTTCGAAGCGCCCACCGTCGCCAACGTCGGCACCAGCGAAGACCCGGTGGCCAGCATGCTGGCGCGCCTGAACTGGGCCATCGACACGGTCATCAAGCACGAGGAAGGCACCAGCGTCTATTACCTCGAAGGCAACGGCTCCTATCGCGAAATCGGCGGGCCCTTCCGGAACCAGGCCCGCGAGGATACCAAGGAGAAGATTGAGAAGCTGTCCCTCAACATCGACGGCTTGAAGTCGCCGAAAGCCTGGTGATATTGACGGCAGTCACCCCGTAGCCTGACCAACGACAGCGAGGCCTCCCCGAATAGGGGGGGCCTCGCTTGTTTGACAGGACCGGGCCGAATTGCTAGATTCAGTCGCGTTTCCACGAGAATACGCATAAAACCAACCTCCAACCCCCTCCTAAACATGGCAGAACCCATCAAACGCAAAGATTTCCTATGGCTGGGCTGGGGCGCCGTAGCGGCCTTCTGCGGAGCGGCCACCGCCGCCACCGCACGCTTCATGGTCCCGAACGTCCTCTACGAACCCTCCCAGAAGTTCAACGCGGGGCCGGCCAAGGAGTTCCCCATCGGGGTCTCCCTGCTGTGGTTCAAGAAGCAGCGCGTCTGGATCGTGCGCACCGAGAAGGGCATCTACTCGCTTTGGGCGCGCTGCACCCATCTCGGCTGCACCCCCAACTGGTTCCTCGACCAAAACCGCTTCAAGTGCCCCTGCCACGGCTCCAACTACACGCCCGACGGGGACGTGGTGGCCGGGCCGGCGCCGAAGCCGCTCTACCGCTGCAAGGTCGAGGTCGCCGCGTCGGGCGACCTCGTCATCGATAAAGCGGCGCTCGAGAACCGCCCCGGCGTGCGCGAAAAAGCTCCCTACTTCGTCGAGGTCTGAAGAGAATGGCCGACAACAACGCCCCCGCCGCCCCGAACCCCGCGCCCCAGCCCGCCGCCGCGGCGCCAAAGCTCGACATGGACGCGCTCCTCAAGGAAGCGACCAACAACCAGGTGTGGAAGTCGATGTTCCGCAACTGGCCGTGGCAGGACAACGCCCGCCATCGCGCCCGCCACATCGTCGACAACCTGTGGCTGCACCTGCATCCCACCAAGGTCCGGCCCCGCGCCCTCGAGACCACCTTCACCTGGGGCCTGGGCGGCCTCTCCTTCCTGCTCTATCTGCTGCTGACCGTCACCGGCGTGCTGCTGATGTTCTACTACCGCCCGACGGTGGAACTCGCCTATCAGGACATGAAGGACCTGGAGTTCGCCGTCTCCTTCGGGATCTTCCTGCGCAACGCCCACCGCTGGGGCGCGCACGGCATGGTCACCATCGTCATCCTGCACATGATCCGGGTCTTCCTCACCGGCTCCTATAAGAAGCCGCGCGAGTTCAACTGGGGCGTGGGCGTCATCCTGCTGACCCTGACCCTGTTCCTCTCCTTCACCGGCTACCTGCTGCCCTGGGACCAGCTGGCCATCTGGGCCGTCACGGTCGGCACGAACATGGCGGCGGCGACTCCGCTCCTGGGCAACGAAGGGCCGTTCGCGAACCTGCTGGGGATGACCATCTCCAACGACGTGCGCTTCGTGCTGCTCGGGGGGACCACCGTCGGGGCGAACACCCTGCTGCGCTTCTATGTGATGCACTGCGTGCTGGTGCCGCTCGTCACCGGGGCCCTCATCATGCTGCACTTCTGGCGGGTCCGCAAGGACACCTTCTCGGCCGCCCCGCGGGAGCCCAACGAGGAGAAGCTCGACGTCTGGCCGCACCTCGTGGTGCGCGAGTACATCGCCGCGGCCATCTGCATAGCCTTCATCTTCTTCGTCAGCGTCTATTTCAACGCCCCGCTCGAGGAGGTGGCCAACCCCAACGTCACTCCGAACCCCTCGAAGGCGCCCTGGTACTTCCTCGGCCTGCAGGAGCTGCTCGTCTACTTCGACCCGTGGATCGCCGGCGTGCTGCTGCCCGGGCTGATCATCAAGGGCCTGTGCGCCATCCCCTACCTAGACACGAACCCCAAGGGGGTCGGCGAGTACAATTGGAAGGACCGGCCCTTCGCCAACGCGGTGTTCATGTTCGGCATCGCCATGTGGTTCATCCTCATCGCCATCGGCGTCTACTGCCGCGGCCCGAACTATTTCTGGTACTGGCCATGGGAGAGCTGGCTCATCCACAAGCCGGCCCCGCCGGCGACCTGGAGCTTCCCGATCTGGGCGGGCCTGGTCTCGTTGGCCGCCTACGGCGGGCTCGGCATGGCCCTGCCCCGGGTCCTCAAGGGCGACATCGACTGGAAGAAGGCGAACTGGGGCTTCGCGGTGTTCGCGCTGGCCCTGGGGGCCTTCATGGGCTTCAAGGGCATCGAGACGTGGCGCATCATCGTCGTCGACATCCTGCTCTGGCTGACCTTCGTCTTCGGGTTCCTCTACCCGCAGAGGCACCTCAAGGAACTGGACTTCACGCGCTACTCCGTGACGCAGTCCTTGAACCTTATGATGATGGGGGTGCTGCTCAAGATGGGCGTGCGGCTCGGCCTCGACGTCAAGTACATCCTCGAGCTGCCGCAGTTCAACTTGAACATCTGAGTCCCATGACCAAGCGACAACTGTTCTACGTCTTCAACTTCCTCATCCTGGCCCTCTTCATCGCGGCGGTCGTCGTGGACAACAACCGCGAGTGGAAGGGCTATCAGGCCGAGTTCAACCGCCTCGAGGTCATTCGCCTGAAGGAGGCGATGAACAAGGCGCCCGACGAGGCGGAGAAGTCCGCCCTCGCGGTGGCGGTCAAGCTCAAGAAGCGCGAACCCGTCGCCATCAAGCAGATCCTGGCCAACGACCTGGGGCGGGCCGACCGCTGCATCACATGCCACCCGGGCTTCGACCCGCTGGCGAACCCGACGCTGACGACGCCCTACGAGAAGGCCCCGTACAAGACCCCCGAGGTCGCCGAGCACAAATCCCACAACCTGACCAAGCTGGCCTGCACCTCCTGCCACATGGGTCAGGGGCTGGCGACGACCGTCGAGGACGCCCACGGCGAGGTCCCGCATTGGGAAGAGCCCATGCTCAAGGGCGTCTACATCCAAGCCTCCTGCGTGCGCTGCCACGGCGACTTCAAGACCCTCAAGGGCGCTGAGACGGCCAAGCGCGGCAAGGAGCTCGTCGACCGCCTGGGCTGCGTCGGCTGCCACTCCTTCAACGGCGTGGGCGGCGAGATTTCCGTCGACCTCGGCGACATCGCCGACAAGCCGGTCTCCCGCATCGACTGGTCCCACACCGGCGAGTGCAAGGGCGCGGAATGCGGCCCGCTGCCGCGCCACCAGTGGAACGTCAAGAACTGGATCGAGGCGCACTTCACCAAGGACACCCTGCTGCTGGTCCCTGGGGACCCCGAGGGCCACCAGTGCGCGCCGGGCGCCCATTGCGAACCGGTGCCGCCGTCGGGCATGCCGCCGTTCTCCGCGGAGCTCTCCAAGGAGGACGCCGCCGCCATCACGACCTACCTGATGGGGCAGACCTCGAACAAGGTCCCCTCGAACTACTACGTGTACTCGGCCAAGGAGCCCGAGCCCAAGTTCGCCAACGCCGTGGAGCACGGGAAGTTCGTGTTCTCGAAGTATGGCTGCGCGGGCTGCCACGGCGAGGGCGGCAAGGAAGGGCGCCGCAACTACAACGCCAAGGCCAACGACCAGACCAAGATGGAGGAAGGCCGCGAGCCGACCCTCGTCAAGGTCGTCGGCAACTTCACCCGCGACGAGCTGCGCGACAAGATCAAGAAGGGCGTCCCCGCCTCGGCCGTCGCCAAGTTCAAGGAAGACGGCCCCACCCCGCCCCTGTACATGCCGAAGTGGGAGGAGAAGATCAAGGGCGCCGAGCTCGAAGACCTGATGACCTACCTGTTCTCCATCGCGGAGAAGCAGGAAGCCTGGTAATTTCGTAAAAATAGGGATATATCGGAGGAATCACTCTCATGAAGAAGCTTGCAGCCCTTTTCATCACCTTGGCCGTCTTCTCGGGCGGTCTGACGGTCTACGCGGGCGAAGCCGCCAAGTCCGCCGCCGAGCTGGAGAAGGAGAAGGCGATGAAGGAGCCCTACGCCAACGACTTCGGGCCCGACAAGATCGACGCGGCGGCCTACCCGAAGGAGGCCCAGGAAGGCTACAAGCTCCTGCAGCAGAAGTGCACGGTCTGCCACACCGCCTCCCGCCCGCTCAACAGCCAGTTCGTCGAAGCCGACGGCAAGGACGGGGCGGCGCGCGACGCCGCCGCCGCCAAGATGCTCAAGGAAGACGCCGAGCTGGCCAAGAACAAGAACGTCTGGCAGCTCGAAGGCGGCATCTGGCAGCGCTACGTGAAGCGCATGATGAACAAGCCGGGCTGCACCGTCTCCAAGGACGACGGCAAGAAGATCTGGGCGTTCTTGGCCCACGACTCCCGCGAGCGGAAGCTCGGAAAGAACAAGGCGGCCTGGAAGGCCCAGCGCGAGAAGCTGCTCGCCGACTTCAAGGCCAAGTTCGCCAAGCGCTACGAAGAGCTCTACGCCGAGAAGCATTAACAAAGGGGCCTGACCCCTTACTTGATAGGAGGCCCGCCGCGAGGCGGGCCTTCCGCTTTAAAGGGACTTCAGGGCCTCGGCCAGGGCGGACAGGTGGGAGGGCTCGGAGGGGTCGAAGAAGCCCCGGACGCGGGCGTCCCGGTCGACGAGGACGAGCTTGTCGGAGTGGATGATGGGGTCCTTGGGGTCGGAGCCGTCGGCCACCGCCAGCTTGAAGCCGTCCATGCAGAGGCCGCGCACGGCCCCCTGGGGACCGGTCAGGAACATCCAATCGGCCCCATAGGTCTTCTTGTAGGCGGCCAGGCGCTCCGGAGTGTCGGCCGAATCCACGCTGAAGGAGACCAGGAAGGCCTCGGGTAGCATCGTGCGCAGGGCCTTCATCTTGGCCGTCATCATCGGGCACTGGGAGCCGCAGGATGCGTAGATGAAGGCGGCCACCCAGGGCTTCCCCAGCAAGTCGGCCTTGGCCACCGTCCGGCCGGCATCGTCCTTTAGGGAGAAATCCGGGAGCGTCCACGCCGTCGCGCCTTCGATGAGCACGGGGGGGGAGGCCGTCTCGGGCCGGCGGCAGGAGGCCAGCAGGGAAAGGCAGACGGCCAAGGCGAAGGAGCGCCTCACGGAGCGCCGACGGCCAGGAGCCCGAAGACGGCCGGCAGATACACCAGCGAGGCCCTGAACAGCAGGCGGTGGTCCTCGGCCCGCATCGTCCAGGCCGTGCGCAGGGCCATGGCGAGGAAGGCGGAGCCCAGCAGCAGCGCTCCGACGCCGTAGCCCAGCCCGGTCACGCCGAAGAGGAGGGGCATCATGGTGGCCACGAGGAGCCCCAGGGAGTGGACGGCGATCTGGAACGCCGTCGAACGCCCGCCCGGGTCCACGACGGAGATGACCCGGAAGCCCGCCCGCTCGTACTGCTCGCGGTAGAGCCAGAACAGGGCAAGGAAGTGCGGCATCTGCCAGAGGAATTGGATGGAGAACAGCGCCCAGGCGCCCGCTCCGAGCGAACCCTTCGCCGCCGCCCAGCCGACCATGGGGGGGAGCGCCCCGCTCACCGCGCCGAACCAGGTGCTGTGCGGCGTGACGCGCTTGAGCGGCGTGTAGAACGCCACGTAGAGCACCAAGGTCGCCGCCGTGAGGAAGGCCGGCAGGTTCCCCACGCGGGAGGCTAGGATGGACAGCCCCGCCGCCCCAAGGGCGACGCCGAAGGCCAGCGCCGCATCCGGCGAGAGCCGCCCTGAGGGCAGCGGACGGCGGCTGGTGCGCTCCATCCGGGCGTCCTGGTCGCTCTCCAGCCACTGGTTGAGGGTGCCCGACGAAGCCGAGGCCAGCCCCACGCCCAGCAGCGTCCACCACAGCTCGGGGGCATCAGGGCGGCCCGAGAAGCGCCAGCCCAGCCACGCGGTGAAGACCACGAAGGAGGTGATGCGCGGCTTCATCAGCTCGAGATAGGGGGTCATGCCGGCTCCTCGAGCCGGCCGGCGCGCAGCGCCAGGACGACGCTGGCGCCGAGCAGGGCGGCCCCGACGGCCTGATGGGCCGTGGGCAGCAGGGCCATGGCCGAGATGAGCCGCAGATGCCGGAAGGCCAGGGCCCCGAAGCCCAGGAACACCTGCAGGAGCGCCAAGAGCATCAACCCCGTCGCCAAAGGCCCCAGAGACGGTCTCTCCGAGTGGACCCCGGCCAGCGCCGCCCGCGTCACCGCCCAGAAGGTCAGCACGGCCCCGACCAGGTGCCAGGCCAGGACCCGGCCGGTATGGCGCATCGTGGCGCCCAGGGCCAGCTGAAGGAAGAGCATGCCTACGGCCAGGGCGGCCGGAGCCCAAGGCCGGCCGGGCGCCGCGCGGCGCGCCATGAACCAAGGCGAGGTCGACTGGGCGCAGGCGACGACCAGGGCGAAGAGGGCCTGCCCGAGGAAGGCGTGGGCGATGGAGACCTGCGGCGGAAGCCCCCAGAGCACGGTGGCCCCTCCGAGGACGGCCTGGGCCAGGATTCCCAGCGCCGCGGCGGCCATCATGGCCCGGACCCAGGCGCGCCGCTCCACCCAGTAGGTCCATGCCGTAAGGGCCCAGACCAGCAGAGCGGTCAGCCCGGCCACCATGCGATGGCCGTGCTCGAAGAGGACGCCGCCCGTCATCTCGGGGAAGTACTGCCCATAAGCCAGCGGCCAGTCCGGGACGGCCAGCGCCGAGCCCGTCGAGGTGACCATGCCGCCGGCGAACAGGACGAAGAAGGCGCTGACCGAGGAGAAGCGGGCGAAACCGTGGCGTGACGGGCGCAGGGAGGCCGCCTCGCTCACGAAGCCCCGTCGAGCAGGCCCAGCCGCCGGTCCTCGGAGAGGCGGGAGCGCTCCATGCGGTGGACGGCGTAGGCCAGGCCGCCCAGCAGGATGAAGGTCATCGCGATGAGGATGACCCCGCCGATATAGAAGGCGTTGACGACGTTCTTGTCGTCCGCACCGAAGCAGACGGCGCACGCCGAGGCGCACTGCGCCGCGAGAAGGATGGCCTTAACGAGAGGCATCCGCCCGCCCCATGAACCAATAGAGGTACGGCAAACCGAAGGCGATCCCGAGGGCGGCGGCGACGGCCAGCGGGGTGAATCCGCGCGCGCCCGCCCAAGCCCCCAAGAAGGCCGACAAGGCCAGCGCGGAGGTGATCAGGACGATGTGGAACGAACGCAGCGACATAGGGATATTATACCCCGCCCGTCAGTGGTGCTCGACCGCCTCGTGACCTGCGGGGTCCGCCCGATGGATGATCTGGCCCGTGGTCCAGGAGAAGTCCACGATAGGGAGGACGAAGAGGAAAACCGCGAAGAAGGCCGTGATTCCGAGCACGTAGTAGATCAGGCGGCTCTCCCACTTCAGGTGCATGAAGATGGAGACGACCAGCGAGGCCTTGAGGACGGCGATGGCGATGCCGACCACGTAGTTCCAAGGGTGCGGGATGTGGTACTTGGAGACCAGGACGGTGGCGATGGTCAGGACGAAGAGGGCGCCGCCCACCATCCAGTAAAGCTTCTCGTGGCTCTTGGCGTCTGCGTGGTCGCTCATAGGTTCGCTCACAGGAGGTACAGGGCCGGGAATAGGAAGATCCAGACGATGTCGACGAAGTGCCAATAGAGGCCCGCGTATTCGACCCGTCCCAGGAAGAGGCGGTCGTCCCAGCCGTCCCGCCCCGCCCACCACATGAGCCCCAGGTTCCAGGCCACGCCGCCGATGATGTGCAGGCCGTGCAGGCCGGTGGTGGTGAAATAGACGGCGTAGAAGATGCTCGTCGAGGGGAAATGGCCCTCGTGGAACTTATGGCCGTATTCGAACCCCTTGACCACGAGGAAGGCCAGGGAGAGGAGCACCGTCAGCCCCATGAACCGGTAGAACCCGGCCTTGTCGCGGGCCGAGGCCTTCGCGTGAGCCATGACGATGGTGACGCTGGAGGCTATCAGGAAGAAGGTGTTCAGCGTCGCCAGCGGCACGTTGAGGACCTCCCAGCCCACCGGCCAGGAGGCCGCCGCCGTGCGCAGCACGATGTAGGAGGTGAACAGGGTCCCGAACAGCATCACCTCGGAGGCCAGGAAGAGCCAGATGGCGAGCTTCCCGTCGGGGACGCCGGTGTTCTCGTAAGGGGCGGCGACGGCGGCGTGGGCGCTCATGACGCCACCGCCTTCTCCGCGTCCTGGGGCAGCCAGTCGTCCCTATGGTCGGGGTGGGAGTACTCGTAGGGCCCGCGGTAGACGCGGGGCAACTTCGCGAAGTTGCCGTGGGGGGGCGGGGACGGGCACTGCCAGTCGAGCGTCGTCGCCTTCCAAGGATTCGAGTCCGTGGGCTCGCCCCGGAACATGCTGTAGAAGAAGTTATAGATGACAGGGATCTGGAACAGCATCAGCACGAACGCCGAGACCGTGCTGACGACGTGCAGCGGCTGGCCGATGAGGTTGTGCAGGTGCGCGGTCGGGTCGTAGAGGCGGCGCGACTGCCCCTGCAGCCCGATGGCGAACATCGGCAGGAAGATGCCGTTCATCGCCGCCAGCGTGCCCCAAAAGTGGATCTTCCCGAGGGTGTCGTCCATCCGCCGCCCGAACCACTTCGGGAACCAGAAGTAGGTTCCCGCGAAGAGGGCGATCAGGCTGCCGGTCACGACGACGTAATGGAAGTGGCCGATGACGTAGTAGGTGTCGTGCAGGTAGATGTCGGTGACCGTCAGGCCCAGCGGGAGGCCGGTGAGGCCCCCGATGCCGAACATCGGCAGGAAGGCCAGGGCGAAGAGCATCGGGGTGGTGAAGCGGATGGCGCCGCCCTTGAGGCTCAGGATCAGACAGGTCAGGAGCGCCACCGACGGAACGGAGATGATCATCGTCGTGACGAGGAAGAAGTTCGACAGGGTCGTCGACATCCCGCTGACGAACATGTGGTGGGCCCAGACCACGAAGGACATCGTGCCGAGGAACATCATCGCGTAGACGATCTCCTTGTACCCGAAGATGGGCTTGCGGGTGTTGTTGGAGATGATCTCGGCGCAGATCCCCATCGGAGGCAGGATCAGGACATAGACCTCGGGATGGGCGAGGAACCAGAACAGGTGCTGCCAGAGCAGGGACTGCCCGCCGCCGCTCCACTGGCTGGCCAGCTGCCCGCCCACGATGAGGCCCTCGGGCATGTAGAAGCTGGTGTGGAAGACCCGGTCCATCAGCTGCAGGACGGCCGCCGCCTCGAGGGGAGGGAAGGCCAGCAGCAGCAGGAACGCGGTGACGAACTGCGACCAGACGAAGACCGGCATGCGCCACAGGGTCATGCCCGGAGCGCGCAGGTTGAGGGTCGTGACGATGAAGTTGATCGAGCCCAAGAGCGAGGAGGTGATCAGCAGCACCATCGCCAACAGCCACACCGTCTGGCCGGGGTTGATGACGGAGAGGGGCGGGTAGGAGGTCCACCCCGACTGGGCCGCCCCGCCGGGGAGCAAGAAGGAGGAGAGCATCAAGAGGCCGCCCGGGAGGTAGAGCCAGTAGGACATCATGTTCATGCGCGGGAAGGCCATGTCGGGGGCGCCTATCTGCAGCGGCAGCACGTAGTTGCCGAACGCGCCCACGCCCAGCGGCACGATTCCGAGGAAGACCATGATGGTGCCGTGCATCGCTCCTAGCTGGTTGTAGAACTCGGGGCCGATGACCCCTCCGGGGGCGGCGGAGGCCGAGAGCAGGCGGCCGATCAGCGGGAGGGGCTGGCCCGGGAAGGCCAGCTGCCAGCGCATCAGCAGGACCATCGAGAACCCGAGCAGCAGGAAGACGAAGGAGGTGACGAGGTACTGCAGGCCGATCACCTTGTGGTCGACGGAGAAGACGTACCTCTCGGTGAAGGAAGGCTCGGCGTGTGCGTGTTCGCTCATGGTCGCTCCCTACGGACCATCGGACGACCATTCCCTACGCGATGCTCGGTCATTTTCACCACTGCTCCACGGCGGCCTTGGGGGCCGCCGCCAAAGTCGCGTTCTTCTTCGCCGCCAGCCATTGGTCGAAGGCCGCGCGGTCGGTCACCTTGACGTCGGCGCGCATGATGGCGTGCCCGACGCCGCAGAGCTGGGCGCAGGCCAGCTCGAAGTCCCCTTCCAACGTCGGCGTGAACCAGACGGGCATCGCCAGGCCGGGGACGGCGTCCTGCTTGACCCGGAACTCCGGGATGAAGAAGGAATGGATGACGTCCTTGGACGTCAGCCGGACGAGGACCCGCTCGTTGACGGGGAAGCGCAGCTCGTTGACCGTGACGACGTCGTCGGCTCCGGCGGGGTCGGCCTCGTCGACGCCGAACGGGTTGGTGAAGTCCACGAAGCGGGGCTCCGTCTTGCCGAACTTCCCATCGGCCCCGGGATAGCGCACGCTCCAGTTGAACTGCTCGCCGCGGACCTCCACCTGGAGCGAGCCTTCGGCCGACGGAGGGATGCGCTTCATGCGGTTCCAGCTCGGGACGGCGTAGACGACGACGAGGAGCACCTCGAAGGCCAGGACGGCGATGTCCGGTGCCAGCGAGACGGAGAGCGGAAGGTGGCTGCGGTCGGGCTTGTGGCCGTCGCGCGCCCGATAGCGCACGAGCAGGTAGGCGAAGAAGACGCTCCATAGGACGAAGATGACGCCCATCGCCCAATGGATGATGTGGATGCCCCGGTCCATGGCGGGGGCGAAGTCGGAGGCTTGGACCGGCAGGAACCAGCCGTAGTTGCCGTTCACCAGGAATCTCCGCCGGAGGTCTTGGGCTTGAGCGAGAAGAGGTACTCGGCGACCACCTCGACCTCGTCCTTCTTGAGCTTCTCTTCCCATTTGGGCATATAAAGGAGGGGCTCGGGCCCGCCCGCGTCCTGCTTGACCGGATGTCGGACGCCTTCCAGCACCTTCTTCACGACCTCTTCCTTAGTAAAGCCGTCCGAGACGTTGACCAGGGCCGGGACCAGCCCTCCGACCACGTTGTTGTTGGGATAACCGCCCTTGCCGGCCTTGTTATGGCAGGAGATGCAGCCGACCCTGCGGTAGATCTCGGCGCCCCGCTTGACCGGGTCGGCGGCGAACTCCGGCGCGTCCCAAGGCCGCCGGGGGGAGGAGAGATATGCGTCGCCCTTGAGGGTGGCCAGGTAGGCGACCAGGTCGGCACGCACCTGCGGCTGGAAGTGGAAGTTGGGCATCGACACATCGGCCTTCCAGGCGCCGGGGGCCTTCAGCCAGGTGTCGAGGAACTCCGGGTCCTTGCGGAAACCCACGAAGGTCAGGTCCGGACCCAGCGTCCCGCCGACGCCGGCCACCATATGGCACTTCTTGCAGTCGTAGGAGGCGAAGACGGCGCGGCCGCGGGCGACCGGGTCGTTGTGGGCTTGAGCGCAAGCGCAGAAGGCGGAGACGAAGGCGAACAGAAGGGCGTTTCTGATTCTCATTCGGGGGAAAATCCTATTCAATCCTGATTAACCTTGTCAAATTTTACCTGTGGGCGTCATTTTGCGCAATGACAGCCGTCAGATTCGCTCCGATGCGTGTCATGCCGCCGTTACTTCACAATTTCTGCGATTTTACACCCTGAGCATTGCAAAACATGACACTTTGTGCTATTTATGCAGTAACGCTGCTGGGAGTTTGCAGCCATGGACGCACAGGGGGTGTGATGGGAACCGCCGAGAGACGCTTCGTCGAGGACACGCTGCGCACCTTATCCTACCCGGGAGCTGGAATGGAATCCGAAAGGAACGAAACGAACGCCATGGACCGCTTCGGCTGCATGACCTTCAACAAGGCCGCCATGAAGCGCCACCTCAGCAAGGCCGTGTTCGAGAAGCTCGTCAGCGTGATCGAGAACAACGAGAAGCTCGACGCCGAAATAGCCGACGAGGTCGCCCACGGCATGAAGGAATGGGCCCTCGCGCAAGGCGCCACCCATTTCACCCATTGGTTCCAGCCCGTGCGCGGCGAGACCGCCGAGAAGCACGACACCTTCCTGAGCCTGGACTCCCAGGGGCAGCCCATCATCCGCTTCTCCGGCCGCCAGCTCATCCAGAGCGAGCCGGACGCGTCCTCCTTCCCGTCGGGCGGCATGCGCTCGACCTTCGAGGCGCGCGGCTACACGGCCTGGGACCCGACCTCCGCGGCCTTCCTATTCAAGACCGGGAAGGCGGCGACCCTGGTCGTCCCCTCGGTCTTCGTCTCTTGGACGGGGGAAGCCCTGGACATGAAGATGCCGCTCCTGCGGGCCCTTCACGCCGTCGAGGACCGGGCTTACAAGCTGGTCAAGCTCTTCGGCAACCGCACCGCCCGCCACGTGCGCATGACCGTCGGCGCCGAGCAGGAGTACTTCCTGGTGTCGAAGGAATACTTCAACGCGCGGCCTGACCTGCTCTGCGCCGGCCGCACCCTGTTCGGGGCAGCCTCGGCCAAGAACCAGCAGATGGAAGACCACTACTTCGGCTCCATCAAGCCCAAGGTCCTGGCCTTCATGTGCGACCTCGACGCCGCGCTCTTCGAGCGGGCCATCCCCGCCAAGACCCGCCACAACGAGGTGGCGCCGAACCAGTTCGAGCTCGCCCCCCTGTATGAGGAAGCGAACCTCGCCATCGACCACAACCTGCAGGCCATGGAGATCATGCGCCGCTTGGCCGACGAGCACGGCTTCGCCATCCTGTTCCACGAGAAGCCCTTCGCCGGCATCAACGGCAGCGGCAAGCACGTGAACTGGTCGCTCCATGCCTCCGAAGGCAAGAACCTGCACGAGCCGGGCTACACTCCCCGGCGCAACCTGCAATTCCTGGTGTTCC
>JACRDU010000163.1 GCA_016218495.1 Elusimicrobiota bacterium
CACCAGCGGGCGGCCCGGCGCCTGCCCGACCATGCGCGCTGGTCGGGCGCGGACCTGCTCAAGGTCTTGGAGCCGGCGGCGGCGCCCGGACGCGCGGGGCGCGCGGTGGATGACCCGGTGAAGGACGCGGCGGAGACCCTCGAGGAGCTGTGCGCGCAGAACGGCCTCGGCCTACGCGGCGGGGAGTGGAAGCCGGAGGAGCATCCGCTGGCGGCCTGGCTGATGCACGCCGAGCTCCCGCCCGACGTACAGTCGGCCTATCTGGCCTCGCTGGCGCACTCCCGCGCCAACAAGGCCATGCCCGACCTGACCGACAAGGAAGACGCGCTGTTCCAGGCCGCGCTGGCCGCCTTCCAGGCCGAGCGCGGCTAGGCCTTAGAGCTTCAGGGAGAGGACGCCGGCGGCGGCGAGGCCGGAGAGGATGAACTCGACGCCGGTGGCCGCCAACAGCAGCCCCATCAGGCGGGTCATGATGTTCATCGCTATGGGGTTGAGGCGTTTGAGCCCTTTGAGGGAGAACCAGAACGAGGCGTAGCTGAGCGCCGCCACCGCGATGATGACGGCATAGACGGTGAGGCTCTGACCCAGGCCCTCGGCCTGCGTTTCAAAGACGATGACGGTGGAGATGGCCCCAGGGCCGGCCAATAGCGGCACGCCCAGGGGGGTCACCGACACGTCCTCCTTGGCCGTGCCTTCGCGCAGCTCCTCCTCGGTCTCCTTGATCTTGCCGCGCTCGGCGTTGAGGCTGTCGAGCGCCATGAGGAGGAGGATCAGGCCCCCGGCGATGCGGAAGGAGGGCAGGGAGATGCCGAAGACCCTGAAGATGTGGGTGCCCAGCCCGGCGAAGACGAGGAGCACGCCGCCGCAGACCATGCAGCCGCGCAGCGCCATGCGCAGGCGCGCCTCGGTGTCGTCGTTGGGCGTCATCGCCAGGAACACCGGGACGGCCGCCAAGGGATTGATGATGGCCATCAGCGGGACGCTGGTCAGCAGGGCGAATCTCAGGAGCGCCATGGGGCGATTCTAGCGCTTTTGCCCAAGCCGGAACGAGGCGAAGAGCCGCTCGGCCACGGGGTTGGGTCGCAGGCGCCGGGCCGCCGTGGCCAGCCAGAGCTCGTGGCGGAGCCCCGTCGGCGCCCCCGGCAGGGGCACGAGCGCGCCGGCGGGGCGGCTGCGCTCCAGGGTCAGGCTGTTGAGCGGCGACACCCCCGCCCCGGACAGGGCCAGCCGGCGGGCGGTCTCCACATCGGGGACTTCCGCGCTGACCCGGACGGGTACGCCGCTCTCGGCCAGATAGGTCTGCACCTGCCGGTAGACGTCGGCGGGCGCCTTGGGGAGGATGAGCGGCACGCCGCCCAGGCCTCCGGGAAGGCGCGGCCGCTTCTTCGCCAGGGCCGGCGATGCCGCGAAGACGACGGGCAGGCTGGCGACCCTGCGCCAGCGCCTGTCGGGGTCGCCGTGGGTGGCGTCGCAGCGGTCCGAGAACAGCAGGTCGATGCGGTGTTCGCAGAGGTCCTCGAGCAGGTCCGGCAGAGCGGCCTCGCGGCAGTCGACGTGGGCGGCCCCGGCCGCAAGCGCCGCCGAGACCAGGGATTCGATGGCCGTCGGAGGCGTGCCGAGCACCACGCCGAACTGGGCGGTCAGGAGGCCGCCGGGGGGGCGGTCGCGCAGGTCGTCCTCCAGCTCCCGGCCCATACGGAAGATGGCCTCGGCGTAGCGCAGCACGACGCGCCCGTCCTCGGTCAGGGTCAGCTTCCGGCCGCCGCGCTCAAAGAGCTTGCGCTTGAGGGCCGTCTCCAGGCTCTTGAGCTGGGCGCTCAGCGTAGGCTGGGCCAGGAAGAGGGCGGCCGCCGCCTTGGCCATGCTGCCCTCGCGCGCGATGGCGTGGAAGTAGTAGAGGTGGTGGTAGTTGAGCGGTATCATAGAATTAATAGAAGTATATACACTATATTATCTATTTTACAAATGCTTAAACGGGTGTTATCATCAGAGGGTCAACGGAGGGATTGAGAATGGCATTCTTGAGGCGGGCGGGCGTCTTCATCGCGGTCAACCTGGCGGTCGTCGTCACCATCTCGATGCTGGTGAACCTGCTGGGCATCAAGCCGTACCTCGGGGCGAACGGGCTCAATGTGGGCTCGCTCCTGGCCTTCTGCGCGCTCTGGGGCATGGCGGGCTCCTTCATCTCCCTGCAGCTCTCGCGCTGGATGGCCAAGCGCGCGATGGGAGTGGTCCTCATAGACCCCGAGAGGCCGGGCGGCGAGGCGGAGCGCCTGCTGGTCGACATGGTGCGCGGGCTGTCCTCCCGGGCCGGCATGTCGACCCTCCCCGAGATCGGGGTCTATGAGAGCCCCGAGGTGAACGCCTTCGCCACCGGGCCTTCCAAAGACCGCGCCTTGGTGGCCGTATCGTCCGGCCTGCTCGCCGGCATGGACGACCGCGCCGTGGAGGGGGTCCTCGGCCATGAAATCTCCCACGTGGCCAACGGGGACATGGTGACGATGACCCTCGTCCAAGGGGTCGTCAACACCTTCGTGATGTTCTTCGCCCGGGTCATCGCCTTCGCCATCGACAATGCTCTGAGCTCCCGGGACGACGAGGACAGGGGCGGAGGGCTGGGTTACTTCGGCCACATGATGGTCGTGATGCTGCTCGAGACGGGCCTCATGCTGCTGGCCTCGCCCCTCATCTACTGGGTCTCGCGCAAGCGCGAGTACCGGGCCGACGCGGGCTCCGCCCGCCTGACCTCCCGCGAGACGATGATCCATGCGCTGGAGTCGCTCCAGGCCCATCAGGTCGGTTCGACCCTGGCACCCGCCAGCCTCTCGGCGATGATGATCCAGGGCGAGAGCCGTTCGCTCTGGGCGAAGCTCTACTCGAGCCATCCGCCCCTGGAGAGGCGCATCGCGGCACTGCGCGAGGCGGCCCTCTAGGAGCCCGTCCGAGTAAAGCCCTTCCGGCCTGAGTGGGTCGTAAGGAGCGCGCGAGCGAAGCTCGCGCGCAACCGGCGGCCGAAGGCCGACGGCTGCCGGTCAATGATCGGGCGCCTGCGGCGTGCTGCTTGCGCTC
>JACRDU010000164.1 GCA_016218495.1 Elusimicrobiota bacterium
CGGTTCACGGGCGGCTGGGGCCGGTGGACCGGCGGCTGCGGGCGGGTCACCGGAGGCTGGGGCCTGTTGACCGGCGGCTGCGGTCGGGTGACGGGCGGCTGAGGGCGGTGGACCGGAGGCTGAGGCCTGGTCACCGGAGGCTGGGGCCTGTTGACCGGCGGTTGCGGTCGGGTGACGGGCGGCTGAGGGCGGTGGACCGGCGGCTGGGGCCGCGCCACGGGAGGCTGCGGCCTGTGGTCGCCGCCGCCGCGCTGGGGGGGCTGGGGGCGGGCGACGGGCGCATTGCCGCCGCCGCGGCGGGGGTCGTGCCCGCGCTGGCCGCCGGCGCCGTTGGAGACGATCTGCGCCAGGACCTGGGTCGGCGCGAAAATCGCCAGAGCCAGGACAACTCTTAATGTCTTCATGCCCGTACCTCCGTCCTTGCGCACAGTGTATGC
This sequence comes from Elusimicrobiota bacterium, assembly GCA_016218495.1. Classification (GTDB taxonomy): domain Bacteria; phylum Elusimicrobiota; class Elusimicrobia; order UBA1565; family UBA1565; genus SCTT01. Next base: position 438 of record JACRDU010000164.1, read on the forward strand.
GAGAAGGCCGGAAACAACGACGCCCCGACGGCCCCCGTCGGGCTGGGCACAAGGGCCCCCCTTGTTGGAGGCCCCGGCGCGGAAAATACCGTTGACACGCGCGCATCACTATGGTACCAAAGGGCCTATCCCGGGGGTGGGCCCTTCGGACCGTCCAAAGGGTCCCGGGAAATAGGTGGTGGGGGTGGAATGAAAAAGCACGTCAAGGCGACGGGGTTCCTCGTCGCGTCATTGCTGGTCCTGTCGTTCGCCGTCTACCGTTCCGGGAGCCGGACCCTCTGCGAGGGCTTCCTGCCCGAGAACGACCTGAAGATCCCCGTCGGCGACGTCAGCGCCGCCGGGATCGAGCCGACCCGCTTCGAGAACGTCCTCGACCGCATCCAGGCCGTGTACGGCCCGATCATCGCGGCCAAGGGCGGCAAGCTGGTGATCAAGCGCCTCTGGGACAACCCGACCGTCAACGCGTCGGCCCAGCAGATGTGGGGGCAGTGGATCATCAACATGTACGGGGGGCTGGCGCGCCATCCCGCCATCACCGAGGAGGGCTTCGCCCTGGTGGCCTGTCACGAGATCGGGCACCATCTCGGCGGCTACCCGAAGTCCAGCGGCTGGGCCACCAACGAGGGAGGGGCCGACTACTTCTCCACCCTCAAGTGCCTGCGCCTCATCCTGCCGTCGTCGGCGCCTTCGAGCACGGTGGACCCCGTGGCCGAGAGCGGCTGCGCCGGCATCTACGGCGGCGGCGCGGCGGCCAACGGCTGCCGGAACAACGCCCTGGCCGGCCAGTCGGTGGCCTTCCTGTTCCAGGCCCTGCGCGGCAGCCAGACCCCGCCGCAGTTCGGCACGCCGGACACCAGCGTGGTCGATTCGATGTACAACGCGCATCCGGAGACGCAGTGCCGGCTCGACACCTACTTCCAGGGCGCGCTCTGCACGGCCTCCGTGAACCAGGAAGTCGACAACAACGACCCGAACGTGGGCGCCTGCACACGCAAGGGCGGCTACCAGGTCGGCCTGCGCTCGCGCTGCTGGTACAAGCCTCCGGCGGACGAGCCGGCCCTCGACAAGGCGCCGGCCATGGTCTCGCGGCCGGAGCTCAAGGACACGGAGCGGATCGGCCGGCGCCTCGAAGCGCTGCGGGCCGCTCTGTCCGGCCGTGGCGTCTAACCGGACCCTCAAGGTCCTGTCGTTCGTCGCGGGGGCGGCCGCCATGGCGGCGGCCGCTCCCACGACAGCGGTGGCGGCACTTCCCCGCGATAACGCGGGGTCGGCCGCCTTCGCGGCGCCCGGAGTCCCTGACTACGACCAGGGCGTCCGGACCCGTCCCTATATAGAGGAAGCGCGCTCCCGGGCCGCGGCCGCGGCCGCCCCGTCCGGCGTCGAGCTGGTCCCGCCGGCGCCCGAGGACGGCTCGGTCTGGATCTCGGTGGGCAAGGACGACCTGTCCCATCCGGCGGGCATGAGCCTGCCGCTGGGCGTGCCCGTCATGTCGAGCGCCCGCGCGTCGGTCTTCCGCGTGGCGGAGGACAGGCTCCCTCAGATCGCGGCCCAGATGCATGAGAAGTTCCACAAGTGCGGGGGCTTCTTCGCGCATTCCACGCAGGCGGAGGCGGAGGCGGACCTCAAGGCCCCGCCTTCGACCACGGGAGGGCCCTACTCCGTGGACCAAGCCGCCTGGGTGAAGCCGATGGTGGAGCGGGTGAAGGAGGCCGAGCTGCGCTCCACGATCGAGACGCTGGCCGGCTACAACAACCGCTACTACACGGCGGACACCGGGGCGGCGGCGGCCAATTGGATTGCGGGCCGCTGGGCGAAGCTGGCCGAGGGCGCGCCGGGGGCCTCGGTGCGGCTCTTCAACCATTCCGGTTGGAAGCAGCCCTCGGTCATCCTGACCATCCCCGGCTCGGAGTCACCCCAGGAGGTCGTCGTGCTGGGGGGCCACCTCGACTCCATCTCGGGCTACTGGGGCGGCGCGGGCGCGCGGGCCCCGGGGGCCGACGACAACGCCTCGGGCATCGCCGTCCTGACCGAGGCGGTCCGCATCCTGGGAGAGAGGGGGTTCCGGCCCAAGAGGACCATCCAGGTGATGGGCTACGCCGCCGAAGAGGTCGGCCTGCGCGGGTCGGCCGAGGTGGCCAAGAGCTACCAGGGCTCGGGCGCGAAGGTGGTGGGGGTCATACAGTTCGACATGACGAACTTCGCCGGCTCGGGGGAGGCCATCTACCTCCTGACCGACAACGTGGATTCGGCGCTGACGACCTACCTGGCCAAGCTGGTGGACGCGTATACCGGCGTGGGCGCGGCGCAGACGCGCTGCGGCTACGGCTGCTCGGACCACGCGTCCTGGACGCGCTCGGGGTTCCCGGCGTCGGCGGCCTTCGAGTCGGCCTTCGACACGATGAACCACAACATCCACTCGGACAAGGACACCCTGGGCAACTCGGGCGGCAACGCGGAGCACTCGGTGGCGTTCGCCAAGCTGGCGGTGGCCTTCGCGGTGGAGACGGCCAAGCCGGCGGGGAGCGCCAAGCTCGCCGACGCGGCCCAGCCCAAGGGCGGCGCCTCGCGCTAGGTCTCGGACTATCAAGCAGGCAGGGCCCGGGGAATCCCCCGGGCCCTGCCTTTTTGTGTGCCTGAGAGGGAACCATTTTTGGGAGGGAAAACGTACTAGTATGGGGGCTTGAAAGGGAAGATATAACTGTTATACTGCAATGGAGCGCTTCGAATACGACCCCGAGAAGAGCCGGCGCAACAAGGAGCGGCACGGCGTCAGTCTAAATTGGGCGCGGCGCCTCTGGCGGGAAAACCATGTGCTCCTCCCGGCGAGGGCCGCGTCGGGGGAGAACCGGTGCTTCATCTTGGCGAAAACTCAGGGGCGTTGTTTTATGGCTGTCTTCACTCTGCGGCGCAGGACGATACGGCTCATCAGCTGCCATAGGGCGGATCGGAGGCTGGAGAGGATATATGAAAGCTGGTTGGAAGCGGCGGAAGCCTAAGATGATATCGGCCGAAGAGCTCGATGAGAAGTTCGACCGCGGAGAGGACATCCTCCAGTACCTGGATTTGGAGAATGCGACGGTGGTCCACCGGGTCAACGTCGATTTCCCATCCTGGATGGTGGCGCTGTTGGACCGCGAGGCGGTCAAGCTGAACGTCTCCCGTCAGGCCGTCATCAAGATGTGGATACGCGAGAGGCTCGACCCCGGGCGCCGGATCACCCGCTGAGGCGTTCGTAGGCCTTCTGTATGGCCTTGGCCTTCTTGTCGGCGAGGGCCTTGAGGTCGGCGCCGAGGTGCGCCACCTTGTCGGGGTGGTACTCCGCCATGCGCGCCCTATAGGCGGCCTTGACGGCTTCGGGCGTCGCCCCCTGGTCGATTCCGAGCACGGCGTAGGGGTCGTCGTCTTCCGGCTCGACGGCGGGGCGCGTTTTGCCGGGCCCGCGCGCGGCGTAGCCCTCGAAGCGCTTGTAGGCCATGTAGACGGCGAAGCCCGCGATGAGCAGGTCGTCGACCCAGCCGATGACGACCATGAAGTCGGGGACGATGTCCCAGGGCCAGAGCAGGTAGAGGAGGCCCGCCAGCAGCCAGACTCCGGCTCGGCGCAGGGCCGGGTCGGGGGTCACAGCGCCAGGCCCGCCTTCTTCCAGGCGGCCTTGAGCGCGGCGCGCGTGGCCGCCGTCGCGGGGGTCAGCGGCAGGCGCGGGGCGTCCGAACCGAAGCCCATCATGGAGGCGGCCGCCTTCACCGGGATGGGGTTGGTCTCGACGAAGAGGGATTTGACGAGGGGGAAGAGCCTGAGGTGCAGGGCCGCCGCCTTCTTGAAGTCTCCCCGCAGGGCCGCCGCCGTCATCTGCGCGGTCTCGCGGGGCAGGAGGTTCGAGAGGACGCTGATGACGCCTTTGGCCCCGACGGACATCATGGGCACGGTCAGGGAGTCGTCTCCGGAGAGGACCGTGAAGCCCTTCGGGCACAGGGTCAGGATTTCGCTGACCTGGTCCAGGGAGCCCGAAGCCTCCTTCACCGCGACGACCGAGGGGATGTTGTGGGCGATGCGCGCCAGGGTGGCGGGGGCCATGTTGACGCCCGTGCGCCCCGGGATGTTGTAGGCCACGATGGGCAGCGGGGCGGCCTTGGCCACCGCCTCGAAGTGGCGGTACATCCCCTCCTGGGTGGGCTTGTTGTAGTAGGGGACGAGGACGAGCAGGGCGTCGGCCCCGGCGCTCCGGGCGTCGCGCGCCAGATGGACCGCCTTCGCCGTGTCGTTGGAGCCCACGCCGGCGATGACGGGCACGCGTCCGCGGGTCCCTTCGACGGCCAACTCGACGACGCGCCTGAACTCGTCTTGGGCCAGGGTGGCCGCTTCGCCGGTGGAGCCGCAGGGCACGAGGCCGGAGGTCCGGCTGCGCAGCTGGAAGGCCACCAGGCGCGAGAAGGCGGCTTCGTCGAGCGAGCCGTTGCGAAACGGCGTTATGAGGGCCGTGATAGAGCCAGAGAGCTTCATAGTGAGACCTCCCCCGTGAAGACGAGCCGCACGGGACCCGTCAGCCATACGTCCGTAAAGCCCCCGTCCTTGCGCCGCGTGAACGAGACCGAGAGCAGCCCGCCCCGAGCCCGTACCGCCACGGGGGAGGGCAGGCCCGAGCACAGCGCGGCGGCGACCGCCCCCGTGCCGCAGGCCAAGGTCTCGTCCTCCACCCCCCGTTCGTAGGTCCGGATGCGCAGGCCGCTGCCGGAGCGGGAGACGAAGTTCACATTGGTCCCCGGACGGCCGAAGGCCCGGTGGCGGCGCAGCAACCGGCCCATGACGAGGACCGGGTAGCCCGGGAGCCGCGACGCCGCGGTGCGCACGACGGCGTGGGGGACGCCGGTGTCGACCGCCGCCAGCCGGAGGTCCCGGCCCAGCGCCCGGACCGCCAGGGTCCGGGGGGCGGAGGCGTCCGGCATGCGCAGGCGGGCCCCTCCGGGGAAGGTGTCGGCCGAGCAGGGGACCCCCGAGAGGCTGAAGCGCACGGAGCCGCGGCGCCCGCCGTTGAGCCACCAGGCGGCGCAGCGCGCCCCGTTGCCGCAGAAGGCCAGGGTGCCGTCGGCGTTGCGGTACTCGACGCGTCGGCCGCGTACGGCCAGGAGCCCGTCGGCGCCCACGCCGCCGCGGCGGTCGCAGAGGCGGCGCGCGAGCGCGGCGCTCCCCGGCCCCGGCACGAGCACGAAGTCGTTCCCGGCGCCCGAGAGCTTGGCGAACCTAGTCGGCCGCGGCATGGAGCTCCTGAAGGAAGGCCAGGGCGGCCCGGGCGATGAAGGGGGAGTCGCGCCGCTTCGCGGCCGCCGCGCCGAGGTCGGCCCGCGCGCCCGGGAAGTCCCCGGAGCGCGCCCGCGCGACGCCGCGCACCCAGTGCGCGAGGGCGTCCCCCGGGCCGCGCGCGAGCAGGGACTCGGCCTCCGCCGTCGCGTCGGCCAGGCGCCCGTCCTCGAGGAGCCACAGGGCCTTCTGCCTGCGGGCCTCGTCGCGGGCCGGGTCGAGGGCCAGGGCATCGGCGAGCAGGGCGTAGGACTCCTCCAAGCGCCCGCGCTGGCGGGCGATGCGGGCCGTTACGATGAGGGTGTCGGGGCTGCGCGCCAGCGTCAGGGATTTCTCCGCGGCCCGGGCCGCAACCTCGAAGAGCTGCCGGTCGGCCAGCAATTCGGCGTAGTCGCGCTGGATGTCGGCGTTATCGGCCCACCCGGCCTCGGACAGGGCCGTCTCGAAGCGGACCTGGGCCTGGGCGAAGTCGCCCTGGCCGCGCAGGATCTCGGCCAGCCCCAGGTTCCCGGAGGCGTTGTGGGGATGGATGGAGACGATCCGCTCGAAGAGCGGGCGCGCCCGGTCGTCGAGGCCCTGGCGGTGCAGGAGCCAGGCCAGCCCGCTGGCGAGCTCGAGGTTGTCGGGATAGAGCGTCTCCCCGTATTGGTATGCCGAGAGCGCCGCGTCGAGCCGTCCGGAGGCCTCCAGGGAACGGGCCAGCAGCGCATGTCCCGCCGAGCGGTGGCGCCGGGGCAGGCGGGCCAGCACCTCGGGGGTCAGCTCTGCGGCCGCCTGGGGGAAGGAGCCCCGCTCGAAGAGCTCGCGCTGGGGGGCGAGGGGGTCGACGGCGAGGCTGCCGCGGGTGAAGCAGCCCACGGCCAGCATGGCCGAGCCGGCCAGCAGCGCGGCGCGGGCCGCCCTCATCGGGCGCTCCAGCGCCGCCAGAGCTGGGGCATGGCGAAGATCACAAGGCTCTCCTGGGCCGCGGGGAGGCCGCGGGCGGCCCCGATCATGCCCTTCGCGATGACTTCCTGGATGCGGTCGGTCTCGTAGAAGGAGACGTCTCCCACCGCCGGCTCGATGAGGGCGTCGGCCTCCCGGCGCTGCTGGCGCGACAACAGTGACCCCCGGATGTCGATGACCTGCTCGAGGGCCAAGAGGACGTTGGTGGGATTGGTGTAGGTGAAGTCGCCTTCGGTGACGCTGGCCAGCACCCACTGCGCCCCTCGGAGGCGGGCCGCGTCCACGGGCACGTAGTCCACCACGCCGCCGTCGACGAGCCAGCGGTGCCGGTAGGCCACGGGCTTGAAGATGCCGGGCAGGTTCGCGGAGGCGCGGACCGCGGTCGCGACGGGCCCGTCGCGGAACACGACCTTCTCGCCGGTCCTGATGTCCATGGCCACGCAGGCGAAGGGCTTGGCGAGCTGGTCGAAGCGGCGCTCGCCGATGGTCGAGGTCAGCATGGCCTCCATCGGGGCGCTGGAGAGCAGGCTGTCGGAGAGGAGCATCGAGACCAGGCGCACCTTGGAGAGGTCGCTGCCCGACGAGAGCGTCACCTTGGAGCCGATCTCGCGCATGCGCGAGGCCTTCATCCCCGAGGCCTCGAAGGCCCCGACGAAGGCCCCCATCGACGTCCCCGCCACCACGTCGATGGGAAATCCCGCGTCCTGCAGGACGGAGATGACCCCGATGTGGGCGAGCCCGCGCACGGCCCCCGCGGAGAGGACGAGGCCCACCACGGGCCGTTCGGAGGCGGGCAGGCGCCGGACCTCGCCGAAGAGGTGGGCCCTGAGCAGATCGTCGGGGCTCAGGGAGCGGGCCGCGGCGGGCGAGCAGGCGAGGGCCGCCGCCAGGGCGGCGGCCGCGGCGGCGCGCAGCCTGCTCACGGCGCGGGGAGGGCGCGCCCGACAGCGCGCTCGAGCCGCGCGCGGGCCGAAGCGTGCTGGGCGATCGATTCGAGCAGGCGTTTGCGCGCGTCGAGGACGAGCTTGGCGGTCTCCAGCCAGGCGGGCGAGCCGGGGGCCGCGCCGGCGCGCTCGCCGAGCTCCTTGAGGGTCAGCCAGTCCTTCTCCCGGCGGGGCCACTCCGCCTGCCAATGCATCAGGTCGGCGTAGGCCCGGCGCACCTCGAGCTGGATCTGGTCGCGCAGCTCGGCGCGGCGGACCTCGCTCTGGCGCTGTTCGGAGAGGCGCTGGTGGTGCTGGGTCCAGAAGTCGAACGAGAAGGGGAGGCGGACGCCGACGGTGGCGTCCCAGTTGTTCTGGCGCAGCGGGAACGTCTGGCCGGTGAGCTCGTAGTCCATGCCGAGGAGGACCGACGGGGTGCGGCGGCCCAGCGCCAGGTTCACGGCGATGGCGTCCATGTGGGTGCGGTAGGTCTGGGCCTGGAGCTCCGGGCGCAGCTCGACGGCCCACAGCAGGGCCCGGCGCAGGTCGACGTCGGCCGGCTCGCTCTGCAGGGCGCCCGAGACCTTGGCCGCGGTGTCGAGCTCGCGGTTGAGGACGCGCAGGAAGTCCAGGCGCGCCAGCTCGCGCTCATGGGCCTCCGAGGCCGCGTCCGAGCGCAGCTGGGCGGCCAGGGCCTCGCTGCGCAGCCCGTCGAGCCCGGCGGCGGCGCGGGCGGACGCCCGGTCGAGCTGGCCGAGCAGCTCCTCGGTGGCCGCGAGCTTCTCCTGGGCCAGCAGGTAGGAGAACCACGCGCGGCGGGTCTCGAAGGAGACGTCGAGCCTGGCGGAGTCGAGGCGCGCGCGCGCCTGCTTGAGCGCGGTCTCGGCCAGGCGCAGGGTGTTGATGTGGCGGCCCCCCTCGTAGAGCGACAGGGTGGCGTAGGCCTGCCCGGAGTAGATGTTCGAGCGGTTCGAGGGAAAGAGGAGTATGTTGCGGAACTCCGGCCGCAGCGAGAAGGGGTAGTGCGCGTTGTAGCGGGCGGCGAGGGCCTGTAGCCCCACCTCGGGGTAGAACTGGAACTTGGCCTCCAGCACCCTCTGCTCGGAGATGCGGATGTCGTGCTCGGCGATCTGCAGCTCCGGGGAGTTGCGGGACGCCTTATGGAGGGCCTCCTCGAGGGTATAGACCTCGACGGGGGGCTCCGCGACGGCGGGCGCGGCGAGGAGGACGGCGAGGGCGAGTGCGTTCATGCGGCGCGGCGCGGTCAGACCTTGAAGGCGCTGGTGACGTGCCGGAGCTCCTCCTTGAGTCCCCGCAGCTCCTCCTTGAGCTGTTCGAGGTCCTTGGGGCCGGCGGACTGGGGGACGCCCTTGACGGCCTCGTCGAGGCGGGCCAGCAGGCGGTCGACCAGCGTCCGGTCCTTCTGGACGATCCTCTGCAGGCTGGAGATCATCGCGTTGAATTCGTCCTGGAGCTCCATGAGGTCGTCGCCCGTGCGCAGCGAGACGCGGTGGGTCAGGTCGCCGCCGGAGACGATCTCGGCGGAGCGTTCGAAGCGGTAGATGGGGCCCGCCCAGCGGTGGCTGACGAAGAGCGTCACGATGCCCATGATGCCGAGGAAGATGACGATCTTGGCCACGTCGGCCTTCATCGAGTCCGCCAGCAGCGGCATCAGGCTGGGGTCCGTGTCCTTGACGAAGCGGGCCATGGCCCAGTAGAGGTCGCCGCCGACGATGAGCGCGGTGAACGCGACCGCGGCGAACACCACCAGGGCGTACTTGACCTGGAGGTGCCTCTTGACCAGGACGGTGCGCCGCTGGAACTTCTGCGTCGGCGCCTCGGAGCCCATCTAGGCGGCCACCTTGGCCTTCCCGCCGAGCGCCGTCAGCTGGTCGAGCAGGGCGAGCCAGGCGGGGTCGACGGTCTTGAGCTTCGCCGTCGCCTCCTTGAGGGAGACCGGCACGACGTCGTTGCCGCGCAGGGCCACCATGTCGCCGAAGCGGCCGGCGAGGACGAGCTCGGCGGCCTTGACCCCCACGCGGGTGCCCAGGATGCGGTCGAAGAGGGTCGGGGCCCCGCCGCGCTGGATGTGGCCGATGACGGCGGAGCGGACCTCCAGCCCGGTCTCCTTCTGCAGCACCGCGGTCAGCCTCTCGGCCACGCCGCGGTCCTTCAGGACCTCGTGGCCGAACTCGTCGAGCTCCTTCTTCTTGCCGCCGTCGTCGGAGAGGTCGACGGCCTCCGAGGCGACGACGAGCGCGGTCTTCCGGGCGGCGAAGGCGGCCTTCACCTTCGCGGCCATGTCCTTGACGTCGACCGGGCGCTCGGGCAGGCACACGTAGTCCGCTGCGGCCGCGATGCCCGTGAAGAGGGCGACCCAGCCGGCGTGGCGGCCCATGACCTCGAGCACCATCACGCGGCGGTGCGACAGGCCGGTGTCGCGCAGGCGCTCGGCGGCGTCGACGGCGACGGTGGCCGCGGTGTCGAAGCCGAAGGTGTAGTCGGTCGCCGAGAGGTCGTTGTCCATCGTCTTGGGCACGCCGACCACGGGGAGCTTGCGCTCGCCGAAGAGCTTCGCGGCGACGCCCAGGGTGTCCTCGCCGCCCATCGCGACCAGGGCGTCGAGCTTGAGGGTCTTGAAGGTCTGGGCGACCTTGTCGACGCCCCCTTCCTTCTTGTAGGGGTTGGTGCGGCTCGTGCCCAGGACCGTCCCGCCCTTGCCCACGATCCAGGCGACGTCCGCCGGGGCGAGGGGGTCGGCCTTGGCCTCGATCATCCCCTTCCAGCCCTCGCGCACGCCGAGGCATTCCACCCCTTCTTGGGCGAGGCGCAGGACGACCCCGCGGATGGCGGGGTTGAGGCCGGGGCAGTCTCCGCCGCCGGTGAGGATCGCGACGCGCTTGACGGGCATGACGGTCTCCTGGGCCCTAGAAATGGCCCGTGAACTTGAACTGCGCGATGCGTTCCGGCCCTCGGGGGACGGCGTTCGAGAACGTCCCGCCCTGGCCGATCGCCCGCACCGCGAAATCGAAATGGAAAGAAGGGTTGATGTAGAAGCGGACGCCGGTGTTGACCCGGCTGTCGAAGAAGTCCTGGATGTTGTCCCATTCGACCATGACCTTCGCCCGGTCGTAGAGGTTCATGCTCAGGCCCAGCACCCCGAAGACCGAGTCGGAATCGAAGTCGGAGATGTTCATCCCCGCGTGGGCCTGGAGGCCCGGCAGGCCGATCTCCTGGGTCCCGACGAAGTAGAGGCCGCGCTGCTTGTTGTTGTAGCGCTTGACCGGCCTGTTGTAGAAGTAGCCCTGGCCGTCGAAGCCGAGGGCGAAGGCCGGGATCAGGCGGTCTCCGTCGAAGAAGCGCCACTTCACCTGCAGCTCGGGCCGCGTGAGCTGGACCGGGGTGTCCGTCCCGAGGAGCCGGTCTACGTGGAGGGAGGCGCCGAGGTTGACCCGCGGGTAGACGCCGAACCCCAGCCATTGGAGGACGCCGCCCCGGTTGAAGAACCTCGTGCGCGAGGCGAAGGCGCCGACGTCGAGCACGGCCGCGGTCGGGGTGTCGACCAGGTCGGTGTCGGGGGGGAGGAGCCCGCGGGGGCCGGAGGCCGACTCCGCGTCGGGAGCCCCTTCCGTCCCTCCGGAGCGCAGGCGCCGGCCCTGGGCCGACGCGGGGGCCCAGGCCAGGGCGGCGGCGAGCAGGGCGAGGGCGAGGCTGCGCGTCATTTCTTCTCCGGCTCGGGCACGCCGAGCCGCGCGCGCAGCTGCTGGGCGGCGAAGAGGAGCTGGCGCTTGGCGTTCTCGTCCTTCTCGTCGCCGGCGGCCTTTTCGAGGGCGGGCAGGGCGACCGCCTTGGTGCCGATGGAGCCCAGCGCGCCGGCGGCCCGGGCGCGCGTCGCGGCGTCGGGGCTGGCGAGCAGCTCGACGACGGCCTTCTCCCCGGCGGGGTCGCCGAAGCGGTTCAGGGCGTTCGCGGCGTCGATGCGCACCAGCGGCTCGGCGTCGGCCAGAGCGACGGCCAGGGCCTCGCGCACGCCGTCGCCGGGCAGGCTGCCGATGGCCCGCACGACCTCTCGGCGCACATAGGGGTCCGCGTCCTTGAGCGCCTCGCGCAGCGGCGCCAGCGCCTCCGCGGGGCGGATGACGCCGAGCGCCCCCGCCGCGGCCCGGCGCATGCCGGCGTCGGGGTCCTTGAGGTTGGCGGCGAAGCGCGCCGCCGCCCTCGTCGAGCGGAGCGCGCCGAGGGTGCGCACCGCGGCGTAGCGCACGCCCGGAGCGGAGTCGTCGAGGGCCGCCAGCAGGGCGTCCTCGGCCTGGCGGGCGTCGAGGTAGGCCAGGGCGATGGCGGCCTGCTGGCGGACCTGGGGGTCCTTGTCCGCGCTCAGGCGGCGCGTGATGGGCGCCGCGGCCTCCGGGACCCGCCTCACGCCCAGGGCGTCGACGGCCGCCGAGCGCACGAAGGGGCTCTCGTCGTCGAGGGCCTTCAGCAGGGGAGGGGCGGCCTTGGGGTCGCGCAGGCGCGCCAGGGCGTCGCAGGCCTGGCGGCGCACCATCGGGTTGGCGTCCTTGAGGTTCTTGAGCGCCGCGGACAGGTCGTCGGGCGGGGGGACCGGGACGGCCAGGGGGGCGGCCTTGGCCGGCGCGGCGGGCGCCGCCGCCGGGGCGGCGGCGGGCTTGGCGGCGGGCTTCGCGGCCGCCGCGGCCGGCTTCTTGGCCGGGGAGATCGGAAGAGC
>JACRDU010000026.1 GCA_016218495.1 Elusimicrobiota bacterium
ACAGGCGCCAAGATCGAGCTCGACGACCAGGCCGCTTAGGAGCATCGCTATATGCCCGTCAAGAGCTACAAGCCCTACACCCCGTCGCGCCGGAACATGACCTCGGCCGACTATTCGGAGCTGACCACGGACCGCCCCGAGAAGCGGCTCACGGTCGGCCTGCGCAAGTCCGGCGGCCGCAACAACACCGGCATGCTGATGGTCCGCCACATCGGCGGCGGCCACAAGCAGAGCTACCGCTTCATCGACTTCAAGCGCGACAAGGTCGGCGTGCCCGGCACCGTCGCGACGATCGAGTACGACCCCAACCGCTCGGCCCGCATCTCCTTGGTGCACTATGCCGACGGCGACAAGCGCTACATCCTTCACCCGGTCGGCCTCAAGGTGGGCGACAGCGTGATGTCCGGCCCCGAGGCCGACATCAAGACGGGGAACTCGCTGCCGCTCGTGAAGATCCCGGACGGCACGTTCATCCATAACCTGGAGCTCCTGCCGGGCAAGGGCGGCCAGCTGGTCCGCTCGGCCGGCGGCCAGGCGCAGCTCTTGGGCAAGGACGCGGGCTTCGCGCACGTGAAGCTCCCCTCCGGCGAGATCCGCATCGTGCCGAGCAACTGCACGGCGACGATCGGCCAGGTCTCGAACATCGAGCACGACTCGCTGAACCTCGGCAAGGCCGGGCGCACCCGCCACCGCGGGGTGAAGCCGACCGTGCGCGGCACGGCGATGAACGCCGTCGACCATCCGCACGGCGGCGGACGCGGCAAGTCCAAGGGCGGCAACCATCCGCGCTCCCCGGGGAACCAGCTGGCGAAGGGCAAGAAGACCCGCAACAAGAAGAAGGTCTGGGGCTGGATGATCGTGCAGGACCGGCGCCGGGCGCAGGGAGGCTGACGATGAGCCGTTCAACGAAGAAAGGGCCGTACGTGGACCAGACGCTCCTCGACAAGGTGCTCAAGATGAACGCCAAGGGGGAGAAGCGCAAGATCAAGGTCTGGTGCCGCAACTCGACCGTGACCCCCGAGATGGTGGGACACACCTTCGAGGTGCACAACGGCCGGAAGTTCCTCCCGATCTACATCACCGACCAGATGGTCGGACACAAGCTCGGCGAATTCGCGTTCACGCGCTTCTTCCGGGGCCACGGCACGGCCCACACGAAGGAAGCGACGGCGCTCAAGTAAGGATAGGGACATGGAAGCCATCGCCAAGACCAAGTTCGCGCGCTACGGGGCCCGGAAGGTCAACTCCGTGCTCGGCCAGATCCGAGGCAAGTCGGTCCTCAAGGCCGAGCAGCTCCTCCCGCTCATCCCGCGCCAGGCCACCGAGCTCGTGGCCAAGACGCTCAAGTCCGCCGCCTCGAACCTGCAGGTGAAGGCCGGGCGCAAGCTCGAGTCCTCCGCCATGTGGATCAAGGAGGCCTACGCCGGCCAGGGGCCGATGAGCCACATGAAGCGAGTCCTGCCCGCGCCGATGGGCCGGGCCTACCAGTTCAAGCGAAAGGTCTGCCATCTGACGATGGTCGTGACCGACGAGCCGCTCAAGAGGAACTAAGATGGGCAATAAGATCCACCCGAAGTCGGTCCGCCTCGGCTACATCCAGGACTGGGAGTCCAAGTGGTTCTCGCTGCGCGAGATGCCCGCCCTCATCGGCGAGGACTTCAAGATCCGCAAGGAGGTCCGCGAGCGCTTCCGCCTGGCCGCCGTCAGCTGGGTCGGGATCGAGCGCGCCGGCTCCTACCTGCGCGTCAACATCCACACGGCCCGCCCCGGCGTCGTCATCGGCAAGAAGGGCGTCGACATCGAGGCGCTGCGCGCCAAGATCGAGGGCATGACCAAGCGCAAGACCTACATCAACGTGATGGAGGTCAAGGAGCCCGACCTCGACGCCCGCCTCGTCGCGGAAGCCATCGCGATGCAGCTCGAGCGCCGCATCGCCCACCGCCGCGCGATCAAGCGCGCGATGGAGCGTTCGATGCAGGCCGGGGCGCTGGGCATCAAGGTCGAGGTGAAGGGCCGCCTGGGCGGCTCCGAGATCGCCCGCCGCGAGTGGAACCGCGAGGGCCGGGTGCCCCTGCACACCTTCTGCGCCGACATCGATTACGGGCTCGTCGAGGCCGTGACCGCCATGGGACTGATCGGGGTCAAGGTCTGGATCTTCAAGAAGACCTACTTCGCGAAGTCCCCGGGCGAACTGCTCAAGCAGGCCGTCGAGGAGGGCCGTCTGCCCGCCGAGGCGCCCAAGCCCGAGGCCCCCGCAGCCGCTCCCGCGGCGGCGGCGCAGCCCGCCCAGACGCGCAGCGACAAGCCCTTCTCGATGCCGGAGCTCCCGGCCTCCGCGCTGGCCCAACTGGCCGGCGAAGAGCCGCGCGACGACGAAAAGAAGGACGAGGAATAGCCCCATGTTGATGCCTAAACGAGTAAAATACAGGAAGCCGCACTCCGCCCCGTACATCAAAGGCGTGGCGAAGCGCGGGACGACCATCGCGTTCGGCGAGTTCGGCCTGAAAGCCCTCGAGCCCCGCTGGGTCTCGGCCCGCCAGCTCGAAGCCAGCCGCGTCGCCATCACCCGCTACATCAAGAAGGGCGGGAAGCTGTGGATGCGGGTGTTCCCGGACAAGGCGGTGACGAAGCATCCCGCCGAGACCCGCATGGGCAAGGGAAAGGGCGCGCCCGAGTACTGGGCCGCGGTCGTGAAGCCGGGCAGGGTCCTCTTCGAGATCCAAGGGATCCCCGAGGACCAGGCGCGTGAGGCGTTCTTGCGGGCGTCGCACAAGCTGCCGATCAAGACCAAGTTCATCATCCGCGAAGAGATCTGACCATGAAGACCAAGGAGAAGGACCAGAAGAAGAACCTGTCCGCCGGCGAGCTGAAGACGGCGCTGACGCAGCTGCGGGAGAAGCAGTTCCGGCTGCGCTTCAAGCACCGGGTCACGCCGCTGGCGAACCCGCTCGAGCTGCGGGCCGTGCGCCGGGACATCGCCCGGCTCGAGACCTACCTCCGGCAGAAGCAGCTCGCCGGAAAGGAGTGACATGATGACGACCATTTCCGCGAAAGAGACGCCGGCCCGCGCGATGCGCCATAACTTCACCGGGATCGTCCTCTCGGACAAGACCGACAAGACGCGCGTCGTGCTCGTCGAGTGGCTCGACCGCCACCCGCGCTACGACAAGACCGTCCGCAAGCGCTCGAAGTTCTACGCCCACGACGAGAAGAACGAGTCGCACACCGGCGACAAGGTCGAGATCATGGGCACGCGCCCCATCTCGAAGCTCAAGCGCTGGCGCGTGGTCCGCATCGTAGAGAAGGCGCGCATCCCCGGCGAGTCCGGCGTGG
This sequence comes from Elusimicrobiota bacterium, assembly GCA_016218495.1. Taxonomy (GTDB): domain Bacteria; phylum Elusimicrobiota; class Elusimicrobia; order UBA1565; family UBA1565; genus SCTT01. The sequence continues at coordinate 3,334 of JACRDU010000026.1, forward strand.
CATCGGCGTCGGCGCCCGCGGAGAAGGAGGCGGCATGATCCAGCTGCGCACCATCCTGACGGTGGCCGACAACTCGGGGGCCCGGAAGCTGCAGTGCTTCAAGGTCCTCGGCGGCCACCACCGCCGCTACGCCTCCCTGGGCGACATCATCGTGTGCTCGGTCAGGGACGCCATCCCGCACGGCGCGCTCAAGAAGGGCGAGGTCGTGAAGGCCGTGGTCGTCCGCCTGCGCAACAACATCCAGCGCAAGGACGGCTCCTACATCCGCTTCGACGACAACGCCGCGTGCGTGATCGACGACAAGAACGAGCCCAAGGGGACCCGCGTGTTCGGCCCCGTGGCCCGCGAACTGCGCGACAGGGACTTCCTCAAGATCATCTCCCTGGCGCCCGAAGTCATCTGAGGCAGACATGACGAAGTTCCTGATCAAGAAGAAGGATACGGTGAAGGTCCTCGCGGGCCGCGACAAGGGCAAGAAGGGCGAGGTCCTGCGCGTGTTCCCCGACGACGGCCGGGTGCTGGTGGCGAAGGTCAACGTCGTCATGAAGCACCACAAGCCCACCCAGACGGAGCCCGGCGGACGCCGGGAGCAGGAGGCGCCGCTGGCGCTCTCGAAGGTCATGCTCGTCTGCCCGAAGTGCGAGCAGGCCGTGCGCCCCAAGCGCGACACCCTCAAGACCGGAGAGCGGGTGCGGGTCTGCCGCAAGTGCTCCGAGATCATCCTCTAGGATACCGATATGGCCGAGAAGAACGAGAAGACCGACAAGACGGTCAAGAAAGAGAAGAAGCCGGCGGCGCCCAACGCGCAGGCCGGAGCCAAGCCCAAGCGCGGCGAAGGGCCGATCAAGCTGTCGAGCGGCACCGGCACCTACGAGAAGGCCTCGGGCGAGCCCCGCTTCAAGTCCCTCTACCATAAGGAGGTCGTGCCGTCCTTCCTGCAGGCGGGCGGCAAGACCAACGTCCATGAGGTGCCCCGGATCGAGAAGATCGTGGTCAACATGGGCGTCAGCGAGGCCAAGGAGAACATCCAGGCCCTCGACCAGGCCCGCGAGGAGCTGGCGATGATCACCGGCCAGCTGCCGCAGGTGCGGCGCGCGAAGAAGTCCATCTCGAACTTCAAGCTGCGCGAGGGGATGCCCATCGGCCTGCGCGTGACGCTGCGCGGGGACAGGATGTGGGAGTTCTTCGACCGGCTCGTGTCGACCGCCGTCCCCCGCATCCGCGACTTCCGGGGCCTCGAGCCTCGCGGGTTCGACGGCCGCGGGAACTTCAACCTGGGGCTCAAAGAGCACCACATCTTCCCCGAGGTCAGCCTGGAGAAGTCCCCGCAGGCCCGAGGCCTGAACATCACGTTCGTGACCTCGGCGAAGACCGACGAGGACGGCTTCTCCCTCCTGGAGCGGATGGGGATGCCCTTCAAGAAGCCCGGCAAGGCGGAGTAAACAGAATGGCCACATACGCAGCCGTCGCAAAGATGAAGAAGCCGCAGAAGTTCGCGGTGCGTTACCGCAACCGCTGTCAGCTCTGCGGGCGTCCCCGCGCGTTCATGCGCGATTTCGGCCTCTGCCGAATCTGCTTCCGCAAGATGGCGCACCAGGGGCAGATCCCGGGCGTCAAGAAGTCGTCCTGGTAGGAGAGAGAGCGATGGATACGATCGGAAATTTCCTCACCGCGATCCGGAACGCGAACATGCGCCAGAAGGACCGCGTCGACGTCCCGCTCTCGAACCTGAAGGTCGAGATCGCGCGCATCCTCAAGGACGAGGGGTTCATCATGAACTACAAGGCCCTCGTCGGCGAGACCAAGCGCCCGATGCTGCGGGTCTTCCTGAAGTATTCGGCCGAGAAGGAGAACGTCATCCGGGGGCTCAAGCGCGTGTCGCGCCCGGGCCTCAGGGTCTACCGCGGCTACGAGGACATCCCCAAGTCGCGCGGGGGCTTCTCGGTGACCATCCTCTCGACGCCCAAGGGCGTCATGACCGACCGCCAGGCTCGCGACAGCAAGCTCGGCGGCGAGATCCTCTGCCAGGTCTGGTAGGAGCAAGTCTATGAGCCGAGTCGGCAACAAGCCGGTCGCGGTCCCCTCGGGGGTCCAGGTCAAGATCGAATCGGACACGGTCCGGGTCAAGGGCCCGAAGGCCGAGCTGTCCATGCAGGTCCCGTTCCCGATTACCATCGAGCTGAAGGACCAGACGCTCCGCGTCGTCCCCGGCAAGGGCGGCGGGGACCATGCCTGCGCACTGCACGGCATGGTGCGCGCGATGCTCAACAACCTCGTCACCGGCGTCCAGCAGGACTTCAAGAAGACCCTGGAGCTCAACGGCCTCGGCTACCGCGCCGAGACCATCGGCGAGAAGATCAAGATGACCCTGGGCTATTCCCACCCGGTCGAGTTCCAGCTCCCCAAGGGCGTGAAGGCCGAGGTGGACAAGAAGCAGACCAAGATCACGGTGATGGGCCCCGACAAGGCGCTCGTCGGCCAGACCGCGGCGTCCATCCGCGCGCTGAAGGTCCCGGAGCCCTATAAGGGGTTCGGCATCCGCTATGAGGGCGAGCGGGTCCACCGCAAGGCGGGCAAGACCGCGGCCGGCGCCGGCGGCGCCGCGAAGAAGTAGTCGTCCACAGGTATAAACGATGAAAGACAAGCTGACGCGACACGAGTTCCGCAAGAAGCGCACGAGGGCCCGCATCAGCGAGGCCGCCCACGGGCTGCCCCGCCTGTCGGTGCACCGTTCGCTCAGGTACTACTACGCCCAGGTCATCGACGACACCAAGGGCGTGACGCTGGCCGAGGCCTCCTCGCAGGAGGACGGCATCAAGGGCGAGCGCGTGACCTGCAAGAGCCTCAAGGACGCCCAGGCCGTCGGCAAGCGCATCGCCGAGAAGGCCATCAAGGCCGGCGTCACCCGCGTGGTCTTCGACCGCGGCGGCCGGGTCTACCACGGCAGCGTGAAGGCGTTGGCCGATGCCGCCCGCGAGGCCGGGCTCAAGTTCTAAGCGAGAGGAGCACATGACCCAACCTACCACCACTCAGGCCCCGGCGCAGCCCGGGCAGTCGTTCGGCCGCGACGGCCGCCGTCCCGGCGGCCCCGGCGGACGCGGGCGCGGACCCCGCAAGCAGACCGAGTCGGAGGCCCTGGGCCTCACCGAGACGGTCGTCTCCATCAACCGCGTCTCGAAGACCGTGAAGGGCGGCAAGCGCTTCTCCTTCGGGGCCCTCGTCGTCGTCGGCGACAAGAAGGGCAAGGTCGGCTCCGGGCTGGGCAAGTCCAAGGACATCCAGTTCGCCATCCAGAAGGGCGCCTCCGCGGCCCGCAAGAGCATGATCTCCTTCCCGATCGTGAACGACACCATCCCGCACGAGACCATCGGCACGTTCGGGGCCGGCAAGGTCTGGATGAAGCCGGCGGCGCCCGGAACGGGCGTCATCGCGGGCTCGGGCGTGCGCGCGGTGCTCGAAGCGGCCGGCATCAAGAACATCCTCACCAAGAGCCTCGGCTCCAACAACCACTTCTCGATGGTTTACGCCACCCTCGAGGCGCTGGTCCTGCTGCGCTCGAAGGAAGACATCATCAAGCTCCGGGGGAAGGTATGACACAGGCCGCGCTGACTCTCTCGGGCCTCGCGCCCAAGTTCGGATCGCGCAAGAAGCGCAAGCGCCTGGGCCTGGGCGACGGCTCGGGCCTGGGCAAGACCGCCGGCCGCGGCGGCAAGGGGCAGACGTCCCGCTCCGGCGACGGCAAGATGGTGGGCTTCGAAGGCGGCCAGAACCCGCTCTTGCGCCGCATCCCCAAGCGCGGCTTCCGGAACACCGCCTTCCGCACGGCCTTCCAGGTCGTCTCGCTGGCGGACGTCATGCGGGTCTTCAAGAACACCGCCGAGGTCTCCCTCGAGGCCTTGCGGGTGCACGGGCTCGTGAAGGGCCAGGCCCCCGTGAAGGTCCTCGGCGACGGCTCGGTCGAGAAGCCCATCAAGGTCCAGGCGCACGCGTTCTCCAAGAGCGCGCTCGAGAAGATCCAGAAGGCCGGCGGGACCGCCGAGGTCGTCGCTCAGGCGGTCTGAGAACAGGATGCTCAAGCAGCTCACCGACATCGCGGAGCTCCCGGACCTGCGCAAGCGCGTGCTCTTCACGCTCCTGTGCCTGGCCGTCTATCGCGTCGGCGCCGCTATCCCGATCCCCGGGATCAACGGCGAGGCGCTGCGCTCCATCTTCCAGGCGCAGTCGAGCAACCTGCTCGGCATCCTCAACATGTTCTCGGGCGGCGCGCTCGGGCAGTTCTCCATCTTCTCGATGGGGGTCATGCCCTACATCAACGCGTCGATCATCGTCAGCCTCCTGCAGGGCGCCCATGTGATCCCGTACCTGGACCGCCTTCATAAGGAAGGCGAGCTCGGGCGCAGGAAGCTGAACCAGTTGACCCGCTACCTGACGCTCTTCCTGGCGGCCTTCCAGTCCTTCGGCCTGACCATCATGATCACGAAGATGCCCACCCCGGGCGGCGTCCCCGTGGTCAACGACCCGAACTGGTTCTTCTACCTCGTCACGGTCCTGACTTTGACGACCGGAACGGTCTTCATCATGTGGCTCGGCGAGCAGATGACGGAGACCGGCATCGGCAACGGCACCTCGCTCATCATCTTCGCCGGCATCGTCAACGCCCTCCCCGGCGGGTTCGTGGCGATGATCCAGCTTATCCAGGCCGAGGAGATCGGCCCCATCAAGGCCATCCTGGTCGGGGCCGCCCTGGTGGCGGTCATCATGGGCGTGGTCTGGGTCGAGACGGCCCAGCGCAAGATCCCGGTCCAGTACGCCAAGCGCGTCGTCGGGCGCAAGATGTTCGGCGGGGCCCAGAGCTTCCTGCCGCTCAAGGTCGACCAGTCCGGCGTCATCGCCGTCATCTTCGCGGTCTCCCTGCTGGCGGTGCCCATCACCATCGCCCAGTTCATGCCCGACAACCCCACCGCGCAGACGGTCGTCGGCTTCATGAACCGCGGCTCCTGGCACTACCAGCTCGTCTACGCGGCGCTGATCGTGTTCTTCTGCTACTTCTACAACTCGGTCTCGATCAACCCGGTCGACCTCGCCGAGAACATGAAGAAGTCCGGCGGATTCGTCCCCGGCATCCGGCCCGGCGAGCCGACCGCGAAGTACATCGAGTGGGTGCTGGAGCGCATCACGCTGGGCGGCGCGCTGTTCGTCGTGGCGATCGCCGTCCTGCCCGACGTCATGCGCCGCGCCTACAACCTGCCGTTCTACTTCGGCGGGACGGCCCTCCTCATCGTGGTCGGCGTCGCCCTCGACACGATGGGGCAGCTCGAGGCGCACCTGATCATGCGCCACTACGAGGGCTTTTTGAAGAAGGGCCGCATCCGTCAGCGCTGGTTCAACGTGGGGGCGCAGTGAGGGCGGTCCTCCTCGGCGCCCCGGGCGCCGGCAAGGGCACGCAGTCGAAGATCCTCTGCGAGCGCTTCGGGATGGCGCACATCGCCACCGGGGACCTCTTCCGGGCGGAGATCGGCAAGAAGTCGCCGCTCGGGCTCAAGGTCCAGGACTACGTGCAGAAGGGGATGCTCGTCCCGGACTCGGTGGTCATCGAGCTGGTGGCCTCGAAGCTGGACGCCTCGGCCCAGGGCTGGCTGCTCGACGGCTTCCCGCGCACCCACGAGCAGGCTCAGGCGCTCGACAAGTGGCTGGAGCAGAACGGCCAGAAGATCGACGCGGTGGTCCTCTTGTCCATGAAGGAGGACGTGGTCGTCCGGCGCCTCACCTCGCGGCGCACCTGCGGCGGCTGCGGCGCGGTGTTCAACCTCGACACCCGGCCGCCCCGCGAGGAGGGCAAGTGCGACGCCTGCGGCGCCGCCCTCACGCAGCGCAACGACGACACCGAAGCCACCGTCCGCAAGCGCCTGATGGTGTTCAACGACCTGACCGCGCCCCTGATCTCCTATTACAAGCACGCCCACGACTTCTACGATGTGGACGGCGGGCGCTCGCCCGAGGCCGTCACGAAGGAGCTCGAGGGGATCCTCGGCGCCGCGGTGAAGGGAGCCTGAGCGTGTTCAAGTCGATGTCCGTCGAGACCAAGAGCCCCGCCGAGGTCGCCGTGATGGCCGAGGCCGGCAAGCTGCTCGCCGAGGTCCACGCCGAGCTGGCGAAGGCCGTCGTGGTCGGCGCGACCACCGCCGACCTCGACGCGGTCGCCGCGGCGGCGATCAAGGCCCGCAAGGCCAAGCCCGCCTTCGTAGGCTACCGCGGCTATCCAGCCACCCTCTGCGTGTCGGTCAACGACGAGGTCGTCCACGGCATCCCCTCCAAGAAGCGGGTGCTGGCCGACGGCGACATCGTCGGTCTGGACCTGGGCCTGGTCTGGAAGGGCTTCTATGCCGATTCCGCCGTGACCCACCCCGTCGGGAAGGCCTCCCCGGAGACCCTGCGGCTGGTCGAGACGACCAGGAAGGCCCTCGAGGCCGGCCTGGCCCAGGCCTGCGTCGGGCACCGTATCGGCGACATCGGCGAGGCCGTCCAGACCGTGGCGGAGAAGGCCGGCTACTCCGTCGTGCGCGAGTTCGTCGGGCACGGCATCGGCCGGTCCCTGCACGAGGACCCGCCGGTCCCCAACTACGGCAGGCGGGGCACGGGCCTGCGCCTGAGCGCGGGCATGGTGCTCGCCATCGAGCCGATGGTCAACGCCGGCGGCCCGGACGTCAAGGTCCTCTCCGACGGCTGGACCGCGGTGACGGCCGACGGCGCGCTTTCGGCTCATTTCGAACACACGGTCGCGGTGACCGAGGACGGCCCCCGCGTTCTGACGGTCCTATAGGAGACGAATGCCGAAAGAAGACAAGATTGAAGTCGAAGGGAAGATCGTCGAGTCGCTCTCGAACGCGATGTTCCGCGTGGAGATCCCGGGCAACCGGACCATCCTCGCGCACATCTCGGGGAAGATGAGGCTGCACTACATCCGTATCCTGCCCGGGGACGTCGTGAAGGTGGAGCTCTCGCCCTACGACCTGTCCCGCGGACGGATCGTGTACCGCGAGCGATAGGTCTTCCGGGGGAACAATGAAAGTCAGGACGAGCGTAAAACCGATCTGTCAGAAGTGCAAGATCATCCGCCGGGGCCGTCAGGTGCGCGTCATCTGCACGAACCCCCGCCACAAGCAGCGGCAGGGATGAGGTCTAGGAGAGGAATATGGCACGCGTAGCAGGAGTCGATCTTCCCAACAACAAGCGCATCGACGTGGCCCTCCAGTACGTCCATGGGATCGGGGCGACCACGGCGAAGGAGATTTTGGCCAAGCTCAACGGGGCCATCAAGCCCGAGACGAGGGTCAAGGAGATGACCGAGCACCAGGTCGGCCTCCTGAGCTCGCTGATCTCCAAGGAGTACAAGGTGGAGGGCGAGCTGCGCCGCGAGGTCCAGCAGAACATCCACCGGTTCGTCGAGATCGGCTGCTACAAGGGCGTGCGGCACCGCCGCAACCTCCCGGTGCGGGGGCAGCGGACCAAGACCAACGGGCGCACCCGGCGCGGGCGCCGCAAGACCGTCGGCGCGGGCAAGTCGGCCGCCCCGGCGAAGTAGCAAGGATTCGGAGGAAGAATGGAAGAGCAGAACAGCCAGACGCCGGCGGAGTCCGAGGTCAAGGACGCCGGCGCCGCCCCCGCGGCCAAGCCGGCCCCGCGCGGCGGGAAGAAGAACTGGAGGTCGGTGACCTTTGCGAAGGTCTTCATCCAGTCGTCGTTCAACAACACCATCGTCACGATCACCGACGACCGGGGCAACACCCTGGCGTGGGCCTCGGCCGGCGGTTCCGGGTTCAAGGGGACCAAGAAGGGCACCCCGTTCGCGGCGCAGATGACGGCCCAGAAGGTCGGCCGGCGCGCCGTCGAGCTCGGGGTCAAGCAAGTCGCCGTCTTCGTCACCGGCCCCGGGCCGGGGCGCGAGACCGCGATCCGGGCCCTGCAGGCCGCGGGCCTGCAGGTCATCAGCCTCAAGGACGTCTCGCCGATCCCGCACAACGGCTGCCGACCTCCTAAGGCACGGAGGGTATAAGCCATGGCGCGCTACACCGGAGCCGTCTGCCGCCTCTGCCGCCGCGAGCAGACCAAGCTGTTCCTCAAGGGCGAGAAGTGCTACACGAAGTGCATCCTCGACAGCCGCCCGACCACCCCCGGCATGGCCAAGCCGCAGCGCGGCAAGCCGTCGGAATACCAGATCCGCCTGCGCGAGAAGCAGAAGCTCAAGCGCATGATGCTGATGACCGAGACCCCGCTGCAGCGGGCGATGGCGGAGGCCTCGCGGTCCCCGGGCAACTCCGCCGGCATGCTGCTGCGCACGCTGGAGCTGCGCCTGGACAACATCGTGCGGCGCCTGGGACTGGCGACCAGCGTCAGCACGGCGCGCCAGCTCGTGCGCCACGGCCACGTCCGCGTCGACGGGAAGATCGTCAACATTCCGTCCTACACCGTGAAGGTGGGCCAGGAAATCCAGCTCGAGCCCGGCATGAAGGACAACGTCGGGGTGAAGCTGGCCCTGGACTTCGCCGAGAAGAAGGCGAACCGGCCGGCGTTCGTTTCGTTCGATTCGGAGAAGCTCATCGGCAAGCTCGTGCGCGAGCCCGGCCGTGAAGAGTCCTCCTTCCCGGTCAATGACCGGCTGATCGTCGAGTACTACTCGAGGTAAGGCAATGATCTACAAGGAACTGATCCTCCCCCAGAAGCTCTCCGTCGACGAGAAGACGGTCACCGAGCGCTACGCGAAGTTCGTCGCCGAGCCCTACGAGCGCGGCTACGGCCACACGGTCGGCAACGCGCTGCGGCGCGTGCTGCTCTCGAGCCTCGAGGGCGCGGCCGTCACTGGCGTGCGCATCGAAGGCGCGCGGCACGAGTACCAGGCGCTGACCGGGGTCAAGGAGGATGTGATGAACATCCTGCTCAACCTCAAGAAGCTCCGGGTGAAGCTGTTCTCCAACGGCCCCGAGATCCTGTACCTGGCGGCCAAGAAGGAGGGCGCGGTCACCGCGTCCTTGATCCAGGAGAACTCCAACGTCGAGATCGTCAACGGCGACCTCGTGCTGGCGACGCTCGAGCCGGGCGGCAAGCTCGACATGGAGATCGAGATCTCCCGCGGGCGCGGCTACGTGCCGGCCGACGAGATCCAGGCCCAGGCCAACTGGCCGGCGGGCTGGCTGCCGGTGGACGCGCTGTTCTCCCCGATGACCAAGGTCCACTACGACGTCGAGAACGCGCGCGTCGGGCAGGTCACCGACTACGACCGCCTCATCCTCGAGGCCTGGACGGACGGGTCGATCACGCCGACGGACGCTCTGATCCGCTCCGCCAAGCTGCTCCGGGAGTCCCTGAACATCTTCATCCCCGAAGAGGAGATGGGAGAGGGCCAGGGCGCCGAGGGCGAGGCCGAAGGCGAGGCGGGCGAGGGCGTGGCCATCGACCAGAGGCTCAAGGACATCCTCGGCCAGCCGGTCGAGATGATCGAGCTCTCCAGCCGGGCGTCGAACTGCCTCAAGGTCGCCCGGATCAAGACGATCCGCGAGCTGGTGGCCCGGCGCGAAGAGGAACTGCTGGCCGTGAAGAACTTCGGTCAGAAGTCCCTCGACGAGATCAAGGAGCGGCTCAAGGACATGGGGCTCGCTCTCGGGATGCAGGTCTAAGGATTTCAGGAGCCAGACATGATTAAGACCCTCGGAGGGCGGCGCCTCGGCGTCACGTCCTCCCACAAGAAGGCGCTCATGCGGAACATGGCGACGAGCCTGTTCCTGCACGAGAAGATCGAGACGACCATCATGAAGGCGAAGGAGCTGCGGCCCTACGCCGAGAAGCTCATCACGCACGCCAAGAACGGCAAGCACTTCATGGTGCGGCGCGAGATCCACAACCGGACGGCGTACAAGAAGCTCTTCGACGTCCTGGCGACGCGCTACCAGGCCCGGGCGGGCGGCTACACCCGGATCCTGCGGCTCGGCGCCCGGGCGGGCGACAACGCCGAGACCGGGCTGATTCAGCTCGTACAATAGGAGGCGGAGGCTCGCGCCGGGCGCGCGCCCGGCGCGGAGCTCATGTTCGACTACTTCTTCAGCCTGTTCTCCAACGACATGGGCATAGACCTGGGCACGGCGAACACCCTGGTCTACGTCAAAGGGCACGGCATCGTGCTCCGCGAGCCCAGCGTGGTGGCCATCGACCGGGCCAGCCGCCGGGTCCTGGCCATCGGCACGGAGGCGAAGAGGATGCTCGGACGCACCCCCGCCTCCATCTCGGCGGTCCGGCCCCTGCGCAACGGAGTCATCGCCGACTTCGGCGCCGCGCAGGAGATGATCAAGTACTTCATCCGCAAGGTCCACAACGGCCGTACCCTGCTCCGGCCCCGGATCGTGGTGGGCATCCCGTCGGGGATAACCGAGGTGGAGCGCCGGGCGGTCCAGGAGTCGGCCGAGCAGGCTGGGGCGCGCGAGGTCTTCCTGATCGAGGAGCCGATGGCGGCCGCCATCGGCGCCGACATGCCGATCGCGGAGCCCCGGGCCAACATGATCGTGGACATCGGCGGCGGGACGACGGAGGCGGCGATCGTGTCGCTGGGCGGGATGGTGGTGTCCAAGTCCCTGGACGTGGCCGGGGACGAGTTCGACGACGCCGTCCTCCAGCACTTCCGCCGTAAGTACAATATGCTCATCGGCGAGACGACCTCGGAGGACGTCAAGATCCAGATCGGTTCGGTCTTCCCGCTGAAGGAAGAGAAGACGATGGAAGTGAAGGGCCGGGACCAGGCCACCGGCCTTCCGAAGACGGTGCTGATCACGTCCGAGGAGGTGAGGCAGGCTCTCATGGAGCCCGTCATGCTCATCCTCGACCTGATCAAGAACACGCTGGAGGAGACGCCGGCGGAGTTGGCCGCGGATTTGGTGGACAGAGGGATGGTGTTGGCGGGCGGAGGCAGCCTCCTCAGGGGGCTGCCGGACCTCATTAGGCAGGAGACGGAACTGCCGGTGCACCGCGCCGCCGACCCTCTGAGCTGCGTCGCCCTGGGGACGGGACGGTACCTCGAGATGCTCGATACCATGAGCATCCGGCGGCCGGATTCCGTTCCTTTCAGGGTCCCTGGCGCCTAGCCGCCGCACCGCGGTCCGTAGAGCGAGGAAGGCCTTCGGGCCGGCCCGCGCCGTGTGGAGCGACATGCCGGAGTCGGACGTTCGATGAACCGTGACACCCGTACCGCGAACTGGCTGCTGCTCGCGTTCTCGGCGTTCGCCATCCTGCTGCTGAGCCTGCCCACCACGGCCACGGTGGCGCAGTTCCGGGCCGTGCTGTCCTATCTGCTCGAGCCGCTCCCTTACCACGGGGACCAGCTCACCGCCCGGCTCGAAGGGATCCCGGCCGGGGCCGCCCGGATGATCGAGTCGGACGTCGAGCTGCTCGACGCGCGCCGGGCCCTCAAGGAGGCGGAGCTGCTCAAGTCCGACTTCGCGGCCCTACGCGCCGAGAACGCGCGGCTCACCGCCGCGCTCGGCCTGCAGCCCCCGGCGGGCCGCGTGGTGCGCTGGGCCCGGGTGATGGAGCGCGACCCCCAGAACTGGTACCGCTCCATCCTCATCGACGCGGGCGAGCAGGAAGGCATCCCCCTCAACGCCCCGGTGCTGGGCCTGCATGACGGCGTCCTGGGCGTCGTGGGCCGGGTGGTCGAAGTGAACCCGCGGACCTCGAAGGTCCTGCTCCTCTCCGACGAGCTCTCCGCCCTGGCCGCCTTCATCCCGGGCTCGGGCTGGGAGGGCCTGGTCCAGGGCCAGGGGACGATGCGGCTCAAGATGAACTATCTGCCGGTGGACGCGGAGTTCCGCGTGGGCGACGAGGTCCATTCCTCCCCGACCAGCGCCAGCTTCCCGCCCGGCCTGCTGGTGGGCCGCATCTCCAAGGTCTTCGCGCGCGACCCCTTCCTGGCCTTCCAGTCCGTGGAGATCGAGCGGGCCGTGCCGGCGGGCAAGATCAAAGAGGTCATGGTCCTCGCCCCGCCCCCCGAGCCGGAGGCGGCGCGGTGAGGGTCATCGAGGGCGCGCTGCTCTTCCTCGGAGGGCTGGTCTTCCATTGGCTGTTCTCGACCCACCTGTCGTTCTGGGGACTGTCCCCCAACGTCCTGCTGCTCGTGACGGTCGGCGCGGCGGCCACGGCGGGCCCGGTCAAGGGGCAGTGCCTGGGCTTCGCCTGGGGCCTGTGTCTGGACGCGATGAGCGGGCACGTATTCGGGGCGAACGCCCTGGGGTTCGCCCTGGTGGCCTACATCGTCGGGCAGCTGCGCCGGCAGATGGACGTGGCCAGCCCCCCGTCCCAGGCCATCGTCGCGGCGGCGTTCTGGCTCCTCTACGCCGTCTTCTACAGCTGCGTGGGCCTGGTCTTCGAGCGCCGCTTCCTCTGGCCGGGCTGGCTGTCCTTCCTGCTCGACCCCGTCTACAGCGCGCTGGTGGCGCCCTTCGCCTTCTCCGCGGCCCGGAGGCTGCTCAAGACATGAGCCGGACGGCCCGCTCCGTGGAACGCCTCGACGGCCTCTGGGTCGGCGTCATGGCCGCCGTGGCCCTGATGGGGGTGCGCCTCCTGCACATGCAGGTCGTCCGGCACGCTTACTACGCCGAGGTGGCCGAACGCCAGCGCACCCAGGTCATCGCCCAGGCGGCCCCCCGCGGGCGGGTCTACGACCGCAACGGGGAGCTGGTGGCGACGAACCAGCCCGCGTTCTCGCTGATCTACCTGCCCGGGAAGTCCCAGGACCCGTCGCGCCTGGTGGGGCTGGCCAACAGCCTGGCCCGCGAGCTGCACCGGGACCGCGACGAGCTGCTCGAACTGCTGCGCGAGGCCGTCCACGAGGAGTCGGCCATCCACCTGGCCGAGAACCTCCCGCTCAAGACGATGTTCAAGCTCTCCGAGCTCAAGACCCTCTATCCGGGCGTCGACCTGATCGTCGAAGCGCGCCGCTCCTATCCCAACGGGGCGTTCGCGGGGCACCTGCTCGGCTATATGGGCAAGATGGACCGGCGCGCCTGGCGGCGGCTCAAGGACAAGGGCTACCGGGTGGACTCCTGGGTGGGCCGCGCGGGGGTGGAGAGCCGCTACGAGGACGTGCTGCGCGGGGTCGACGGCGAGATCCGCATGGAGGTCGACGCACAGGGCCGGCTGCGCCGGCGCCTCGACGAGGTCCCCTGGCAGGCCGGCGGCAACATCTACCTTACCATCGACGCGCGCATCCAGAAGGCCGTCGAGGAGGCGCTGCGCGCCTCGCCTTCGGGCGAGGGCGCCGCCGTCGTGCTCGACCCGCGCAGCGGCGAGGTCCTCGCCCTGGCCTCGGTGCCCGACTTCGACCCGAACATGCTGCTCCTCCCGCAATGGGACGAGGCCAAGAAGGCGGTGGGGAGCCTCCCGGAGTTCAACCGCGCCCTGCAGGGGACCTACGCCCCCGGCTCCACCTTCAAGGTCGTCATGGACGCGATGCTCCTCGAGGAGCGCAAGGCCGCCCTCGGCGACCGCGTCTTCTGCCCCGGCTACCTGAGCGTCGGCAACCGCGTGTTCAAGTGCTGGGAGAAGAAGGGGCACAAGTCGATGGACTTCATGGCCGGCCTGGCCAACTCCTGCGACGTCTACTTCTACACCATGGGCCTGCGCGCCGGCGGCGCGCTGATCGAGCGCTACTCGAAGCTGTTTGGCCTCGGCCGCAAGACGGGCATCGACCTGCCGGGGGAGCGCTCGGGGAACATCTTCGGGCCCGAGGCGCGCAAGGCGCGCAAGCGGGGCTGGTACGAGGGGGACACGGCGAACCTATCCATCGGCCAGGGCGAGCTCTTGACCACGCCCATCCAGATGGCGGTGGTGGCCGCGTCGATCGCCAACAAGGGGACGCTCTGGAAGCCCCGCTACATCAAGCGCCTGGAGCGCCGGGGGGAGAGGAACGCCGAGGACCCCGCCAGCGAGCCCGCCGGCCGGATCGCGCTGCGCCCCGAGGTCTGGGACCTGGTCCGCGAGGCGATGGTGGCCGTCGTGCGGACCGGGACCGGGCAGAGGGTGAACATCCACGAGGTCGTGGTCGGAGGCAAGACCGGCACGGCGCAGAACCCGCTGGGCGGCGACCATGCCTGGTTCATCGCCTGGGCCGGCCGGCCGGACGAAGAGCCGAGCGTGGCCCTGGCCGTCCTCATCCAGCACGGCGGCCACGGCTCTTCGGCGGCCGGGCCCGTGGCGCGCAAGGCGATCGAGGCGGCCTTCGACCTGGCCTCCGCCAAGGGTGCGGCGCCCGCCGGCGCCCCGCCCGCCGCCGTCATCGACGAACTGCCCCCCGAGACGCTCCCGGACCCCCACCCGGCCGTCCCCGCCCCCCGCGCCCCCGCGCCCGCGGCGAAGCCCGGGGCCAGGACCGCGCCCCAGCCCAAGCCCGCGGCCCCTGAGCAGGGCGCGGACCTCTACTCGGAGGACGAGCTGTGAAGATCGAGTCCTCGGGCTTCCGCGGCCGCATCGACTGGGGCCTGATCGCCGCCTGGGCCGGCCTGGTCGCCATCGGGACCGTGGCCATCCTCTCGACGGCCTCGCCGCTGCCCCACTACGGCCAGATCATCCAGAGGCACTTCCTCGCCGTGGGCGTGGGGACCCTGCTCTTCATGCTGGCGCTGGGCTTCAACTACCAGGTGTTCCAGGACCAGTCGAAGGTCCTCTACGCCGTCGCCATCCTGTCCTTGGTGGCGGTGCTGGTCCTGGGCCAGGTCCAGCGCGGCACGAAGGGCTGGATCCGCCTCCCGTTCTTCTCGTTCCAGCCCGCCGAGCTGGCGCGCATCCTGACCACGCTCTCCCTGGCCGCCTTCCTCGACCGGCGGGCCCAGCGCTCGGGGACCGTCGGCTTCGTGGCGGGGGGCTTCGCCCTGACCCTGCCCATCCTGGCCCTCATCATGCTGCAGCCAGACTTCTCCTCGACACTGACCTTCTTCCCGATGATCATCGGGATGCTCTATTGCGCCGGGGCGCCGCTGGCCCCGATCGGGGCGATGGCGCTCTACGGCGGGGTGGCGCTGGGGCTGCCCCTGGTCTGGACCCTCATCCAACTGCACCCGGGCTGGGCCGCCGCCTCGAGCCTGCTCGACGGCTTCCTGCGCCTGCGCGAGATGGGCGGGCCTTTCATCGTCGCCGTCGTCGCCATCTTCGCGCTGGCCTGGCTGGCTTGGCGCCTGAGCCTGCAGCTGCGCGTGACCCTGCCTCCGCCCCTCTTCGCGGTCGGGGCGCTCATCCTGGTGGCGGGCCTGGCCAGCGGGGCCGTGGTGGACCGCCAGCTCAAGGACTACCAGCGCGCCCGCTTCGTCGCCTTCCTGCTCCCGGCCGCGGACCCGCGGGGGGCCTCGTACAACGTGCAGCAGGCCCAGATCGCCATCGGCTCCGGCGGGCTCTGGGGCAAGGGCGTCTTCTCCGGGACCCAGTCGAAGCTGGGCTTCCTGCCTGAGCGCCATACCGACTTCATCTTCGCGGCCGTGGGCGAGGAGATGGGCTTCATCGGGACGACGGCGGTGGTGGCGCTCTACATGCTGCTGCTCTACCGGATGGTCGACACCGCCCGGCAGGCGCGCGACCGCTACGGGTTCCTGGTCTGCTGCGGCCTGGCCTCCATCCTGGGCTTCCACCTGCTCGTGAACGTGGGGATGTGCCTGGGCTTCGTCCCGGTGGCGGGCATCCCGCTGCCGCTGCTCTCCTACGGCGGCTCGAACCTGGCGATGACGCTCTTCGCCCTCGGGATCGTCGGCAACATCTATTCGAGGCGCTATGCTTTCTACTAGCCGCGCGAGCCCGGCCCTGCGCGGGCCGGTCCGCTACCGCGTCTGCGTCTCCCGCACCGGGGAGGCCCGGAACCTGACCCACCTCGGGCAGATCGAGTCCCTGCGCCGGGCGGTGTCGGAGTCGAAGCTCCCGGCGCTCGTCGACGGCAAGCGCAAGAGGCCCCGGCTGGCCTTCGGGCCGGCCATCTCGCTGGGCTACGAGAGCCTGGCCGAGTACTTCGACATGGAGCTCTCCGCGGCGCTGGCGCCCGAGGACGTCACCCGCGCGCTGTCCAAGTCGCTCAACGAGGGGTTCTCGGTGCGGACCCTGCGGCGCATCCCGGCATTCTTTCCGTCGCTGGACAGCACCATCAACGTCGCCTCGTACGAGATCGAGGCCCAATTTCCCGACGACGCGCCCGGGAGGCTCGAGAGCCTCCTCGCCCGGCGCGAGATCGTGGTCGAGAAGATCAAGGAAGGAGGGGTGGAGCGCGTCGACGCGCGCCCCCTCATCGTGCGCATGCAGTTCGCGGGCTCCGGCCGGCTGGACATGGTCCTGCGGTTCGGTCCCAAGCGTACCGTCAAGCCGGAGGCCTTGCTGCGCGAGTGGCTCGGGAGCGTCCCGGACGGGACCCTGATCCGCCGCAGCGGGCTCTTCTCGGAGACGTCCGCCGGCGAGCTGATGACGCCCTAGGAGACCATCATGGAGAACGAAGAGGAGAAGAAGGCCGGCGCGCAGGGGGAGGTCCCCGCGCGTCCCGCCGAGGAGAAGGACGACAGGCCCTGGATGCAGGCCGAAGAGGAGCCGCGCCAGGAGGTGGCGGCGCCCGAGGAGGCCGGGAAGGCCGAGGAGCTCGGGATGGCCGAGGCGATGGCCCTCTACGACACCGACAAGTCCGACGCGCCGAGCGGCCGGGGCGGCGGCGGCGGCGGGCGGCGGCCGGGCGGCGGCGC
>JACRDU010000025.1 GCA_016218495.1 Elusimicrobiota bacterium
AAACAGCGCATCCTATTGCGTTCCTCGTCGAGGATCGGCGTGCGCGGACGAACGGCCGAACGACAACGGCAGCAAGAACAAGCGTGTCCTTCCGGCAAGCGTGCCTGATTTTCGCGGCGGCGGCGTGATATCCTCCCCGTGCTGCTCCCGAGGGGCGGCAGGGAGGCATCATGGCGAGAGCGAGGCTGGAGGGCGAACCCGCGAAGGTCCGCAGGGTGGAGGAGCAGTTCGCGCGCTGGCGCGCCGGCAAGCAGGGGCAGGAACGGATTCCCGCAAGACTCTGGGAGGCCGCGGCCAATCTCTGCGGGAGCTACAGCATCCACCGGGTGTCCCGATGGCTGCGGATCAACCACACGAGCCTGCAAGAACGGGCAGGTAGGCGATCGAGCCCGCGTCCGTCCCCGCGCAAGCCAGCCTTCGTCGAGTGGAGCCTTCCCGCCGGGATTGCGGCGGGGGCTTCGTCGGCGGAGTACGTCGTAGAGGTTCCGGTGCGCGGGGATGGGACGCAGCGCATCCACGTGCGGGGCGCGGGCGTTGCGGAGGTAGCGGCGCTGGCCCGGGCGCTGCGCGGCGAGGGCTGATCCCATGCTGCAACTCACCCCGCACCTGCGCATACTGCTGGCCGTGGAGCCTGTGGATTTTCGCCGCGGCATCGACGGGTTGTGCCGGGTCTGCCGGCAAGAGCTGGCGGCGGATCCGATGAGCGGCGTGGTGTTCGTGTTCCGCAACCGGCGCGCCCGGGCGCTCAAGATCCTCGTCTATGACGGCCAGGGCTTCTGGCTCTGCCAAAAGCGGCTCTCGGCGGGGCGCTTCCGGTTCTGGCCCTCTGAGCAGGGAGGGCGAACGCGGCGTCTGGAGGCGCACGAGCTTCAGGTGCTCTTGGCCTGCGGCGACCCGGAGGCCGCGAAGGGAGCGCCGCCCTGGCGGCGGCTCGGTGAAGAGCCGCCCCGCCCGGGGCTTGCGTTCCAGCCCTTCCTTTAGGTACCCTATCCCCCATGGCGGGGAAACGGAAGGTCCTGCTGCGCTATCGCGGACGCGACTTGAGCGAGGAAGACGCCTCGTTCATCCGTGAGTTGATCGCGCGACACCCTCGTGCCAGCCGCCGGCGCCTATCCACGCTTCTGTGCGAGGCCTGGGGCTGGAGACAGGCCAACGGGGCGCTGTCCGACTTCCGGGCCCGCGGGCTCATGCTGGCGCTGCACCGCGCCGGCCATGTCGCGCTCCCGCCTCCGCGCTGCGTGCCGCCCAACAACGTCGTCCGCCGTCCCCCGCCCGCCCCGGTCCTGCTCGACACCTCCCCGATCGAGGTCCCGCTTGCCCAACTTCAGCCGCTGGAGTTCGTCCTGGTGCGCCGCACGCCGTACGAGGTCCTATTCGACGGCTTGATCCACCACTACCACTACCTGGGCTACGTACGCCCGGTGGGGGAGCATCTGAAGTATCTGGTCCTGAGCCCCGCGGGACGTCCCCTGGCCGCCCTGGCATTCTCCTCCGCGCCGCGGCACCTGGGTCCGCGGGACCGCTTCATCGGCTGGACGGCCCAGGCCCGGCGGGCCAACGTGCGCGGGGTGGCCTACAACCCGCGCTTCTTGATCCCGCCGTGGGTGCGCGTGCCCCACCTGGCCTCCCACGTCCTGGCGCGCGTCCTGCGAGGCTTAAGCGGGGACTGGCAGCGCATCTACGGGCATCCCGTTCACTTCGTGGAGACCTTCGTCGATCCGACGCGATTCAAGGGCACGTGCTACCGGGCGGCCAACTGGGTCCACCTGGGCCGCACGACGGGGCGGGGCAAGGACGACCAGACCAACAAGCCCAACCGGCCGCTGAAGGACGTTCTAGGATACCCTCTGGACCCGCGCTTCCGGGAGCTTCTGGGCCGGCTGCCATGAAAGTCGAGGTGGCCGACGTGCCGCGCCAGCAGATCGACGAGGCTCTGGCGCAGGCCAAGGCCGTCTTACCGGCCGAGACCTTCGCGATCCTCGATAAGATCGTCTGCGCCTACTCGACCTTGGTGGAGGCCCTGGAGGGCAAGAACACGAGCATCCGGCGGCTGCGGCGCATGCTGTTCGGTCCGGCGAGCGAGAAAATCCGCACGGTCCTGGCAGGGCAGGAGCCGCCCCAGGGCGGGGGGCAGGCGCCTGGAGGAGGCGGCAAGGCCAAGCCCCCCGGGCCCCCGCCGCCCGGACACGGCCGAAACGGGGTTGACGCCTACCGGGGCGCCCAGACCGAGCGTGTTGCGCATCACAAGCTCAAGCCGGGCGATCTGTGCCCGGAATGCGTCAAGGGGAAGGTTTACGAGCAACGGAACCGGCCGAAAATCCTGGTCCGGGTGACGGGCCGGCCCCCGCTGGCAGCGATGGTCTATCTTTTGCAGAGGCTGCGTTGCAACCTGTGTGAAAAGGTATTCCCGGCGCGTCCGCCCAAGGGCGCGGGACCCCGCAGGTACGACGCGAGCGCGGCGAGCATGATCGGGCTCTTCAAGTATGGCGGCGGCTTCCCCTGGTCACGCCTCCACAAGCTGCAAGGCTCGGTGGGCGTCCCGCTTCCACCCTCGACGCAGTGGGAGATCGTGCGCGACGCTGCCCGCAGCCTATCGCCGGCCTACACGGAGCTTCAGCGCCAAGCGGCGCAGGGCGAGGTCCTCCACAACGACGACACGGCGATGAAAATCCTGGCGTGGATGGGCAAGCGCCGGGAGGCGTCCATGCGGGAGCGCGCGCAGGAGACCTCCGAGGGACGCCAGGGAGAAGGGCCAAGCCCCAATCGCACCGGCATCTTCACCTCGGGAATCGTCAGCAGGCTCGGGGAACGGCAGATCGCGCTGTTCTTCACGGGACACCGGCACGCGGGGGAGAATCTCAAGGCGTTGCTCAACCATCGCGACCAGAGCCTGAGCCCCCCGATCCAGATGTGTGATGCCCTCTCGCGCAATCTCCCCGAGAACTTCAAGACGCTCCTGGCGAACTGCCTGGCCCACGGCCGCCGGCAGTTCGTCGAGCAGGCCCAGAACTTCCCGCGTGAGTGCGATCACATACTCGGCGTCCTCGCCAAGATCTACAAACACGACGCGATCGCCAAGAAGCGCGAGATGACCGACGCCGAGCGATTGAGATTCCACCAGGCTAAAAGCGGCCCGTTGATGGACATGCTCCATGCCTGGATGCAGGCGCAACTCGCCGAGAAAAAGGTGGAGCCCAACTCGGGGATGGGCCAGGCCCTCGGCTACATGCTCAAGCACTGGGAGAAGCTGACGCTCTTCCTCAGAAAGGCGGGCGCCCCGCTCGACAACAATATCTGCGAGAGGGCGCTAAAGAAGGCGATCCTCCACCGGAAAAACTCGTTGTTCTACAAGACGGATAACGGGGCGCGGGTGGGCGATGTCTTCATGAGCCTCATCCACACCTGCGACCTCAACGGGGTGGACCCCTTCGACTACCTTACGCAGATGCAGCGGCACGCCAAGGAGGTCCGGATGCGTCCGGACCTGTGGATGCCCTGGAGCTACCGCCAGGCCATCGCTCGCGAACCGCCGGGCTGATCGCCGAACCTCACGCCCGGCTTGCCTGCGGCTTGCACGCCGCGCCCAGCAGGTCCGGGACCCCGAACGACCCGGGCGTAGGGCTGCCCCTGCACCCTCCCGAACCCCCGCGCGCGCCCGGGAACTGCGGGGCCCCCCGCCCCGCCTCGTCGGGGATACGCGCGCTTGCCGGAAGGACACGAACTTATCACCCAACCGGAACGTCTTGCTCAGCACCAAGTAGGCGTCGGTGAGTGACCATATAGC
>JACRDU010000029.1 GCA_016218495.1 Elusimicrobiota bacterium
CCGGAGCCGCGGCGGCCGGGGCGCGGCGCAGGTCCGGGCGCCGCGCCAGGAAGGCGGCCAGGTCGGGGTGCGACTCGCCCAGGCCCAGATTGCGCGCCGCGTCGAAGGCGGCCTCCTCGACGGCCGGGTCCCCCGCGGCCAGCAGGGCGCGCAGGCGGGGGGCGAGGGCCGCCTCCTGGGCGCCGACCCGCCGGATGGAGGCGAGGGCCCCCACGCGCAGGCGCTTGCGGCCGGCCTGCCGGCCCGCCGCCGCCAGCAGGTCGAGCTCGGAGGGCGTCTTCGGCACCGCGCAGGGAAGCTCATAGAGCGCGGCGCGGCGCGCGAAGAGGTGGCCGCCCTCCGCGACGACCAGCAGCTCGCTGACCGGACGGGTCGGCGTCGAGCAGTCGCGCGGCGCCTTCACCCAGGCGACGGCCGACTCTCCGGCCCAGAAGACCAGGCCCATGCCCACGCCGAGCAGCCCCATGAAGACAAGGCCCAGCACCAGCTCGAAGAGTCCCTTGGCGAGCGCCCAGGCGCCCTTCAGTAGACGGTCCACGAGCTCCCCTTGGTGTCGGTATGCGTGCAGTTCACGAAGACGGCCCCGAAGTCCTCGGAGGCCGGGTCGCCGACGTAGAGCCAGCCGCCGGAATCGTCGCCGTCCCAGGACCCGGCCCCCAGGCGCACGGCGGTCGAATCGGCGTGGTAGTTCGGGGTCTTGGCCTTCGGGATGCCTCGGAGGTACTTCCCCTCGGCCAGCAGGGCCGCCGGGTGGTATGGGTAGACCCCCTCGTTGTCGCCGTAGCTGATGGAGAGCGCGGAGCGGATGGCGCCCAAGTTGCCCTTGCTCGCCCCCTCGTTGGACTTCCTAATGAGGTCGGCGAACTTGGGGATGGCGATGGCGGCCAGGATGCCGATGATGGCGACGACGGGCATCAGCTCCACATGCGGGCCGCCGAACCCGGCCCGGGACCGGGCGTTCGGACGCAGGCCGCGCCTCATCGGGGCCTCAGGGTGCGCGCCGCCGCCTCGGCCAGCTCCGGCACGGCGCGCCGCAGCGCCGCCTCCAGGGCCTTGCCGTCCTCGGCCGCCCAGGCCCGGAAGCGCGCGCGCCCTCCGCCACCGGAACTGCCCGCGAAGCGCACGACGGGCGGGAAGCCCGGGACCTCCAGCCGCAGGCGCACGGAGACCAGGGGCTCGAGCGGGGGGTCCATCCCGTCGCCCCCCACCAGGCCCACATGAAGGACCTCGACGAGGAGCCGGGCGTCGACGGGCTCGCCGGGCGCGGACTCGATGTCGACCAGGCGCGGCCCGTCCCCGACCCGCTCCGCCAAGGCCGCGCGCAGAGCCGAGGCGGCGTCGGCCCGGCGCACCGCCCCCTCCAGCGCCAGGCGTTCGGCCTCCACCGATTCGGCCGAGCCGACGCGCAGCAGGCCGGCCAGCGAGCCGTAGGTCCCGCCCGTCACCGAGGCCGCCGTGACCAGGGCGAGGATGCCCGCGTAGATCAGGCCTCCGCCGCCCTTGTCGGAGGCTGAGACGGGCCCCGAGAACCAGGCCGAGCCGCCCACGGCGTTGAACCCGGCCTTCATCCCCTTTTTGAAGCCGCTCCAAGGACCGGTGGCCGGGCGCGGCAGGATGGCCTCGGGCCCGGTCCGCATGACGCGGAAGCCTACGGCCTTGAGTCCGTCGTAGGGCGAGGGGGCGCGCCGGCGCGGCCCGCCGCAGGCGCTGAGCAGGACGGCCAGGGTGAGGGCAAGGTTCGTCGCGGAGCGCAGGCTCATAGCCCCGATGATAGCCCGGCAAGCGCCTGCGGGCAAGGCTCCTTGACCGCAGCCGCCCGCAGGACTAACCTTGTTTATGACCATCGTCCTCCCGGCGGCCCTGCTGCTCCTCGTCCCGGGATTGCGCGCGGCCCCGATCCCCGCCCAGCCGCCGCGCGACGCGTTGGAAGCCCGCGCCCTCCTCGGCAGCCTCACCGCGCTGGAGGCCCACCACGTGGATGCGGCGGCGCAGATGACCGAGCTGCTCGCCGAATACCGTCACCTGGGCGGCGACCCGGGGTCCGGCCTTCCCCCCGACGAGCTCCTGCGCCGGCGCGAAGAGGTCTGGACCCGCTACGGCCGCCTCATCGAAAGGGCCAACGAGCTCTGCGACGAGGGCAAGGCGGCCATAGACGCCGTCAACGTCTCGGCCGTCATGGCGGCCATGACCGGAACCGGGTCGGCCTGGGTCGCCGCCGCCGTCCGCGAGCTCCCGCGGCATTCGGACCGGCATTCCGTGCTGTGCCGGCGCAACGACAGCCTCATCAGGGGCTTCACCGAAGAGCAGCGCCTCAACGACCCGCTCCTGGCCGCCGCCGTGACGCGGGCGCAGCGCGTGCGCGCGGCGGCCGTCCTGGCGGCGGGGGCCGTCGCCCTGCTCACCCTCGCCGCCCTGTTCCTCAAGCGCCGCCGCATCCCGTAGGCCGTAGCGTTGCCTATCTGAGTGCGTACAATAACGGATGGGGCCATCCGGTATCAGGTTCGCCCACGACATCCGTCAGGAGGATGCGATGCGTTTGAGTCGTCCGATGTTCGTGTTGGGCCTGGTCTCCGTCGGACTGGGCGCCGGAGCGGCGCGCGCCGTCGAATCCGGCTGCGTGATGTGCCATACCCGGCAGTCCCCCGCCCTCGTGCTCGAGTGGAAGAAATCGGGACACGCCAAGGCCGGCGTCGACTGCCTGACCTGCCACGAGGGCACGGAGGGCGACCAGGGCGCCTGGAAGCACAACGGCAAGCTCGTGAAGCTCATCGTCACCCCGAAGGACTGCGCGCAGTGCCACGAGAAGGAGAACACGGAGTTCTCGCGCAGCCACCACGCCATCGCCGGTGAGATCCTGGCCAGCCTCGACAACGTGCTGGCCGAGAAGGTGGCCGGCATGCCGGGCAACAACGCCGACGCGGTCAACGGCTGCCTGCAGTGCCACGGCTCGGTGGTCAAGTACAAGAAGGACGCCCAGGGCCAGCTCGTGCGGGCCGGCAAGGAAGGCCGTCCCGTCCTCGACCCCGACACCTGGCCCAACAGCGGCATCGGGCGCATCAACCCCGACGGCTCGCGCGGCTCCTGCAACGCCTGCCACTCGCGCCACGCCTTCGACGCCAAGCTGGCGCGCAGCCCGGAGAACTGCGGCAAGTGCCACATGGGTCCCGACCATCCGCAGATCGAGATCTACAACGAGTCCAAGCACGGCATCGCGTTCTACGCGAACCGCGACAAGATGGCGCTCGACAAGAAGGGCGACTGGGTGCTGGGACAGGACTACTCGGCCGCCCCGACCTGCGCGACCTGCCACATCTCCGGGCACAAGCAGGCCGACGGCACGGTCAAAGGCAACAGCCACGACGTGGGCGAGCGCATCAGCTGGACGCTGCGGCCCGTCATCAGCACCAAGCTCAACCTGGTGACCTACGCCGACGGGTTCAAGGAGGACTACCCCGAGTCGCGCAAGCTCCCCGCCGTGGGCGACACGGTGGAGACCAGCGAGATGGTCCGCGAGGGCGACTCCCTCGTGACCCGGAAGGTGCCGCGCAAGGTGGCCTCGCTCCTGACCTGGGACCAGCGCCGCGCGAAGATGCAGGCGGTCTGCGCGAACTGCCACGGCAAGTCCTTCACCGAGAACTTCTACACCCAGTACGACGGCCTGGTGACGCTCTACAACGAGAAGTTCGCCAAGCCGGCCAAGTCCATGATGGACGAGCTGGCCAAGGACGGCGTGCTCGACCCCAAGGCGCCCTTCGAGCACCGCGTGCAGTGGGTGTTCTGGGAGCTTTGGCACCACGAGGGCCGGCGCGCGCGCCACGGCGCCAGCATGATGGGCCCGGACTACACGCACTGGCACGGGATGTACGAGGTCTCCAAGCACTACTACGAGGAGTTCCTCCCCGCCGTCATCGAGGCCGCCCAGGGCAAGAGCCCGGAGCTCGGCAAGAAGTGGCAGGCCAAGGTCGACGAGCTGATGACCAAGGACGAGCACGTCTGGAAGAAGGGGCTGAGCGCCAAGGAGGCCGAGGCCCTGCGCAAGAGCTATCAGGAGCGCTACAGCCAGTAGGGCGTCAGCGCAGGGTCAGCACGCGCAGGCCGCCGTCGGTGTGGTAGCGGTCGCCGCCGCCGTTGCGGCCTGCGCGCGCCGGGCCGGGGACGAGCTCTTCGGACACGGCCGCCGGCCGCAGGTCGGAGGCGACCAGCTCGCGCTCGGCGTCGACGTCGGGGGCGATGCGGTGGGTGAAGCGCCCGGTGCGGCGCTCCAGCTTCACCGCGACGTCGTAGCTGGCCGCCCCCACCCACACCGGCAGCCCTTCCGCGCCGGGCCCTTCCTGGAGCCACAGGCGGACGTGGTGGCGGCGCCGGTTGCCGCGCCCGACCTGCTTCTGGAAGGCCAGGTCCTGGCGGCGTCCGGCGTAGAAGAGGGCGCTGACCGGCGCGGCGGGGTAGTCGCGCTTGAACACGAAGCTACGCACCGCCTTCGCCGCGCTGCGCGGCGACATGCGCTCGGCCTTGCGCCAGCCCGCCGCCGCGAACGCCTCCTCCACGGCGGGGCGCCCGCCGAGCAGCACGACGTTGAGCGGGTCGCCGGGAAATCCCTCGCGCGTGTAGGCGGTCTTGGGCAGGCGCCCGACGCGCCGGCGCCTGCCGAGCTGCGTCCAGGCCAGCGGGACCAAGAGGTAGCTCAGCGCCGCGTAGAGGCACAGCCCGGCCAGCGCGCCAGCCAGCCAGCGGCACACGCGCCGCGCCGTCTTGGGTTCAGGTCGGGACATCCTGGAGATTATAGTCGCGATTCGGGTCGGAACCCTATGCGGGGCCGGGCCGGAACGGGCGGCGACTCCATGAGCTTGCGAATCGCCTCGAACACGACGCGGAACTGACCGTCGTACTTCTTCTCGAGTTCGGCCAATTTCCGAGCCAGGCCTTTATGCGCGGACAGCACCTGTCTGAGCCGAACGAATGTCCGCATAATCTCGATGTTCACTTGGACCGCCCGGCTGCTGCGAAGGACGCTGGAGAGCATCGCCACGCCCTGTTCTGTGAACGCATATGGCCGGTATTTGATGTTCCCACCCCGCTTCAAGATCACGATCTGTGATTTTGAAGCCCGCTTTTTATCCGCATTGTAAACCAGGGGTCCGGCACGTTCGGATTCGTACCAGGTCAGCTGGAATGCGAAATCCTCGGGGAACCGGTCGACGTTCCGCTTCACCGCCTGCATCAGGACGCGGGTCTCGACTCCATAGAGGCCAGCCTGGTCATGTCCGAGAATGACTTTTTGCCCGCGAACCAGGCGTATGAGCTCTTCAACCCCGGGTTTGGGCGTGATTGGATTCGAGAGGCCCATATCATTTATACGAATGGGCATCCGATTTGGTTCCATCAAAAACGAAGACGCGGCCCAATCACGGCCGAGCCGAGGAGCATCCACCTTTGAGGTGCCGATTTGGCACCTCAAACAATGCGTCTCCTCAGCGGTGAGCTGAAATGCGAAGTCCGACTTGGTTCCCCCCAAAGACAAAAGGACACGGCCCAAGGAATCTTGAACCGTGTCGCAAAGGGGCGGAGGGTGAGGGATTCGAACCCCCGAGGCGGTTTCCCACCTAGCGGTTTTCAAGACCGCCGCCTTAAACCACTCGGCCAACCCTCCCTGGCCTCAGTATAGCCTTCCGCCGTCGGCCCGTCGAGGCGGCCTCAGGCGATTGAATAGAGCTCCACCGGCGCCGACTTCCCCTTCAAGCCGACCGGGCCCACGCTCCGGAACTCGGCCCGGCCCGCGAACGCGTCCTTGACCCGCTCGTAGACCGGACGGCTGACCAGGATGTCCACGCCGTGCTCCTTGGTCGCCGATTCGAGCCGCGCGGCGACGTTGACCGTGTCCCCGATGACCGTGTATTCGGCCCGGGCCAGGGTTCCGATGTTCCCCGCCACCATCGTCCCGGTCTGGATGCCGATGCCGAAACGCACATCCTGGCGCACCTTCCCGGAGTCGTTGAGCCGGCGCAGGGCCGCGCGCATGCCCAGCGCCGAACGTACGGCGTCGCCGACGTGGTCGTCCGAGCCCAGCGCCGGGGTGTAGACGGCCATCACCGCGTCTCCCATGAACTTGTTGATGACCCCGTGGTTCTCCATGATGGGCTCCGTGACGAAGGAGAAATACAGGTTCAGGAAGCCGACCACCTCCTTGGGGGTCATGGTCTCGCTCATCGGCGTGAAGTTCCTGATGTCGCAGAACAGCACCGTGGCCTCGATCTCCTCGCCCCCGAGGTCGACCCCGCCCGAGCGCATCAGCTTGCGCGCCACTTCCACCGACACGTACTTGCCGAAGGTCTCGCGCAGGACCTCGCGCTCCTTGAGCTGCTCGGCCATGACGTTGAAGCTGGCCTTGATCTGGGCTATCTCGTCGTTGAAGTAGATCTTGGTCTTCACATCCAGCTCACCGGAGGCGAGCCGGCGCATCTTCTCGATGAGGCCGTCGACGGGCCGCTGGATGGTGCCCAGGACGAAGGTGACCCCGAGGAACATCGGCGTGAAGGAGTTGATGAGCAGGCCCCACATGGACTGGACGTAGAAGTGCTCCGGGCCGAGGGCCGAGCGCGCGCAGAAGTACATCAGCAGCATCGGCGTCACCGCCGTCCCGAGGAGGACCAGCGCGACCTTGAGCAGGATCGAGAAGTTGAACCCCGTGCGCGGGCGGTAGAGCTCTTCGCGCTCGTAGAGGTCGGCCATCAGCAGCCCCGCATAGCCCCGGAAGGCGTTGTCGATGACGACCAGGGCGAAGCAGAACTGCACGGCCAGGGACATGAGCATGGCGGGCAGGTTCAGGAAGAAGAAGCCCCGGAGGGTCAGGACTTCGCGGTAGACGGCCAGATGGAGGGCCAGCTTGCCCGCGAAGGCGATGGCCAGCAGCAGCGGGATGGCGCCGTAGAGGCCGGAAATGCGGCGCCTGACCGCCTCTTTGAGGCCGGCGTCGCGCGTCGCGACGAAGCGCCAGATGGGGTAATACCAGGCCAGCAGGGGGATATAGAGGAAGGCTAGGCCGGGCAAGAAGGTGTTGGACCACCTCCCGGTCCCGTAGGACACCAGATCCTTGAGGGCCTCCGGCGTCGGGGCGAAGCCGAGCGCGATGTAGAAGAAGTTCGCGAACGTGACGTCGATTCCCGCCAGGAACAGCGGGAGGAACAGGACGAAATGGAGGTTCCGAGGGTCCTTGTTGTCCACGACCATCCGCATGCCTAGGGCTCCGTCCTCGAGCCCTTCCGCTCGGACTCGATGCGCGCCGCGAGGCGCTTGGCGTCCTCGTTCTCGGGCGCCAGCCGCAGCGCCGTGCCGATGCTGGCCGAGGCCGAGTCGACCCAATTCGTGCTCTTGTCGTGGAGCCACAGCCCCAACTCCGCCTCGGCCTTGGCGATGTGGTACTCGACAGTCTGGGGGGACAGGGACGCGGCCTTATAGAATGAATCCTGGGCCGCATTGGGCATCCCCGCCTTCCGGCTGGCCAGGCCCTTCTCGTAATAGAGCCGGGCGTTGCCCGTCGAGAGGCTGATGGCCGAGGCATAGTCCTCCGCGGCCAGGCCGGCGCTGGGATGGAACGGGGAGTCGAGCCGTTCGTGGGCCTTCGCGCGCGCCACATAGGCGTCGAAATTTCGCGGGTCGAGCTCGATGACCCTGCCGAATTCCGCCACGGCCTCCTCCCATCTCTGCGTCGCCGCCAGGGAGCGCCCCAGCATCAGGCGTGCGAAGACGTTCTTGGCGTTTAGCTTGATGATGCCCTGCGCCTCGGTGATGACGCGCGCGTGGTCGCCGCGGGCAAAGGAAGTCTCCATCAGCAGGCCCAGGGCGTTCCAATTGCGCGGCTCGGCCTTCAGCACGGCCTCCAGGTCGGCCAGCGCCCGTTCCGGGTCGGATTTCCCCAGCCAGCACCTCCCCCGGCGCAGGGTGGCCGCCATGGCGTTGGCGGGGTCCTTGAGGATGACCAGGGAGAAGTCGGCGATGGCCTTGTCATAGTCCTTGCGGGCGTAGTGGAGGTCGCCGCGGCGGCCGACGGCCTGCATGTTCCCGGGAGCCAGTTCCAAGAGCGCCGAATAGTCCTGGATGGCGCGCTCCGTATCGCCCAGGGTCCGGTAGGCCGCGGCCCGCAGCTCGTAGCCGCGCTCCATCCAGGGGACGGCCTTGATGTATTCCGTCAGGTCGGAGACGGCTTTGCCGGTTTCTTGGTTCTTGAGGCGCAGCTTGGCGCGCCTGAGGGTGGCCTCCGACCCGGCGTTCCCATCCACGGCCCTGTCCAGGTCGGCCGCCGCGCGGCCAAGCTCGCCTTTCTTCTCCCAGGCCTCGGCTCGGAACAGGAAGGCGATTCCCTGGGTCGGCTCGCTGAGCGCCGCGGCCGAGAAGGCCTCGATGGCCGCGTCCCACTTCCCCGACCCCATCGCCGCGGCCCCGGAGTGCATACTCTCCTCCCACGGGTCCGGGAGGAAAGCGCCCAATAGTCTCCGGCGGACAAAGTCGTCGACGCCGGGCAAGCGCGGCGACCGGCCCAGGCTCTGGTCCGCGGCGGCATCGGCCAGCGTTTCAGAAGGGCTCAAGCAGGACCATAGGCTGAAGAAGCCCTCCTTCTTCGCCACCTCCTCATATTCCCCCTTGGAGGCCAGAGCCGCTTTATGGACGCTCAAGCCCAGGCCTTGGAAGTGCCTCACGACCCGGGAACGGGCCTCCTCCGTCAGACGCAACCAGGCCGGGTCTCCGGAATGGCGGCCGAAGGCGTCGGCCAGGTGGGCGAGCTCATGGGTCAGGATGCGCGTCATGCCCGCGGCGTTGAACCCGAAGAAGGAATCGCCGAGGAAGACGGCCTGCATCCCCTGCACGGTCAGGGCGTCGGCGCTCTCGGCGCCTATGCGCCGTGCACGATAGAGGGAGAGCGGCCGGTAGCCGACCACCCTGTCGGTGAGGCCGGCCTCGCGGGCGCGGATTCCGGCCAGGACGGCCAGGGCTTCCCGCTTCTCTTGCGCGGTCCACGGCTTTGCGGCCAAGGGGGCTTCGACCGACGGCTCGACGCCGTCCCGGAAGACGACCTTTTGCATCCAGACATCGTCCGCGGGCCCGCTCTTCTGAGGCGGAGCGGTCCAGCCTTCGTCCCCGGGGCCCAGCTTATCGAGCGTGATGTGCCTCAACGCGCCGTCGACACCGAAGAGGAAGGTCATCTTCCCGAACGGCCGACGGAAGACCAGCAGGCTGGGCTCCGTCACCCCCGGGGCGGGCAGGTACTCCTTCGCGGGGACACCCAGCTTCTCCTTGATGCTGGAGACCGTCTCATGCTGTCCCAGGGCCGGGACGAACCCCCCCTGATATCGCGCGACGGGAGCGCCGTAAAAGTCCTGCCCGGCCGTGTAATGGACGGCGAGCGAGGAGACGACTTCCCCGGCGTCGTCCTCGAAGGTCGTGACCTCGGCTCCCAGCCCCGGAAACAGATAGCCCG
The DNA here is from genome assembly GCA_016218495.1 of Elusimicrobiota bacterium. Lineage (GTDB taxonomy): Bacteria > Elusimicrobiota > Elusimicrobia > UBA1565 > UBA1565 > SCTT01. Next base: position 9,473 of record JACRDU010000029.1, read on the forward strand.
TCGAACCCGGGAAATTATCGTCCACGAAGCCCGGTTCCGTCCCCATCGCCGAGGCGATGGCCTTCGCGTCGGCCAGCCGCCCGATCTGCAGGCCGTTGAGCGCGCCCGTGTTCAGGTCGCAGGTCAGGCCCGCATGGGCGGAGGCCGGCGGCAAGGCAACCAACAACAGCGACGACCAAAGCAAGAGGTTGTGCGGTTTCATGCGGGCTCCTCGATACCGCCCCATCGTCCCAAACCGGGGCCCGGACATGATATGACGCCCGCCATGCCTGGCAGCCCGACGAGACCCCCACTATAATAAGGAAGATGAGCCTCCTGGCGGCCTTCCTGCTGGCCGGCGCTCCGGCCGCGGCCCAGACCCGGGTCACGGCCGTGGAAGCCGCCGCCGTCTCCGCCGTACCGGTGGTGCCCGGCATCCACGCTCCGGTGGCTCCGGCCCTCACCCCGTCGCTTCCCGGCGCCCCGGGTCTTGCCGCCCTGCCGTCCCCGGCCCTGCCGCCCTCGCTCATCGCCGCACCGGCTGCAGCCGCCGCTCAAGCCTCGGCGGCCCCGGTCCCCAGAGCCCAGGCCTCCGCCGTCCCCGAGGCCCTGCGCCCCGTCCAGGCTGCCTTCGCCGAAGAGGCCCCCGACGGCCTCGACGCCTTGGACGACGACGGCCTGCTGAATCTGACCAAGCGCCTGGCCGGCGAATCCTCCGGCGGCGCGGGGGCGGCCATCGGGGCCTACCTGCGCCCGAAGGAGCCCTTCGCCTTCGGCGACGCCGAAGCCGCCGCCTTCGCGGACGCCCGGCTCGACGCGGCCTTCTCGCTGACCCCGGAGAAGGCGCGCGCTTTGGTCGCCGCGGCGCGCGCCCTGGCCGAGAGCGCCGGCATCGCGGTGGAGGAGGCCGACCATCCGGCCTCGGGCGGCAAGACCCACCGCGCCCTCGTCGTCGTCCCCGCCAAGGACGGCACCCCCCTCAACCGCATGGCCTGGGAGCTGCGGCGCGGCCACGGCGTCGCGATGGCCTATGTGCCCGAGCGCACGCGCGGCGCGGCTGCGGCTTTCAACGGAGCCGACAAGACCCTGTTCCTGCCCCCCTTCGACCAGGAGGAGTCCTTCGAGGCCATCCTGCACGAGTCGCGCCACGCCCACTTCCTGACCCGCCTCTCGCGCGGGGACCTGAGCGTCTTCCACCCGGCCCTGGTCGCCTACCAGGGCTTCGACATAGCCCGCGGGGCCTCCAGCTACACGAACTACATGTCCTTCGAGGAGCTCTCCACCTTCCCCAAGACCCTGCGCCACCTGGCCGGCGCGCTCAAGCGCGGCGGAAGCAGCAAGAAGCTGGCCCTGCTGCGTTCCCACGCCGACCACTACGACGACATCCTGCGCAGCGCGCGCTACAACCTGCGCCTGCTGCGCGCGCGCCTCGACAAGGGGGCCGTCGCGGCCTCCCCGCTCGAAGGCCCCAGCTGGCCGTCCTTCCCCGGCGGGCGCTGGCTCAAGGTCAACCTCGGCCATGCCGCTTTCGCCATCCCCGTGATGGACGAGGCGCCCCCTCCCGCGGCCCCCTGGTGGAAGAAGCCCTTCGTGAAGGCTCCCGAAGACGCGGCGACGCGGGCCGTGCGCCGGACGGTGGAGGCCCTCGAGGCGATGACCGCCGGGGCCGCGAAGGCCGCCGGCCGGTTCGAACAGGAGCTCCGGAAGGCAGAACCCGACTACGCCGAGCTCTCCACGCTGGCCGACCGCCTCATCGCCCTGGCCCGCGACGCCGACGCGCGCTGACGCGGCTCCTGGCGTATAATCTCACTCCATGAACGACTCCCCGCGCGACCACGACGCCGAACAGCTCGAGGCCCTGGGCCTCAAATCCGGCTTCGAACGCTCGATGAGCTTCTGGGAGAACTTCTCCCTGGGCTTCACCTACCTCTCCCCGGTGGTGGGCGTCTACTCGGTCTTCGCGATGGCGCTCACGGCCGGCGGGCCGCCGATGTTCTGGAACTACATCCTGGTGGGCCTGGGCCAGCTCCTGGTCTGCCTGGTCTTCGGCGAGGTGGTGTCGCAATACCCCATCTCCGGCGGCCTCTACCCCTGGACCCTGCGCCTGGTCGGCAAGCGCACGGCCTGGATGGCGGCCTGGGTCTACGGCTGGGCGCTCTTCACCACGGTGGCGGCGGTGGCCGTGGGCGGGGCGCCCTTCATGGCCCAGCTGTTGGGCCTGCAGCTCTCGGCCTCGGCCTCCATCTGGGTGGCCGTGGGGATGATAGCCTTCACCACCGCCCTCAACGTCAGCGGCACGCGCCTGTTGGCCCGCGTGGCGATGTTCGGCTTCGTCTGCGAGCTGGTCGGGGCCGTCTTGGTCGGCGGCTACCTGCTGGCCTTCCACCGCCACCAGCCGCTGGCCGTCCTCTTCGACACCGGCTCCTTCGGCTCGGGGGCCTCCTACCTGCCCGCCTTCCTGGCCTCCTCGGTGGCGGCGATGTTCTGCTACTACGGCTTCGAGGCCTGCGGCGACGTGGCCGAGGAGACGCCCAACGCCGGCACGGCCATCCCGAAGTCGATGCGCATGACCATCTACATCGGCGGCGGCGCGGCCTCCTTCGTCTGCCTGGCGCTCCTCCTGGCCCAGCCCGACCTGGCCGCGGCCGTCTCGGGGGCCGAGGCCGACCCGGTGGGCGCCACGCTCAGGGGCGCCATGGGCGTGACGGGGTTCCGCGCGGTGCTGGCGGTGGTGATGGTGTCCTTCCTCTCCTGCTTGCTGAGCCTGCAGGCCGCGGCCAGCCGGCTGCTCTACTCCTTCGCCCGCGACAAGATGGTCTTCGGCAGCGCGCTCCTGGGCCGCCTGTCGCCCCGCACCAAGATGCCCGTGGCGGCCCTCGTCGTCACCGGCGTGGTCCCCGTCCTCATCGCCTCCATCGGTCATTGGCTGCAGGACGCGGTCAACACCATCATCAGCTTCGCCGCCATCGGCATCTACGTGGCCTTCCAGATGGTGGTGGCCTCGGCCCTCCTGGCCCGCGCGCGCGGCTGGACGCCGTCGGGCAAGTTCACGCTGGGCGCCTGGGGCTGGCCGGTCAACGCCGCGGCCTTCGTCTACGGGGCGGGGGCGGTGCTCAACATGATCTGGCCGCGCTCGCCCGCCGACCCGTGGTATGTGAACTACGCGATGCTGGTGACGACGGCGGCGGTGGTCCTCAGCGGACTGGCGTACCTGGCCGTCGGCAAGCCCCACCTCAAGGACGCTTAAAGGCCGCGGGCGGCCCCCCGCTGGGGAACCGCCCGCGTTACGGCATCACCGCCTCGGCCGTGTTGGCCCGCAGGCGCGCGATCAGGCGGACCCGGACCCGTGCCGGGAGCCCCGCCGTCGCGCGCTCCACGCGCCGCGCATCGACCAGGAAGGCAGTCCGGCCGCGCCGCGCCCAAACGTAGGCGCGCACGGCCGCCGGCTTCACGGCCTTCATCATCGCACTCACCTCCTCACATCAGCGGGGACCGCGGCCACGGGCGCGGTCCCCAGAGCCAATAAAAATCCCCCGCCCGGCCCGGGCAGGGGTTCGGCCGGCCCAAGACCTGGCCGCGCTACATCGGCGCCCCCGTGCCCGCGCACGTCCCGCCCGCCATGCGCATCAAACCGCAAGGAGCGGCGGCCGGTTGTGTTTTCGCTCTGTGTCGTTCCATCGCCTTGCTCGTATGCAAAAATAAAAAAAGCCACGCGCCCCGACGCGGGCGCCCGTGACCTAGCTGAAGTATAGCCGGGACCCTCCGCCTGTCAAGGGCCGGCTCAGGCCGCGCGCTTGCCCAAGGACGCCAGCGCCCCTTCGGCGGCCTTCACGCCGCGGTACTGCGCCTCCTCGAAGATGGAGAACCCCGACAGATCGGAGTGGCCGAAGTGGATGCGCCCGCGCGGCGCCAGGGCGCCCTGCCGCGCCGCCCCGAACATGAAGCCGGGCGACGGGCGGACCATGCCGTGCCCCCAGACCATCACATCGAGGCTCCTCACGCTCTCGGTCACGCCCGGCACGCAGCGCTCCAAATCGTCTAAGACCCGGTCGCGGTGCGACTCCCAGGGCGCCGCCAGGAGCTCCGCGCGCAGCGCGGCGGGCTCCCCGTCGGCGAAGGCGTGGTAGTGCGTCCAGACCGTGTCGCGCCCCACCGGCCCCATGCGCTGGTGCGTGGCCACGACGAAGCCCAGCGACTCGCTCTTGACCGGCACGTTGTCCCAAGCCAGCTCGACGCCCGGGCCGGCCGGCGGGCCGTCGAGCAGCAGGTTGCTCACCGCCCAGGGGGCGTACTCGAAGCCGTCCGTCCTCCCGCCCAGGGCGGGGACGGCCCGGGCGGCGACGAAGCGAGGCAGGGCGACGACCGCCGCCGCCGCCGTGACGCGCTCCACGGCGCCCGTGGCGGCGTCGAGCAGGTCGACCTCCACGCCCGAGCGCGTCTCTTCGACGCGCACGACGGCGGCGCCCGTGCGCAGGCGCGGCCCCAGCGGCCCGGCCAGGCGCCGGACCAGCCAGCCGTTGCCCTCCGGCCAGGTGAAGACCTCCTCGTCGGCGGGCCGGGCGGCGAAGTAGTGGATGCCCGCCCAGGCCGAGGTCTGCGCGGGCCGCGCCCCGAAGTCGTCGCGGCAGGCGTAGTCCGCGTACCAGAGCACCTGCTCCGATGTGAAGCCCTCGCCGCGCAGCCAGTCCGCGAAGCTCAGGCGGTCGAGCGCCAACAGGTCCGGGTCGCGCGAGGAGCGCTCCATCGGGATGGCGAAGGCGGGCCGGCCGTCCCTGGTCTTGAGGCGCCTGTACGACTCCATGCGCGCCTCGAAGCGCTCCCTCTGCGCCAGGTCGTCCGCCGTCGCCCCCATGCGCGGGAACAGGCCGGACTCCCAGCGGCCGTGGATGAAGTGGCGCTCCTCGGGGTCGTGGCAGAGCCAGCGCGGGTCGAAGACCGGACGCCCGGCCGCGTCCCGGCCCGTCACCAGCCCGAACTCCCGGAGCAGCTCGACGACGAGCTCCGCCCCCGGGTCGGGGACGGGCAGGTAGTGGGCCCCCCAGGGGAAGGCGGAGGCCGGACACGACCCGGAAAGGGAGTTCCCCCCCGCCTCCGGCTCTAGGTCGCAGACCAGGAAGTCCTCGAAGCCGGCCCGGCGCAGCCTCCAGGCCGCCGACAGGCCGGCGATGCCGGCCCCGGCCACGACCACGCCCGTGCGGCGCGACGACGAGGGCGCCGGGAAGGCGCCCCCGCGCAGGCGGTGTCCCAGGGCGGAGGACGGCCCGATGATGCGGCCCGTGACGCGGCGGCGCGGGTCGAGCAGGGCGCGCCAGGGGACCAGGGCCGCCCCCGCCGCGGCGGCGCCGGCGGCCAGCAGGGCGCGGCGGGTCAGTCGGGGGCGATGCGTCGCCATTCCGACTCGTAGATGCGGACCAGCGCCTGGGTGGAGAGCCGGTTGGGCTCGCTGGCGACGCGCGCCATGTCGGCGGGGAACTCGAAGAGGGTCTTCGCCGTGGCCGCGTCGAGGAACCTGAGGCCCGGCGGGAACGCCCTGGGCACGCGGTAGGGGGAGGTCGTGCCCAGGACGAAGCCCCACTCGCCGAAGGAGGGGACGAAGGCGTGGTAGGGCACCGGGTCGAAGCCGGCCCGGCGCATCGTCTCGTCGACGCACCAGAACGAGCGGCGCGCGAACATCGGGGAGGTGGCCTGCACGGACAGGATGCCGCCGGGCCGCAGGCGGCGCCGGGCCAGCTCGAAGAAGGTCTGCGAGTAGAGCTTGCCGATGGAGTAGTTCGAGGGGTCGGGGAAGTCGGCGACCATGAAGTCGAAGGGCCCGTCGTGGGCCTCCAGCCATTCGAAGGCGTCGGCGTTGACCACCGTGACCTTGGGCGAGCGCAGCGAGCCGGCGTTCAGGCGCGCGAGCAGCTCGTTGTCGCGGAACAGCCGCGTCATCTCCGGGTCGAGGTCGACCAAGGTGACGCTCTCCACCCGCGGGTCGCGCAGGAGCTCGCGCACCGCCATCCCGTCGCCGCCCCCCATCACCAGCACCCGGCGCGGCTCGCGCAGGGCCGCGAGGCCGGGGTGCACCAAGGCCTCGTGGTAGCGGTACTCGTCGCGCGAGGCGAACTGCAGGTGGCCGTTCAGGTAGAGCCGCACGTCGTCCTTCCAATGCGTGAGCACGATGCGCTGGTAGCGGCTGGTCCGGGCCAGCATCACCTCGTCGGAGTACATCCCGGACTCGGCGAAGGAGGTGATCTCCCCGGAGAAGACCAGGCCCGCCGCCAGCGCGGCGATGGCGGCCAGGCACTGCCCGCGCAGGATGTCGCGCGAGGGCAGGCTCTCCCGGAAGACATGGACGGCCCACAGCCCCACCGCCACGTTGACGATGCCGAAGACGAAGGAGGTGGCGAGCAGGCCCAGCTTGGGGACGAGCAGCAGCGGGAACATCAGGGAGGCCACCAGCGCCCCGGCGTAGTCGAGCGCCAGGACCTGCCCCACCAGGTCCTTGAACTCGAGGCGCTCCTTGAGCAGGCGCATCAGGAGCGGGATCTCCATCCCCACCAGGGTCCCGACAGCCGCCACGAGGACATAGAGCAGGATGCGGAAGCCCGCGACGTGGGGGAAGGCCGCGAAGAGCAGGGCGGCCGAGAAGCCGCCCACCAGCCCCAGCAGGGTCTCGAGCTGGATGAAGCGCGCGGCCAGCCCCCGGCCCACGAAGCGCGAGAGCCACGACCCCAGACCCATCGCGCACAGGTAGGTGCCGATGACCGTCGAGAACTGCAGGATGCTGTCGCCCAGGAGATAGCTCGCCAGAGCGCCGGCCACGAGCTCGTAGATGAGCCCGCAGACGGCGATGACGACGATGGAGGCGAACAGCGCCAGGTTCAAGGCGGCCTCAGCCCATGATGGACGCGGCGATGATGAGGCCCAGGGCCAGCGCGAACGCGCCCACCACCGTGGCCAGGGCCCGGTTCTGCTTCTCGATGAGCTCGCGCCAGAGGTCGTAGGGGGTCAGCTTGTCCACCACGGCGAACACGCCGGCGAGGATGACGGCTCCGGCCAGCGAATAGATGACGGCCGCCGCCAGGTGCATCGGGTCTAGGATGTTGCGCATGGGCCCTCCCGGGTCATTTTCCTGTATGGGTGTGGTAGTAGTAGCGATAGTGGCTGCGATAGGAGCCCGGGTTGTTCCGGACGCTCTTGGGCACGGACTTCACCTCGTCGGCGTCGGTGAACGAGAAGCCGAACAGGCAGGCCCAGGCCAGCCAGCCCAGGACCGCCGCCGCCCAGAAGGGGTACCAGCGCTTCATTCGTCGTCCTCGTCGTCGGACACCTGCGTCATCGGGTGGTCGCTCTCGGCCCAGCGGCTGACCTCGAAGGAGCGCATGCGCGCATAGACCCAGCCGAACGGGATCAGCAGGAGGGCCGAAGCCAGGAACAGGTGGAAGATGCGCGGCTGGTCCCAGGTGACCTCGACGGCGTAGGAGGCGCCCCGGTCGAACTCGGGGTCGATGAGCAGGTAGTAGCGCCCGGGCCGCACGCCGGACAGGTAGACCGTGTCCGAGCGGGAGCCCTCGCTCCAGGACTCCCCGTCGTCGACGCCGTGGTAGTAGGAGATCTCGCGCTCGAAGTGGGTGGCCGTGTCGGTCTCGGCGTTGACCAGCGCGAAGCGCAGGAAGAGCCAGCTGTTCTCGACGTTCGTCACGGTGCGGATGCGGACCGATGCGGGGCGGGCCCCGGCCAGGTCGAACTCCGGCGTGACCACGGCGTTCGGGGCCGCGTCGGGGGAGGGCGGCACGCCGGCGGCGGGCGCGCCCGCGGCGGGGTCCGCGGCGAAGCTGCCGCTGAAGACCGGGCGGCGCTTGGCGGAGGCGGAGAAGAGGATGAAGAGGCCCAGGGCCGCCGCCACCGCCACGGTCCCCCACAGGCCGACCGAGGCCCAGTCCTCCTTGTGCGGGTTGGGCTGGGCGGGGGCGGTGCCGCGCGGCTCGGGAGGCGCGCCCTCCAGACCGAAGCCCGACCAGACCTCGGAGGGCTCGAGGTAGACGCCGTGGGACCAGGTGCGGTCCTCCTTGGTCACCTCCTGGGAGATGAGGAAGGGCGGATGGATGAAGTCCCGGGTCTTGGCCTCGTCTCCCACCTGGACGCGCCAGGGAAACTCTCCCAAGACGAAGGTGGCCTTCGGCCAGGAGGTCTGGAAATGCTGGTAGACCCGCTCCTGATGGGCGACCGTCGGGCAGTAGGTCTCGTCGGCGTTCGACTCGGAGCTGGAATCGCGGGGCTCGGCCCGCCGGGACGCCCGCTCGGCCTTCTCGCGCGCGGGCCGGGACGCCGCGGCCGGGTGCGGGCCGGTGGTCCCCTTCTTCGGGAGCGGCGGCGGAGCGCTCTGCGCGCCGCCCTTCCCGACGAGGTTGTCGACGCCCAGGGCCTGGCGCAGCTTCTGCACCTCGCCGGCGTCCAGCCAGACCCCGCCGCAGGTCGGACAGCGGTCGGCGACGACCTCGGTGCCCGCGGCCTTCCCTTCGAGGAGGCCCGCCCCGTCGCGCGGGCACAGCCGTCCCGACTCCCGGGTCGCGTCGAGCGGGAGGTCTATGGCGAGGTCGGAGACGTCGTACCACACCCCGTAGCAGGACGGGCAGAAGTCGACGTCGATTCCGTCGTCGAGCCTCCGCGTCTCCAGCGGGGCCTGGCAGCCCGGGCACTGCGGGGAGCTCACCGGCCCTCCTTAGGAGGCTCGGGCAGGACCTCGTAGAGGGTCCAGTGCCCGTCGGCCTCGGCCAGCCAGCGGAAGCCCTTGAGCGGGTTATGGAGCAGGTATTCGCCCCACTCGTAGTCGACGCCGTAGTAGCGCACGGCGCGGCGCATGTAGCCGATGCACTCGAACTTCTCGCCGCGCAGCACCCCGCGCGCCCCCAGCGGGATGAGCGGGGTGTAGCGCACCGCGGCGCGGTACTGGCTCAGGAGCTTGTGCGCCGGGTCCTGGGCGTCGGCCACCGCGCCGCAGTACTCGCAGGCCACCGACTGCGTGCGGCCCTGCGCGCGCACGGTCAGCGGCGCGCCGCAGCCCGGACAGGGGAAGCTGCCGGCCGCGGGAGCGCTCACCAGCCCTCCGGCACGCGCAGGTTCGTCAGGGCCAGCTCCTCGGGCTTGGCGTAGCGGCCCAGGAAGAGCAGGGGCCTCTCCTCGGAGTAGTCGAGGGTGGCGAAGCCGCCGCCCTGGGCGGAGAGGTCGGCCAGCGGGGCCGATTCCCCCAGCGGCGGCCGAAACGGCAGCTCGCCCTCGGCCGAGAGGTAGGAGGCCGTGCGCAGGTCGGAGACCTCGAAGGCCTGGCCCATGAGCGCGAGGCGCTTGCCGACGGCCAGTTCGGAGAAGGCCGGCAGGGGCTTGTCGGGCTCGCGCTTGAAGCTGACCGCATAGGTGCCCTGCGCCTCGCCCAGCCAGCCCTGGTCGCCGTTGTCGAAGACCAGGAACCACTCGTTCCAGAGCCCCGCGTCGAAGCGCAGCTGCATCCGGCCGGCCACCGCGAACGCCGCTCCCTGCCAGCGCCCCTCGGTGCCCACCTGCACGACGCTGCCGTCCTCGAGGAGCTGGGCCGCCTTGCCCAGCGCCTCCAGGTCCAGGTCCTTGCGGAAGAGCTGGCTGCGGCAGCTGGGGCAGACCGTCAGCAGCGCGACGCTGGACTTGAAGGCGACGGGGGCGCCGCAGGATGGGCAGAGCGTCTCACGCATGGTCGGAGGATTGTCCCTTTACGGGGCCGCTCGGGTCAACGCCGAAGAGGGCCTCGGACAGGCCGGGGTTCGAGCCGTCGAAGCGCCAGAGGTAGGCGTCCAGCACGTAATGGGCCGCTTGGGGTAGGGCCAAGAGCGGGGCCAGCGCGGCGGCGGCGGCCGCGCCCGGCTCGGGCGCGTCCAAGCCGCTCAGGCCCAGGAAGAGGCCGGCGTGCTCCTTCCAGAACAACAGGTCCCAGACCCCTTCTTCGAGATAAGCGGCGGCCAGCGGGACGAGGAGGAAGGCCGCCGCCCAGGAAGCCGGCCCGAGCCCGGCGGCGCGGCCGGGCGGGCGCGGGGTCGACAGCCACATCAGGCCGAAATACGGGACCCCGTGGGCGAGGACGTTGGTGACGGTGAAGGCCAGGTCCGAATCGCAGGCCACGATGCCCGTCCACCAGGCCGCGGCCGTCCCCAGGACGACGACGAGCCGCCCCGGATGCAGCGCCCCCCTGCGCGCGCGCCAGATCTGCCTCAGGCTCCAGGCCGAGAGCGCCGCTGCGTAGAGCCAGGCGGCCGGGGCGGCGAGGGAGCCGGGCAGGGCGACGAAATCGCCCGCGACGAACCATTCGAAGGGGCGGGGCAAGGAGGCGTGCCAGTAGACCAGCGGATAGAGCATGCCGCCGTAGAGCGCCGCCCGGTCGAGGGCGTCGTCGAGCCCCGACGGCGGCCCCTCGAGGCGCTGATAGAGCCGCAGGAAGCCGTACTGCTGGCGGATGAAGTGGTACACCGCTAGGTAGGCCAGCACGCGCCAGAACCCCAGCGGCCCGAAGGCGCGGTAGAGCAGGGCCCCCGCCACCCAACAGGCGACAGGGACGACGGCATACAGCCCGGGGCGGCGCGCCAGTTCGGCCGGGTCGAGGTAGGTGCGCCAGAGCGTGGACCACACATGGGCCACGTCGACGCCCACGACCAGCAGCAGCCAGCCCCAGGGCGGCACCCCGCCGGACCGCAGCCCCGGCACGGCCCAGACCGCCGCCGCGGCCATGAGCGGCGGGCCGGCGAGCAAGGACAGGTCGAACGGGGCCGAGCGGACCCAGCGCGTCGCCATGGGCCAATTGTAGCCCAACGCCTGGGCCTCCCGGCCCTCCCCCGTCGGAGAGGTCCCGCTATCCTTAATAGCGATGGCCCTCAGGACCCTGCTCCTCGCCCTGCTCGCCGCCCTTCCCGCGCAGGCCCAGCTGCGCTCGGCGGCCGTGCGCGTCCCTGTCCTCGGGCCGACCCTGGCGGCCCCGCAGACCCCGTCTTTGGCGGCGCCGCTCTCGGCGTCCCCGGCCCTGGCCGTCCCGTCGCTGGCCCCGCTCCCCTCCGCGTCCGCCTCGCTCGCCCTGCCCAAGGCGGCCGCGGCGGCGGCTACGCCGACCGCCGTCGCCGCCCCCGCCCCGGCGGCCCCGGCCGGCCGCATGTCCCCCGCCTTCGCCGACGAGGCCCGCGCCGTGGCCGGGCTGGTGGCCGGCCGCTCCCTCGAGGAGGCCGAGCTGGCCGACATCGTGGGACGCACCACCCTGGAGCGCGTAGGCTGGCTCAAGCGCCTCTTCAACGAGTTCGGGGTGATGGCCTCGTATCCCGACGGCGTGGCCCGGGAGGACGGGCGCATCGAGCTGACCGAGCGCCCCGCCAGGAAGCTCCCGGACCCCGAAGCCCACTACCGCGCCCTCTTCGCCCACGAGTACACCCACAGACTGCAGTTCGAGGGGGACGTGACGAAGCGCTGGGGCATCGAGGTCCCGCCGGTGGCCGTCGAGCTGCTGCGCGGGCTGGAGCTGGTCGGCCTGGAAGGCCTCAAGGCCGGGCGCATCCCCTTCATAACCGCGAACACCCTGGCCGGCTTCGAGTCGGGACGCGCCTGGGCCGCGGGACGGCGCGCCGACGACACGGCCTTCTACTTCAAGGGAGCCCTGGCCGGGGCGGCCTGGGCGCTGGCGTCGCGCACCGGGCGTCCGGCCGACGCCTGGGAGTTCGTGCGGCGGGTCTCCTCCGAGAGGCGTCGGGAGGCCCCGGGGCCCGTCTTCGCCGAATTCCTCGGCCGATAGCGGCGCCCGTCATTCCGGCGGATAATCCCGCGTGCTATCATCCGGACCAGCATGCCCCCCATCGATGTCGAGACGCCGTTCGACGCCGGCCGTTTCTTCGGGGCCATGCTCGAGAAGACCAACCTCGTCGTCTACCTCAAGGACTCCGACGGCCGCTACATCTACGTCAACCCCCGCTACGAGGCGCTCTCGGGCGTCCCGGCCCGGCTGATCCTGGGCAAGAAGGACGCGGACCTGTTCCCCCCCGCGGTGGCGGAGCTCTTCCGCACCCAGGACGCCGAGGTGGCGGCGCGGCGCGGGCCGATGCAGTTCGAGGAGGCCATCCCGCTGCCCTCCGGCACGCTGTCGTTCGTCACCGAGAAGTTCCCCCTGCTCGACGCCTCGGGGCGGGTCTATGCCGTCGGAGGCTTCTGCGCCGAAGTGACGGCCCAGGACCGGCGCGCGCGCGAGTCCGAGGACGAGACGCAGACCCTGATGAAGGCCATCCCCGACATCTTCTACCGGCTCGACGCCAGGATGAACCTGGTCGACTGGAACAAGGTCTTCGAGGAGGTCTCCGGCTACGGGCCGCAGGAACTCAAGGGGATGAACGCCCTGGAGTTCTTCCGGCAGGACAAGGGGGCCATCGCCGACGGCATCCGCGAAGCCGTCGAGAAGGGCCATGCCTTCCGTGAGGGCCGCTTCCTGACCCGCGACGGGCGCGAGCTCCCCTACTTCTGGAGCGGGGCCGCCCTGCGCCACCCCGACGGCAGCCTGCGGGGCCTGGTCGGCGTGGGCCGCGACCTCGCCGCGCGCAAGCGCGAGGACCGCAACCTGCTGACCATCCAGAAGCTCGAATCGCTGGGGCTGATGGCCGGCGGGATCGCCCACGACTTCAACAACCTGCTCACCACCGTCCTGGGCAACCTGTCGCTCCTCCAAGACGGGGGCGCGCTGGCCCCGGAGCACCGGGAGGTCGTCGAGAGGACCCTGAACGCCGCGCTGAAGGCGCGCCATCTGACCAAGCAGTTGCTGACCTTCTCCAAGGGCGGGGCGCCCCAGAAGACGGTCTCCCCCGTCGCGCCGTTGCTGCGGGAGGCCTCCATGTTCGTCAGCAGCGGCTCCAACGCGAAGTGCGTGTTCGAGTTCGCCGAACACCTGCCGCTCGTCGAGGTGGACCGGGGCCAGCTGGCCCAGGTCGTCCACAACCTCGTCATCAACGCCCAGCAGGCCATGCCGGAGGGCGGCGTCATCGAGGTCCAGGCCGACAGCGTCGAGGTCTGCGCCGACGGACCGGGCTCTCCCCCGGCGGGCCGCTACGTCCGCGTCGTGGTCAAGGACAGCGGCCCGGGCATCGCCGACGAGGACCTCGACAAGGTCTTCGACCCCTATTTCACCACCAAGCGGGAGGGGCGCGGGCTGGGGCTGGCGACCTCGCGCTCCATCGTCGAGATGCACGGCGGGCGCATCAGCATCGCGTCGCGGGCGGGAGCAGGCGCGACGGTCACCATCCTCTTGCCCGCCCGCCCCGACGCGCAGGTCCCGCCCGACCCGGCCGCGGCCAGGGCCTCCGGCGGCTCCGGGCGGGTGCTGGTCATGGACGACGAGCCCGAGGTCGCCTTCGTCTTGGCCTACATCCTCAAGAAGCTCGGCTACGCGACGCAGAGCGTCTGCGACGGGGCCAAGGCCCTGGAGGCCTATTGCGCGGCCCGGGAGAAGGACCCCTTCTGCGCCGTCGTCATGGACCTCACCATCCAGGGCGGGATGGGCGGCAAGGAGGCCGTCAAGAAGCTGCTGGCTCTGGACCCGAAAGCCAAGGTCATCGTCTCGAGCGGCTACTCCGACGACCGGACCCTCTCCGACTACGCCGCACACGGCTTCGCGGCCAGTCTGTCGAAGCCGTATACGGTCGCCGAAGTGGCGCAGGCGCTGGCCGCCGTACTGGCCGTCTAGGCCGGGCGTCCTCATAGCCCCACTGAAGCCCGGCACAGCGGGGCTGCCGCAGCAGAGCCCTCAGCGCGTCTGAAACCGGGCCCAATACATGAAAGTTATCGAAAAATTCCCCAGCCGTTTTCAGGGCAATTTGCCGTCGCCGCCGACGGTAATTTACTCTTAAAAATACAGGACTATTTTAATAATTCATACAGGTCCTGAGGTTGGGATTGCCTCCGCGTCCTGCCCAATCGTCTAGAGTTCGCCTGCCGTTGCCGTTCTTCGGCCGCGTCACGATTCAAAAAAATCTTCCGCTAGCTGCAATCTAAATCAGCATCGCGCGCGCGATGTTGAGTTGTGACCGCTGCATCGGCGTCGTGTCGCGAGGCACCGAGTTCCAACTCCCGTCCAAGGCGAGGAGGTTCGAGAATCGCGTCGCCTGCGATTCTCGAACCCACGCGCCCGCAGCGCGTAAATGCAGGACTCCTGACACGCGCGGAGCGCCCGTCGAAAAGACTTGACTTGCACCTCTAATATGCGCCATAATTAACGCACTATATGGCGACGCAGCTTCGGCTTAGGATTCCTCCCGCAAATGCTCAGGAGGTCAACGAGGACTTGACGATATCGCGTGGAGAGTCACACACCGCCTACTATGGAGGCGGGCTTCCTATTTTTGTTCATGCCAATAGCGATAGGCTCCGGCAAAGACTGGCGGCTGTCCAGCTGATCGAGGTGGGTCTAGCAAGCAAGGAAGAGTTGAGCCGGGTTTTAGACATCAACCGCAGCACCCTCTCTCGGAGCCAAGTGCGGGTGCAACGTGAGGGGATCGCAGGGTTGCTGTCCGAGAAGCCGGGCCCCAAGGGCGGCCATCGGCTGCATGGAGAGCTTCTGGAGCGGACCCAACGCCTGCTGAAAGAAGGGAAGCGGCAGCGCGAAGTCGGCCGGATCGTCGGAGTCGGGGAGAATACGATTCGCAATGCCATCAAACGCGGGCGGCTTATTTTGCCTGTAGCAAAGAGATCGGAACTGCCACCACGGATTGAGGAGGGAAGTCAGCCGGGAGAGCGCAACGCCGAGGATGCGTCGGCGTCGCTGGGCGTAGCGACGACGCGAGTGCTAGACCGCGCGTTGGCGGCTGCGGGGAAGCTGGCGCAGGCGGAGCCAGAATTCCAAGCATCTTTGTCGGTGGCGAACGCGGGGGCGTTCTTGGCGCTTCCGGCTATGCTCGAACTGGGGCTTCTGGAGATCGGAGAGAAGGTTTACGGCAGCCTTCGCAACGGGTTCTACGGCTTACGGAGCACGCTCTTGTGCCTGGGGTTCATGGCGCTCTTGCGCGTGCGCAACCCGGAGCGGATGCAGTTCGAGGCGCCCGGGGAGCTGGGAACGCTTCTGGGGCTGGACCGGGCGCCGGAAACGAAGACGATTCGACGCAAGCTCACGGAGTTGGTTGAGCGCGGGCAAGCAAGCCAGCTGAGCGCGAGCTTGGCCGAGCGGTGGGTGCGACAAGCGCCTCGGGCTATGGGATACCTGTACGTGGACGGGCACGTCCGGGCGTACAACGGCGAGAAGCATCGGCTGACGAAGACGCACGTGGCGCGGCGTAGGCTTTGCATGCCGGCAACGACGGACTATTGGATCAACGCCAAGAACGCCGAGCCGGTGTTCTTCGTGACCGGCGAGGTCAACGAGCGGCTGATCGCGACGATGAAGACGAATATCCTGCCGGAGGTCCGCCGCCTGGCGGGTAAAAAGAGACGCGTGACGATGGTATTCGACCGGGAGGGCTGGAGCCCGAAGTGGTTCAAGGAGCTCTACGCGACGGGCTTTGACGTGTTGACATACCGCAAGGGCACATACGACATGTGGCCGCGTAGCGCGTTTGACGTCATCGAGGGGCGGGTGGACGGGCGCAAGGTGTCGTATGAACTGGCGGAAAAGACGGTGCGGGTGCTGCCGGGGTTCAAGATGCGCGAGGTCCGACGGCTACGTACGGACGGCAAGCAGACAGCGGTGGTGACGACGCGGTGGAAGACGCGGGCTATCGAATTGGCGTGGCGGATGTTCGCGAGGTGGAGGCAGGAGAACTTCTTCCGCTACATGCGCGAGCACTTCGCGCTGGATGCGATGGCCAGCCGCCGGGTCGAGCCCGTGAGCGAGGAACTAACGATTCCAAATCCGAAGTGTGCGAAGCTGGAGAAGAAGCTGGGCAAGCTTAAGATCGGGCTTCAGAAGCTTGAGAAGGATTATGGAGCGCGGGCATTCGAGAATGATGAGTCGTTGCGGCCGACAGCGCGGGGCTTCAAGATCGCCAACGGGAAGCTGGGCCGGGAAATCCGCGCGTTAAGGCTCAAGTGCCAGCGCCTCAAGGAGCGCATCAGCACTCTGCCCGAGCGGATCGCAGCAATGGACGCCGAGGGGCCGCAGATTGTGAAACTGGACCCTGAGACAAAGCATCTGACGGACACGATCAAGATGCTGGCGTACCGTGCGGAGACGGTGCTCGTGGGGTTGCTCAACGACAAAGCATACGCCCGAACGGAGGAGGAAGGCCGTGCCCTGGTGCGCGAGATCCTACGGACACCGGCCGACGTCATGCCGGACGAGGGAGCCGGGGTCCTGCGGGTCCGCCTTCATGGGTTGGCCAATCCACGCAGCAACGCCGCCGCGGCCTCGCTTTGCGCGAAGCTCAACGAGGTCGCGGTCTGCTATCCTGGGACCGAGCTGGTCCTACGCTCCGAGGTCCTGGAATGATGCAGAGTTCCGGGCCCCGTGTCAGGAGATCTGTAATGCTGATCAAGAACATCCGTTGGTATCTGCTCCCTGCCGCTTTCTGCATTGTGGCGGCACACGCCGGGTGTGCCGCCAAGAGAGCTCCAGGCGCAGCCGCTTCCGATTCTGAGTCTACGGAGCCCCCGGCCATCCCTCCAATGATACCCGCACCTTCGCGTTTAGGCTCCTCTCGCTTGGCCCGAATCCAGACAGCCTACGTCAATCTTCGTCCTACACTGGCTGAATGGAATCTCAAAACATACGGCAGGGATTGCCTCCTGGTCTACAACGAGGCAGAGGAATGGCTGATCGGTTGCTCTGAAATGACCGGGCAGTCTGGCTTCATATCGACTGGGGAGGTTTGGAACGGGCACGAGATTCTCTGGAATCCGAAGTCCTTGATGCTGAGCGACAAACATCTCCCCTATGAGCAAATCAAGCTTGGGATGGTAGGAACCGTAGGAACACATACGGACGACAAAGGCAGTGGCAAGCAGAACCCCGTCCTTATCGTCCAAGAGTGGGATGCGTATAGTGCTCCCAAAAATTCGGACAGCTTCCTAAGGTGGAATTCTGGGCCTCAAAACGGGAAGATGAACGAATGGGAATCCGACGACGAAGGTACCACACGGCCGAGTTCAAGGCCCGTGTAGCGGTCGCCGCCCTGAAG
>JACRDU010000027.1 GCA_016218495.1 Elusimicrobiota bacterium
CAATACCGAGACGCACGATTCTACCGCTTCAGACGTGCAATTCAACCGCTCGCAGGCATGTTAGCCTGCGAGCCCGGGCCCCCCCGCGGGGGGCACGTGTCGTTGGGGGTACAACTCGTCAAAAGTCCGGGAACATGGAGCTTGGGGCGCCTCGCCGCATTCGCCGGCGAATGCGGCGCGGGTTCAGCGACGCGTCAGGCGGCGCAGTCCATTCTCAGGGTCCGATGATGTCCCGCGCAATGAGTATTCATCGGCCTATCTCTTCAGCCGTTCATGCCGTCGTCGAGAAGGTTTAGCCGTTTCGCCTCACGACACAACGCCTTGTCTTTGCTCCAGACCCTTGCCCCAGCGAGCCTCGCCGATGCCAGCAGATGCGCATCCACAGAGCCGAGTCCCGTGCCATGCAAGCGTTGGTTTGCTATGAAATCGAGCACTTCCGAATGGTCGGCCACGGGTGCTAAAGAAAGAGCGTGGAGTAGATTGAGGGTCTCTTTGCGGTGCGGGAGATTGCCGCAAGCGAGCTCCTCAATTATGAAGGGGTGGATTAGAACGGCGCCCTCATTCAATATGGTGACCAATCCTGGTTCCGATTTCTGAAGATGGTCGGCCCAAACGGATGTGTCTACCAGAATCATCGCCGCCTGCGGCCCGCGCGGAAGTGCGGGGCAGAGCCGCCGAGCGCCGCAAGACGCTCTCTGGCCTTCTTTTCAATTAACGCCTCGAGCCCCGCGTGAATTAGGGCGGTCTTTTCATGAGTGCCGGTCAATTCTATGGCGCGCTTCAAAACAGCGTCTTTAATTATCAGTGTTGTTCTCATACATATAAGTATGCATCATATATATGATTTTGTCAAGGATCAATCGGCTCCATGTTCCGGGAACATGGAGCTAGCGGCGTCTCTGCTTTCCTCTACCAGGCGCTGAACCTCAACAATCAACAGCGGTGGCATTTCTGTCGATGACCCTGCCGACACTGACCGCATACACGGTTGTGCCGGCGGAGGTTGGTCCTGTAGAGATATCAACGCCGCCATTGAAATGTGGGCATGGTGCTGGGCACCCCGTCTGAGCCTCATCACGAAAGTCCCCGATACTGCCTGAGATTGCATGCGGTCCATTGCTGTTTCCAAAGGGCCAGGGCGCATCGCCCGCATAGCTTGAGGCAGCGAAAGACAGCGTCGCTCCGAGCAGGCCCACCCGAAATCTAGCGTGCGATCTCATAGGTAAGAAGGGCGTTTCGAAGTGGCACGGAGACAAGCCTGCCGTCAGGGGAAACTGAAAGGAGCCCGCCGTTCTTTCTTCCCGGCTGAAACTCGACGTTCCCGAGATTCAGAACGTCAAGCAACTGCCCACTCCCATCCAGAATCGCGACCCTTGCGCCTAGTATCCCGCCTCCGGAATCAAGGTCTAGGAACGCCACCGCCACTCTTGAAAGGTCGGGCGCGGCCTCAACTCCCATACCAAGAGCGGTTTTACCACCCTCAGGAACGAGGTCTCCAAGCAGTCGGACCGCGAGGACCCCCCCATTCGCAACGTCAAAAAACGTCAATCGCTCTGCTCTGTCTTCGCCCCGCGCAAGGACAACCGCCTTACTTCCATCCTGCGAGGCCCGCAACTGTGCCCCCAGGACATCCAGGTTGGACGGCACTTCGGCCACCAGGTTCCCGTCCCCGGAGTAATGCCGGAGTCCTCGTGGCTGAAGCAACATCACCGAATCCCGCGCAGCCGGAAAGGATGCCTGGGACTGGCCCGGAATCTGCCATAGCATTGTGCCCGAACGGTCAAAGAGAAAGGTCGAGAAGGAACGGCCCAGATGCGAAACGATGAGCGCGCGGTCTCCGGAGGGCGAGAACACGATATCGGCAACATGGTGCCCCTGCGGCCACATCGTCTGACCAATCTCTGTCGCCCAGGAGTTGACGACTCCCTTTGAGTTCATGAAGTGCGGGGGAGGAGGGGGCGGGCTCAGTCGATCATAACTCACCACGACATAGTCTCCTGATGGAGAGGGCCACGTTCTTCCAGAATAGGGGAAGTCCGGAATCCAAAGCGACTTCTTGCCCGACTGGCCGTAGATGGAGTACTCGCCTTTCCGATAAATCTTGCCGGAGGGATCGTACTCCCACCGACGCAGAACCTCCATTACTCGACCGAGTGGGTCCACCGACCCGCCCCCGATTTCCAGGTCCCGATTGATTTCAAGCAGCGGCTCATAGCGCCCCGAATTGGCGCGGCGCAGAACCCTGCCATCAGTGTCCGTCGCAATCAGTTGTGGGACGGGCAGCCCATTCTTGCTCGGGACGTTTAGACTGTGTTTCACCACGACTGGAAAGACCTCGACTGCCACCAACCTTGCGACTCCACGCTCACCAGCTTTCGGGGGGAATCGATCTGAGCCCATGCTTGCATACGACCGGTAAGAAGGAGCTAGCAGCAGACACATTGCTCCAAGGAGGTTGTGCACGCGGAGTACTCGCCGCTGGCTGTTTCGGCGACCGACTTGTTGGGTCTGGCTCGATTTGAGCTCATCAGTCCCATGCCTACGCTGAATTGACCTCCGACTCCCCATAAATCTCCCCTCCCGCCCATCATAACCCAGAACCTCAGCCTGTCAGTTACACCGTGTAATGTCACCGTCTCAAAATAAGCCCTAAGCGCCTCGCTTCCGCGTCCGCGGCCGCTCGAGCTGATATCCCAGCTCGACCTTCTTTACCGTCACCGGTATGCCGAGCGCCTTCAGCCTCTTCTTGAGCCTATGCGCCGTCGTCGCCACCAACCCGAGGCTCTCCCCGCGCGGCCAGACCTGGCGCAGCAGATGCTCCGGAGAGGCCGGCCCGTCGTGGTCGAGCAGCGCCGCGAAGAGGAAGAGGCACACCCGGGAGCGGAGCAGGCAGTCGCGCCCGTCCACGACCACGCTCTGCTTAGGGACGTCGATGCCTATGCCGTCCTTGTCGAGCACCAGGCCCATCCTGGACGGGACCTTCGCGCTGAGCTCGTGGCGGGTCATCGCCATGAGCATCTTCCAGTCCCAGGCCTTGGTGAAGAAGCCGTTCGCGCGCAGCGCGTCGGAGGCGTTCCAGAGGGAGCGGTTCAGGTCCTGTTCGGCCGTGATCATGATGATGCGGGTGTCGGCGGTGCGCCGGTCGTTGCGCAGGGAGCGCAATACTTGGAAGCCGTGCAGGGCGGGAAGGTTGAGGTCCAGCAGGACGAGGCGGGGCCGGATCGCCATGGCGGTCTTGAGGGCGCTGATGCCGTCGATTACCAGGGTCGAGCCGACACCGATGGAGGCGAGGGCTTTGATGAGGAACGGCCCGTAATTGCGGTCGTCGTCGACGATGGGGACGGCGGCCCGGTCGAGCCGCGGCGGGACCGCGTCGGCGGGGGGCGGGACATGGGGTGCGATGCTGTCGTGCGGCAAGCGATGGCGCTCCTCACCGCAGTATAGCCCCGCCCGCCGGATCGCGCGAGTCCGGGTACGCCCACCCTCTATGCACGGCCGGCCGCTCCTCGGGGGGCAGCGCCGAATAGAGCGCGTTCACGACGAAGAGCGCGTAGAACGGCGAGTTTCGTACCTCGAAGGCGCGCAGCAAGGTCTCCACCCCCCCCACCGCCACGCCGAAGGCGATGCGCCGGGCGCGGCCGTCGGGGGTGGTGGCCGGGTCGGGCACCATGCTGAAGGTGAACAGGCAGAAGATGGCCCCGGTGGCGGGCGCGGCCAGCGAGAGGAAGCGCCTGTCCTGCACGAAGCTGAGGACGGCCGCCCCGGCGAGGAAGGAGGCCACATAGGTCAAGGACAGGTCCAGCCGGCGCGAGCGGAAGGTGGACAGAAGCCCCAGCCCCGCCACGACGGCGGCTCCGGCGCGATAGCCCCCCCAGCGGTCGTCGCCGATGGCCATCCAGGGCGAGGCGAAGAGCAGCATGACGACGATGGCGAAGTTGAGCGGGTTGAAGATGTGGCGCGGCCCGCTGCGCAGGAAGTGCTTCGAGCCGATGGCCAGGACGCCGATGGCGGCGTAGGGCCAGACCAGCGGCGTGTCGCACATCAGCGCCATCCCGAAGGCCGGGAAGACGGCGCTCAGCGGGAAGAGCGGCACCTTCCACAGCGCGCGCGCCAGGAAGGCGTCGAGCAGCAGGCAGACCGCCAGGCCCGTCGCCACCTGCTCGGGCCGGCGGCTGAAGCCCGGCGAGAGCAGCGCGTAGACGGTATAGCTGCCGAGGAAGAGGATCCCCGTCCAGCGCGGGTCGCGCCAGGACGGGAAGATCGTCTTCCCCACGCTACACCGTGGAGCGAGCCGCGGCGGCGGCCGACGCGGCCAGGCGCAGCAGCGCCGAGTCCGGGTCGCCCTTGAGGCGGATGTAGGCCGCGCGCCGGCCCGCGCCGCACAGGGCGCGGAAGTCGCCCAGCGCCTGCGCCCCGCAGAGCTGGCCGAAGCTCAGCCCCGCCCCCGGGATGTCTGCGTCCGGCCCGCTATCGCGGGCCAGCACCAGGAACAGCCCGGTGGCCGGCCCGCCCTTGTGGAGCTGGCCGGTGGAGTGCAGGTAGCGCGGCCCGTAGCCGCCCTGCACCGACATCCCGGCGGGCTCGGCGATGGCGCGCCGCAGCGCCGCCAGCTGGTCGGCGTGGCGGCCGTCGGAGGGCAGGTAGGCCAGCACGGCGCCGTAGTCCCCGGGGCGCGCCAGGGCCAGGAAGCGCCCCAGCGCCTCTTCGGGCGAGGCCGCCCCCGCGGCCGCCTCGGCCGCGGCGGGCGAGAAGCCCACGCTCCAGGACTCGTCTTCGGCCGCCGGAGCGGGCAGGGTCAGCGCGCCCTTCTCCTTGAGCTCGGCCAGGGCGGCCTGGGTCATCTCCTTGGCGGCCTGCACGTCGGGCTGGTCGAACGGGTCGACGCCCAGCTCGCGGCCCAGCACGGCGGTGGCGAACTCCCAGCGGAAGAACTCGGCGCCCAGCGCCTCGGGGGAGTCGAGCTCGAAGCGCAGCAGCGGCCGTCCGGCGGCCTCGAAGGCCCCGGCCTGCGCGGCGGCGGGACCCACGTCGCCGGTCCGGGAGACGAGGATGAAGAGCTTGTCGTCGGCGTAGCGGCCGCCCTCGCGCACCGGCTCGGCGGCCACGGGCACCACGCCCTTGCCCTCCTTCCCGACGCTTTCGGCGATGAGCTGCTCCAGCCACAGCCCGAAGCTGTCGAGCCTGGGCTCGGACAGGACGACGAGCTTGTCGCGCCCGGCCCGGGCGTGCTCGGCCAAAGCGCGGCCAAGGGCCAGCCCCGGGTTCTCCGGACCGTCCGTGCGGCAGGCCTCGGCCATCGCCGCGGCGCGCTTGAGGAGCGCGCGCGCGTCCCAGCCGCACAGCGCGGCGGGTACGAGCCCGAACAGCGACAGGGCGGAGAAGCGCCCGCCCACGTCGGGCGGGTTGAGGAAGACCTTGCGGAAGCCCTTCTCCTTGGCCAGGGCCGCCAGCGGCGAGCCGGGGTCGGTGACGGCGCAGAAGCGGCTGCCGGCGTCGCCGCGCTCGGCGGCCCGGGCGTAGAAGTAGTCCATCAGCCGCGCCGGCTCCACCGTCGAGCCCGACTTGCTCGAGACGATGTAGAGCGTCCTATCCGGCGGGGCGGCCTGTTCGCAGGCCTTCACCGCCGAGGGTTCGGTAGAGTCGAGCACATGCAGGCGGGGGGGTCCGGCCGCCGGGTCGCCGACGGTGCGCAGCACCTCGCAGGCCAGGCTCGAGCCGCCCATGCCGAGCACGACGACGTGCTCGAAGCCGGCCGCGCGGACCTCTTCGGCGAAGGCCTCGACCGCCCCCAGGCGCTCGGGCATCGACGCCGGCAGGTCCAGCCAGCCCAGCGAGTTCCCGATGATGGCGCGGTGCTCGGGCGCGTCCTTCCAAAGCGCCGCGTCGCGGGCCCAGATGCGGGCGGCGACGGCGTCGGCGGGCGGGACGGCCAGCATCGCCTCGGCCTTCTTGGCCAGGTGGCCGAGCAGGCCGGCGAAGGCGTCGGCGAAGGACTTCACCCCATCGGCCTCCAGCTTGTCGGTCACCGCGGACAGGTCGACGCCGCGCCGGGCCAGCTCCTCGAGCGTGCGCCGGGCGTCCTCGAGCGCCGCGTCGACGGTGCGCGCGACGGCGCCGTGGTCGCGGAAGGCGTCCCAGGTGGCCGGCGGGATGGTGTTGACGGTGTCGGGCCCGATGAGCGTTTCGACGTAGACCACGTCGCGGTAGTCGGGGTTCTTGGTGCTCGTCGAGGCCCACAGGGGGCGCTGCAGGCGCCCGCCCTTGGCCGCCAGGGCCGCGAAGCGCTCGCCGCCGAAGACCTGCCGGAACAGCTTGTAGGCGGTCTTGGCGTTGGCGATGGCGGCCTGGCCGCGCAGCGGGGAGTCGGGCGGCAGCAGGGCGTCGACGGCGGAGTCGATGCGGCTGATGAAGAAGCTGGCCACCGAGGCCACCTGGGGCAGGGGCTCGCCCGCCGCGGCGCGGCGCTCGAGGCCGGCCAGATAGGCGTTCATCACCGACATGTAGCGTTCCAGCGAGAAGATGAGGGTGACGTTGACCGGGATGCCGGCGGCCACCGTCTCCGCGATGGCGTCCAGGCCTTCCTTGGTGGCCGGGATCTTGATCATCACGTTCGGCCGACCCACCTCGGCGAACAGGCGCTTGGCCTCGGCTGCGGTGCCGGCCGCGTCGTAGGCCAGGGTCGGGGAGACCTCGAGGCTGACGAAGCCGTCGGCGCCCTGCGAGGCGTCGAAGACTGGGCGCAGCACGTCGGCCGCCTCGCGGATGTCGGGGACGGCCAGGCGTTCGAAGAGCTCCTTGGGGTCGCGCACGCCGGCGGCCAGGGCCTCGCGCAGGGCCGAGTCGTAGGCCGAGCCCTTGGTCATGGCTTTCTCGAAGATAGACGGGTTCGAGGTGACGCCCTTGAGGCCGTCCTCCTCCACCAGCCGGGCCAGCTCGCCGGAGCGCAGCATGTCGCGGCTGATCATGTCGTACCACGGGCTCTGGCCGGACTCGGAAAGGCTCTTGAGGGGGTTCATTGTGACTCTGGTCTCCTGGCGAGGGTGAGGAACTCCTCGCGGGTCCGGGCGTCGGAGCGGAAGCAGCCCAACAGCGCGCTCGTCACGGTGGGCGAGAGCTGGCTGTGGGCGCCGCGCATCTCCATGCAGAGGTGGCGCGCCCGGATGACGACGCCGACGCCCTTAGGCTGCAGCTTGCGCGTGAGAGTGTTGGCGATCTCCATCGTCATGCGCTCCTGCACCTGCAGGCGCCGCGCGAACACGCTGACGATCTTGGGTATCTTCGAGAGCCCGACGACCTTCTTGTCGGGCACATAGCCGACCGTGGCCTTGCCGAAGAACGGCAGCAGGTGGTGCTCGCACAGCGAGTAGAACACGATGTCCTTGACCACCACCATCTCGCTGTACTCCACGTCGAACAGCGCGTTGTTGATGATGCGGTCGACGTCCTGCCAGTAGCCCGAGGTCAGCTCCTTGAACGCCCGGGCCACGCGCCCGGGCGTCTTCTCCAGGCCCTGCCGCGTGGGGTCCTCGCCCAAAGAGAGGAGCGTCCGCCGCGCGGCGTCCTCCATCACCAGGAGGTCGGCCGCGTCCGGCGGCCGACACTCCTGGCGCGTGCGGCCTTTGGGCGGCCGCTTCACAAGGCGGCCAGCCAGTCGAGCGTGGTCCGCACCAGGGCCCCGGTGCCGCCGGGAGGGCAGATGGCGTTGCCCGAGCCGGTCCAAGCGGGGCCGGCGATGTCGAGGTGGACCCACGGGGTCTCCCCGACGAAGTGCTTGAGGAACAGGCCGCCGACGATGGTCCCCGCCTCGACCCGGACCGTGCCGATGTTGAGCAGGTCGGCGATCTTGCTCTTGACCATGTCCTCGTACTGCTTGGGGAGCGGCAGCTCCCAGGTTGCCTCGTCGCAGCGCTTGCCGGCGGCCGCGACCTTGGCCAGCAGGGCCTTGTCGTTGGTCATCGTCGCCGTGATGCCGCTGCCCAGCGCCACGAGCTGGGCCCCGGTGAGGGTGGCGAAGTCGAGGATGGCCTGCGGCTTCTCCTGCGTCGCCCAGTGCAGGGCGTCCGCCAGGACCAGGCGCCCCTCGGCGTCGGTGTTGAGGATCTCGACGGTCTTGCCGTTCATGGCCTTGACCACGTCGCCCGGCTTGATGGCGTCGGGGCCGGGCATGTTGTAGGCGAGGGCGGCGTAGCCGTGCACCTCGGCCTTGAGCTTGAGGCGCGCGAGCACCTTGAAGACCCCGAACACCAGGGCCGCGCCGGACATGTCGTCCTTCATGGTCTCCATCGAGGCCGGGGGCTTGAGCGACAGCCCGCCCGAGTCGAACACGACGCCCTTGCCGACGACGGCCACCTTC
Organism: Elusimicrobiota bacterium; assembly: GCA_016218495.1. Classification (GTDB taxonomy): domain Bacteria; phylum Elusimicrobiota; class Elusimicrobia; order UBA1565; family UBA1565; genus SCTT01. The sequence continues at coordinate 8,354 of JACRDU010000027.1, forward strand.
TTGCGGGGCTTGGCCCCCTTGGGGGTGTAGGTGAAGTGGACCATGCGCGGCTCTTTCGTCGCGCCGCGCGAGACGGCCAAGAGCAGGCCCATCCCCAGCTTCTCGGCCTGCTTGCGGTCGATGACCTCGACCTTGACCTCGGGGCCGGCCAGCGACTTGGCGATGTCGGCCATCGCCTCCGGGGACTTGTCGGACGGGCCGCGGTTGACCAGGTCGCGCGCGAAGCAGACCGCCTCGGCGCCCAGCGCGGCGCGCTCGACGGCGGCCTGGGCCTTGTTGCGCTCTCCGGCGTTGGCGGCGGCGAAGCGCACGCCCTTGAGCTTGTCCTCGGACTCGGCCTTCTTGTACTCGGTGAACTGGTAGGACCCCAGGAGCAGGCCTTCCGTGCAGACGGCGGCCTGGGGGCCGGCCAGCAGCCACAGCGATTCGAAGCGGCCTTTGAAGGCCTTGAAGAGGCCGGCGGCGGCCTTCCGGTACGCGTCGGCGTCGGCGTCCTTCTTCTTGCCCAGGCCGATGAGGACCAAGCGGCGCTCCTTGGCCCCGTCGTTGAACTTGAGGCTGGCCGTCTCGCAGGCCTTGCCGGTGAAGCCCTCGTCCTTGGCCGCGTCGGACAGGGCCTTGCGCGCCTTGGGGGAGAGGAAGGCGGCCGCGGGGCCGCCGTCCTCGGTGGCGAAGACGGCGATAGGGTCCGGACCCGCCTGGAACTCGGAGAGCAAACCGACCTTGATATCAAGCATGACGCCTCCTCACGGCCTATCGAACACAAAGCGGGTCAGGAACGCGGCGGCGGCCGCCCCTGCGGCCGGGCCGAACCAGTACACGTAGTGGCAGGTCCAGAAGCCGCTGGCCACGGCCGGGCCGAAGGCCCGGGCAGGGTTCAAGGCCGCCCCGGTCAGCGGGCCGGCGACGAGGGCGGCCGCGCCGGCGGCGGCCCCTACGACGAGGGCGCGGGCGGCCACCGAGCGTCCCCCCCCCATGGCGGCCAGCGCCAGGAAGAAGGTGAGCACGGCTTCGAGGAGGGTCGCGCCTCGGAAGCCCAGCCCCGCCGGGACGGGCGTGCCCAGATGCGGCGGCAGGGCCGCCGGGAGGGTGGTCTCGAATATCTGGGCCAAGAGCAGCCCCGCGCAGGCGGCCCCGAGCAGCTGGCAGACCAAGGACAGCGCGGCCTTGACCCAGTCGATGCGCCGAGCGGCGGCCAAGGCCAGTGTCAGCGCGGGGTTGAAGAGCCCGGGCGAGTGGCGGCCGAGCATGCCGAACATGGCCGCTACGCCCAGGCCCTGGGCCAGCGCGACGCCGGCCGGCCCCAGCGCGCCATGGGTGGCGGAATCCGCGCAGACGGCCCCAGCCGCGAGGAAGACCCAGCCGAAGGCCCCGACGAACTCAGCGATGAAGGCGCGCAGATTCCCGGCCAAGGGGGCTAGCTCGCCACCGTCTCGATGTCAAGGATGCGGCGGCGGTGGTTCTGGAGGCTGACCTGCGCGGCGACCTGGCGCGCCACGCTGCGCAAGGCCGCGGCCGTCGGGCTGTCCGGGCGGGAGAGGGCCAGCGGCGTGCCGACCTCCCCGGACTCGCAGACGGCTCCGTCGAGCGGCACCGCGCCCAGGAAGGGGATGAGGTGCTTCTCCGCCAGCGCCTTGGCGCCGCCCTCCTTGAACGGATGGCTGAGGTGGCTGCAGTTCGTGCAGACGAAGCCGCTCATGTTCTCGACCAGGCCCAGGAGCGGCACGTTGAGCTTCTTGAACATGGCCACGGCCTTGCGCACGTCGGAGATGGCGATGGACTGCGGCGTGGTCACGATGACGGCCCCGACCAGCGGCACGGTCTGGCACAGGCTCAGCTGCACGTCCCCGGTTCCCGGCGGCAGGTCGACGATGAGGTAGTCCAGGTCCCCCCAGCGCACGTCCTTGAGGAACTGGGTGATCGCGCCGTGCAGCATGGGGCCGCGCCAGATGGCCGGGGTGTCGGGGTCCATCAGGAAGCCCATCGAGAAGACCTTCACGCCGTGGTTCTCGGCGGGGTCTATCTTGTCTTCCTGGTCGGCCACGGGCTTGAAGCCTTCCACGCCGAGCATCTGCGGCTGGTTGGGACCGTACACGTCGGCGTCGAGCATGCCGACCTTCGCCCCGTCCTTGGCCAGGCAGACGGCCAGGTTGGCCGCCACGCTGGACTTGCCCACGCCGCCCTTGCCGGAGCCCACGGCGATGATGTTCTTGACGCCCGGGGGCAGCACGCGCTCCAGGCGCAGGTCCTTGTTCACGCTGGCCGTCATGTTGATGGAGACCTCGGACACGCCGGGCACCTTGGCCAGGGCCGCGCGGGCTTCCTTCTCCATCCCGTCCTTGAGCGGGCAGGCGGGCGTTGTCAGCACGTAGTCGAACGAGACCTTGCCGCCCTCGATGGCGATGTTCTTGACCATGTCCAGCGTGACGATGTCCTTGCCGAGCTCGGGCTCTTTGCAGGTGCGCAGCGCGTCGAGGATCTGTTCCTTCGTGGGCATGCCGAATCCTAGCAAAATGCCCCGCGGGACCTTAAGGGGCGGGGTCAGGGCGCCGGGACCAGGGCGTCGTCGGGCGAGACGGGGCCGAGCAGGCCGGGCATCAGGCCGAAGCGGAAGTCCGGGCCGCCCCCCGAGGAGAGCCAGGCCCGGAACGCCTCGCCGCGCATCGCGCGCCCCGGCATGGCGCCGTCGAGGGCGACCACGACGGCCGCGCGCGCGCAGCCCTCGTCGGCCATCGTGCGCTTGAGCTGCTCGTCCTTCTCGCCGCGGCAGTGCACGAGGTAGTCGTGCAGGGTGGGGTAGGGCAGGGGGGCGCCGTCCGCCCCGCGCCGGAAGGAGCCTTCCGGCAGCAGGGTCCGGCTGGCGCAGCGCGCGTCGACGGCCCAGCGCTCGCCGTCGAGCTCGGCGGCCAGGTCGGCGCGGCGCCGGGTGGGGTCGGACTCCAGCGGCGAGATCTTCGCGAACCCCAGCGCGCTCAAGAAGCAGGCCGCCCGCAGCTCGGCCAGCGCGGAGTCCACGCGGTGCCCGCGCAGGTCGTCCGCGCCGAGGTCCGTGCGGCGCAGGAGCTCGTCGGGAGGAAGGCCGGTCGCGGAAGCCGCGCCGGCGAGGAGGGCCTTGATCCGTGCGACCGTGTCGTCGGGCTGCGTCTCGAGGGCTGAGAGGGCCCGGCCCGAGAGCCCGGCGGCCGCGCAGGCGAGGCAGTGCTCGACGAGGAGCGCCGGCAGTCCGGAGGAGCGCAGCGCGTCCAGGCGGCTCAGAAGCTCAACCCCACCGAGAACCGGTGGGTGTGGCCGAGCGCGCCGAAGGGCACCCAGCCGTAGTCGACCGACCAGCCCTGGATCACGACGCCCAGCCCCGCCGACAGCGACGAGACGCCGTCGAGCTCGTCGGAAGAGATGCGGCCGTCGTAGCCGAAGCGCCCGCTGAAGGAGAGCTCCTTGCCCGCGGGCAGCGTCAGCTCGGTGCCGAAGGCCGGGTACCAGTCGTTGTCTCGCGGGAAGGCCAGGTCGAGGCTGACTACCCACTCCGGCAGCAGTCGCAGCGCCTGGCCGAAGCGCACGTCGGTGGGCAGCGGGTCGCGCTGCTCGTGGAAGCGCAGCTCGCCGCCGAGGTTGCGCGCCGCCAGCGCGGCCGTGTAGGGCTTGCCGAGGACCTCCAGGCGCAGGCGCGCCCCGACGTCGGCCGAGCCGGTCTTCGCCGAGGCCTGGATGCGCGAGTCGACGTACTTGAGGGAGATCCCCAGGTCAAAGAGGTCGGTCAGGGTCCCCCCCCAGCCGGCCATCAGGGCGATGTCGCGGGGGGTGAACTCCCCCCCGGTCGGCGCGGCGGTGTTGTCGACCTCCGTCATGCTCCCGGCGTTGAGGTAGAGCACGCCCAGCGCCAACGTGCCCAGCCCGCTCGGGCGCAGGAAGCGCCGCTTGGGCTTGATGGCCGGCTGGACCGGATGGGCGTAGGCCGCGAAGCTGACCATCACGTCCTGATAGAGGAGCCCCTGGGTGGCCGTGCCCTGGCGGCGCTTGAGCTGGGAGAGGCCGGCGGGGTTGTAGTAGAGCGCCGCGCCGTCTTCGGCGGCGGCCGTCATCGCCTGCCCCATCGCCGCGCCCCGGGCGTCGCCGCCGAGCTTCAGGAACTCCCCGGCCGAGGTCCCGGCGAAGTCGGAGTTGAACGCGGCCCTGGCGCTCCCGCCGAGGAGGGCCGAGGCGGCCAAGGCGGCGAGCAGGGCCTTCCTCATCTCTCCACCGCGAACTTGATGATGGTGTCGGAGCCGTCGTCGCCGCGCACATAGGCGAAGTAGACCCCGCTGGCGATGCGGCGCCCGGAGGCGTTGGTCCCGTCCCAGATGACGGTGCCGACGTTGACCGCGTTGAAGAGGAGCTCGCGGACCAGCTCGCCGGAGAGCGTGAAGATGCGGATGTTCCCGGAGGAGGGCAGGTTGTCGATGGCCAGCCCGGTGCGGCCGGCGAAGGAGACGGAGTCGAACTTCCCGCCGCTGCCCGGCTTCCACGGGCGGGGATAGAGGCGGACCTGGTCGGTGTTGGGCTTGATCCCCGTCGGCCCGAACAGCGCGAAGATCGAAAAGTGGGAGGTCTGGCCCAGCACCCTCTTGTTGGCGAGGTCGACGGTGGAGGGCAGGGCCTCCCAGCGCGTCACCGCGGTGTTCAGCGTGTACATGCGCAGGTTCTCGGCGGGGATGGCGGGCGAGGTGCCGTCCACCAGCCCGTTGCCGTCCGTGTCGGGGTACGGGATGCCGAGGGTGACCATGGAGCCGAGGTTCGAGGTGCGCGGGACGCCGCCGACGTTGGCGACGACCTCGATGAGGCTGCTCGGGACCAGGGTCTGGCCGGTGGGCGGAGAGGAGAGGCCGTCGGTCAGGGTCCGAACCGAGACGGTGATCGGCACGGTCAGCGGGGAGGACGAGATGAGCAGGACGGCCGGGCTGCCGAAGGCGTTGGGCGGCACGGTGATGCGGACCTCCTGGTTCGGGGAGGCCGGGGCGACCACGGAGGGCTGGGAGGACTGCGTGTCGGCGGCCACCTGGGCCGCGTTCAGGGCCGAGGTCAGCACATGGACCTCGTCGATGGTGCCGTTGAAGGCGCGGTCGAACGAGGAGGCGGCCGTGCGGCGGTTCCCGATGGACAAGGACTGCGTGGAGGCCAGGCGGCTGGCGGGGGCCGTCATCGCGGAGGACAGGGTCCCGTCCACGTAGATGGAGAGGCTGGGGCTGCCGCCGGACAGGTAGACGCCCACCACATGGGTCCAGGCGCCCAGGCGCAGGGTCTGGGTCGAGAAGGCGGTGAAGAGGCTGCCGGAGGCGTTGCGGACCCCGAAGCGCCAGCGGCTGGTCGAGGAGACGTCGAGCATGAACGTCTCCCACGCCCCCGTTCCCTTGACGACGATGCCGGCGTCCTGGACCTGGGCCAGGGAGCCGGGAAGGACCCAGGCCTCCACCGTCAAATCGCCGGTCGTGGCCAGCGACGCCGAATGGGCGGCCTGCACGACGCCGCCGGTCAGGCCCGCGAAGCGCAGAGCGTTGCCGAGCCCGCTCATGCCCGTCGTGAAGACGGGCGTCGAGGCGTTGATGACCCCGCTGAGCGTGCCGTGGTTCCCATAAGAGGTGGAATCGGCGGCGCTGGTCCCCGAGCTTTCGTCGAAGTGCCAGGCTCCGACCGTCGCCGCGGGGAAGTCGTAGGGGGACGCCGGCGAGTTGTTGGACGAGATCGCGCCGAAGCGGTCGGTGACGAAGGAGACGGCGGCGTCGAACCCGCTCGATGAGCCGCTGAAGCCCGACGCGCGGACCCGGGCATAGTAGGTGGAGGCCGGCAGCAGGCCCGTGACGTTGGTGTCCGTCCCGACCACGCTGAGCACGGCGAGGAGGGTGCCGGTGAAGCCGTTCTCCGAAGAGACCTGGACCTGGAAGGAGGTCCCCCCGGGGTTCCCGTTGGCGTTCCAGGTCAAGCGGGCCGTGGCCGTGGAGACGCTGGCCACCGCCGTGCCGGTCGGAGGGTTCGGGAGGGTGAAGGCCGTGGCCGTGTCGCCGAAGGAGCCGGACCCCGACGGGTTGTTGGCCCTGAGCGCCGCCCCATAGGAGGCGTTCGGGGACAGGTTGTTGACGGTGAAGGAGAGCGCCCCGGTCACCGCCAGGTCCGTGCCGGTGGAGCTGCGCAGGGTGTAGCTGGTGGCCGTGGGGACGGCGGTCCACGACCAGGTGATGGCGGAGGCCGTCACCCCGTTGCCGGAGAGCGAGCCGGGCGCGGCGGGCAGGGTGGCGAAGGTGGCCGAGGCGAACCCGGAGTAGACGGTGCCCGGGGTGTCGCTGTCGCTGGAGCGGCCGTTGAGGGCCCGCACCCTGATGTAATAGGTCGTCTGCGGCGAGAGGCCGACCAGGCCGGTCGTGACGCCGGTGAGGTCGTTGGAGATGGGCACGCGGGTGGAGAGGACGGTGGCGAAGTTGTTGGTCGAGAGGCTCACCTCGAAGCGCGTGTAGGCCTGGTTGGTGGAGGACCAGGAGAAGACCGCGCTCCCGGTGGAGATGGAGCCTATCGTCGGTCCCGTGGGGTCGGCGGCCTGGGTGTAGGCGCTGGTCGGGGAGCTCAGCGGGCTCTCTCCGAAGTCGTCGATGGCGCTGACGCGCAGGCCCTGCAGGGTGTTGGCTCCCAGCAGGGTCTGAGTGAACGCGGTGGTGGTCTGCGGCCCGGCCAGCAGCGCCAGGTCGGAGGCCCGGTAGACCTTGAACGCCCCGGCCGTCGTGCCGGCGGCGCGCTTGCACAGGCGCGTGCCGCGCGTCCAGCTCCAGTCGAGCTGGGAGACCGAGGGGGCGGAGCCCGCCAGCAGGAGCGGGGTGTCGGGGACGGATTCCACGACGGTGATGCCGTTCGAGACCCGGCGCGTGTTCCCGACCTTGTCTTGGAAGGAGAAGGTGACGGTGTTCGCGGAGCCGCTCCGGAGCGCGAGGCTGGAGATGTCTATCAGGGCGGTGGTCGTCCCGCCGTCGGCGTAGGCGGCCGGGGAATAGTGGGTGGCGGGGACGAGGTCGGTGCGCGTGGGCAGCACCGAGGCCGTGCTGGTGGATTTGAGCGAGAAGACGCCCGAGTAGAAGTCGGCCTCGATGTCGTTGTCGCTGAGGGCCTGGTTGAACACCCGGACCTCGTCGATGCGGCCCGCGAAGGCGTTCAGCGCCGAGGGCCGCCGGCCGACGAAGAGGTTGTAGTTCGTCAGCATGGGCGGCGGGCCGGTGATCGTGAAGGAGGCTATGGAGACATGGTTGTGGTACAGCTTGGCCACCGAGCCGTTGAAGGTCAGGGTGACGAGCTGCCACTCGTTCGCCTTGACGAAGCCCCCCGAGCTGATGATGACGTGGTTCGCCCCCGTCGTGTCGACCAGGTTGGCGAAGAGGTCCCCCGCGTTGCTGACCGAATGCCAGAACACGACGCCGGGGCTGGTGCCGTTGTTCCATTCCAGGATGGGGGCCAGGGAGGTGTTGGATGGATAGATCCAGGCCTGTAGGGTCATCTGGTCGGTGGTGCTGTTGAGCGTCGGGCTGGCGTTGATCTTGATGAAGTCGTTGGAGCCGTTGCCGTCGAAGACGTAGCAGTTGTCCCCGCCCAGCCCTGTGTGGCCGTTGGGGGACGCGCAGGCCGCCAGGTTCGCGCTGGTCAGGCCGGGGTTGATGGACCCCGGGGCGGTGCTGACGATGGTCTGGTCGACCCCGGCCCCCAGGCCCTCGTCCATGTGCAGGTGGACGACCAGGCTCGTCGGCCCCGCGTTTCCGCCCACGTGGGCCGTGCGGCCGACGCGCAGGCCCATGCCGGCGTTGAGGGCGGCCGTGGTGTCCTGGTCCCGGACCCGGACCCGGAAGGAGACGACCCCGGTGGAGGTGAACGACGCGTTCTCGAGGTAGTTCCCTTCGCAGTCGGTGAAGGAGAAGCTGCTGATGGTCGGTGCGACGGTGTCTGCCGCCGCCGCGGGGCGCGCGGCGGCCAGCAAGGCCAGCAGGAGGGGCAGGATGCGCGCAAAGCGCATATACGGGGCAGTATAACAGGGCGGGTGTGGTGAATCCATTGCGGCGATGTTAACGGCCCGAAGGGCGCTTGAGCCAGGCCAGGGCCTCGGCCCTGGTCCGGACCTTCCCCTCGGCCTGGGCCTCTTCCAGGGCGCGCAGGACCTCCCCGACCTCGGGGCCGGGCTTGAGCTTCAGGGCCTTCATCACGGCGGTCCCGTCCAGCAGGCGTTCGGGGCGGGACTGCGCGGGCGAGCGGAACCAGCGGTCGAGCAGCAGATGCACGACGCGCAGATGGTGGAGGGTCTTGGCGGCGTCCCCCTTGGCCCAGCGCGGCAGCGGCGCCCCGGGCTCCTGCGCCGACGCGGCCAGGCCCCGTTCCACCGACTCCGGGTCGAGGTAGCTGGAGTGGTCGGCCCAGCAGACGACGAGCTGGCTGACGCCCTTGGGCCCCAGGTCCCGGAAGAAGCGGTACACGGCCTTGTCGGTGACGGAGTCGTTGGCGGCCAGGTTGCCCGGGCGCAGGTGGTTGAGGACCCAGGCGCCGACCCAGTCCGTCTCCTCGCGCGAGAAGCGCAGCCGCCCGAGGATCCCCGCGCTGCGCTCGGCCCCCACGGCCTCGTGGCCGAAGAAGCGCAGCCGCCCCGCCCGGCGCTTGGCCGTCTCGGGCTTGGCCACGTCGTGGAGCAGGGCGCCCAGGCGGAGCAGCGCGGCGTGGCCCGGCGTCCCGCCGGGGCAGGATGCCAGGGTCTCCCGCACCCCGGAGGCGTGCCGCGGCCAGACCCGCTCCAGAGAGGCCAGCAGGAAGTCGACGCGCGCGACGGTGGCCAAGGCGTGGGTGAGCACCCCCCCGCGGCCGTAATAGGCCAGCGCGCAGCGCCGGGACGGCTCCAGCTCCGGGAAGACGGCGGTGAGCAGGCCCGCCCCGTCGAGGTCCCTGAGCCAGCGCGCGGAGTCGGCGTTCGCGAGCAGGCCCATCAGCTCGGTCCGCACGCGTTCGGCGGCGCAGCGGGCCAAGAGCGAGCGGCGCGCCTTGGCCCAGGCCACGGTCCGCGCCTCCGGCGTGAGCCCGCACTGCGCGGCGATGCGGAAGACCCGCAGGGTCCGCAGCGGGTCCTCGTCGAAGGCCTCGGGGCGCACGGCCTTGAGCGCGCGGCGGGACGCGTCGGCCAGGCCTCCGAAGGGGTCGAGCAGGCGCGGGGCGTCCGCCGACAGCGGCACCGCCATGGCGTTCACGGTGAAGTCGCGCCGTCCCAGGTCGGCTTCGATGCCGGGCCCCTGCACGCGCGCCACGTCCACCTGCCGGGCGGGCGCCCCGGCGCGGGCGGGCACGACGAGCCTGTAGACCTCGCTGCCCTCGTCGAGGGTGACGAAGGCCGCCCCCAGGCGCTTGGCCAGGCGGCGCGCGTCGGGCGCCGCCGGACCGAGGACCGCGAGGTCGAGGTCGGCCAACGGGGCCGAGGAGCCGAGCGCCAGGTCCCGGAGGGCGCCGCCGACGACCCAGGCGCGCTCCGGTCCCGCCAGGGAGCCGAGCGCGGCGCGCGCCAGCGGGTCCTGGACGAGGCGGGTGAGCTCCGAGGTCTTCACGCGGCGCGCTTGGCGAGCTCGCCCTCGCGCAGGACCCGCTTGAGGACCTTCTGGAGCGCGTTCTTGGGCAGCTCCTTGGAGATCTCGATGTCCCGGGGGCGCTTGTAGGCGTCGAGCTTCTCGCGGCAGAAGCGGTGGAGCTCGGCCGTGTCGGCGGAGGCTCCCTGGCGCAGGACGATGAAGGCCTTGATGCGCTCGTCGTTGTCGGCCTCGGGGATGCCCACGACGGCCGCCTCGGCGACGTCGGGGTGCGTGGCGATGACCTGCTCGACCTGCGCCGAGAAGACCTTCAGGCCCTTCACGATGATCATGTCCTTCTTGCGGTCGCGGATGTGGACGAACCCGTCCGAGTCGACGATGCCCACGTCCCCGGTCTTGAACCAGCCCTCAGGCGAGACGGCCGCGCGGGTGGCCTCGGGGTCGTGCAGGTAGCCCTTCATCACGTTGGGGCCCTTGATGCAGATCTCCCCCTCCTCTCCTTGGGTCAGCGCGCGGCCGGCGTCGTCGACGATGCTCACGCTGACGTCCTTGATGGGCAGCCCCACCGAACCGGCCTTCTGCCGGCCCAGCGGGTTGATGGTCGCCACCGGCGAGGTCTCGGTCAGGCCGTAGCCCTCCACGATGCGCAGGCCGAAGGCGGCCTCGAACTCGCCGAGGGTCTGCGGGGACAGCGGCGCCGACCCGGAGACGGCGATGCGCACCTTGCGGAAGAACCACCACTTGAGGACCCAGGCCTTCATTCCGGTCGCCTGCTTGGAGAGCAGGGAATAGATCTGGGGCACGGCGGCGAAGACCGTCACGCCGTGGCGCGCCATCTGCTGGAGCCAGGGCTTGGGCGGCGTGATCGACGGTATGACCACGTTCTTCCCGCCAAGGCAGATCGGGATCAGGACGTTGGCCGTCCAGGCGAAGGTGTGGAACATCGGCAGCAGGGTCATCGACACGTCGTGCTCGTCGAGGCCCATGGCCTCGATGGAGGACAGGCAGTTGGAGGCCAGGTTGGCGTGCGTCAGCATGACGCCCTTGGGCTTGCCGGTCGTCCCCGAGGTGTAGAGGACGGCGGCCGTGTCGCCGGCGGCGACCTCGACGGTCTCCTCGTAGGGTGGGCAGTCCTCGATGAAGTCCCAGAAGTTCTCGGTGGCCCCGGGGTTGGGCTCGCCGCGGCGGTCGCCGGTCCGGCGCCGCTCGTCGGTGGTCCACACGTGGGTCACGCTCGGGGCCGACTTGCGCGCGTCCAGCACGCTCTTCACGAACTCGCGCTGGGTGACGATCCCCTTGGCCCCGCAGTGGTTGAGCATGTACGCCAGCTCCTCGGGCTTCGAGATCAGGTAGTTGATGGGGACGGCCACCCCCCCCATCCGGCACAGGCCCAGGTAGGTGACGACGAAGGCCGGGTCGTTGCGGTGGATGATGGCGACGTGGTCGCCCTTGGCGATGCCGGTCTTGCGCAGGGCGGCCGCGGCGCGCAGCACCAGATGGCGCAGGGCTTCATAGCTGATGGACTCCTCGGCGCCGTCCTTGGCGGTCGACAGGGCGGTCGCCGTCGGGCGGCGCGCGGCGGAGCGGTCGAGCAGGTCGTTGAGGTTCATTTCTGCCTCGGGTCGAGGATGTCCCGGAAGGCGTCTCCGAGCAGGTTCCAGCCGAGAACGAACAGGAAGATGGCCGTCCCGGGGATGACCACGGTGTGCCAGTAGGCCAGCGGGCTGCCGGACGCGCCCAGGATCCAGTTGCGCGACATGCTGATCAGCTGCCCCCAGTCGGCGTAGCCGACGGGGGCGCCCAGGCCCAGGAAGGAGAGCGCGGCCGCCGAGAGGACGACCGCGCCCGTGTTGAGCGACGCTACCACGAGCACCGGGTAGATCGAGTTCGGGATGACGTGCCCGAAGAGGATGCGCATGTCGCCGGCGCCCAGCGCGCGCGCGGCCAGGACGAACTCGCGCTCCTTGACGGTGAGCACGTCGCCGCGCACCAGCCGGGCGTAGGAGGGCCAGGACACCGCGGCCAGCGCCAGCACCACGTTCTCGAGGCCGGGCCCGCGGACCGTGACGATGACGACGGCGAGGATGATGCTCGGCAGCGCCATCACCACGTCGGTCAGGCGCATCAGGAGTTCGTCCACCCAGCCGCCGTAGAAGCCCGCCAGGCCGCCGACCAGGACCCCGACGGCGAGCGAGACGAAGACGACCTTGACGCCGATGTCGAAGGCCGTGCGCGAGCCCCAGACGATGCCGTAGTAGAGGTCGTACTGCTGCTCGGTCGTGCCGAACCAATGGCGCGCGCTGGGCCGGAGCGGGTCGGGGCTGTAGCCGTCCTGCGGGATGAGGTAGGCGTCCCGGGCCTGGGGCGGCGGCGGGGCCAGCACGGGGGCGGACGCCGCGACGAGGGCGAAGAACGAGAGCAGGCCCAGGCCCGCCAAAGACAGCGGCTTGCGGCGCAGCGCCATCCAGGCGTCGGCCAGGAACGCGCTCATCTGTACCGGATCCTCGGGTCGACCACGGAGTAGAGGATGTCCGCGGCCAGGTTGCCGAGCACGAACAGGGTCGAGGTGAGCAGCGCCACCCCCATCACGGCCGGCACGTCGAGCTGTAGCGCGGCCTGGGCCACCCAGCGGCCTATGCCGGGATAGGCGAAGACGGTCTCGGTTATCAGCACGCCGCCGAGGAGCTGGACGAAGAGGATCGAGGCGATGGTGATCACGGGGATCCAGGCGTTGCGCCGGGCGTGGCCGTTGACGACGGCGCTCTCCGGCAGGCCCTTGGCCCGCGCGGTGCGGACGTAGTCCTTCCCCAGCTCCTCGAGCATCGACGAGCGGGTGACCCGGACCAAGAGGGCCATCGTGACGTAGGTCAGCGTGGCGGCGGGCAGCACGAGGTGCGCGAGGGCGTCGACGAACACCCGGGGCTCCCCGTTGAGCAGCGAGTCCAGCAGGATGAGCCCGGTGTAGGAGGCGAACCCGCCGCCGTTCACGACGAGGTCCGAGGACAGGGAGATGCGCCCGGGCGGGAAGAGCTGGAACATGCCGTAGAAGACCATCAGCAGGGTCAGCCCGAGCGCGAAGGAGGGCAGCGAATAGCCGGTGATGGAGATGAAGCGGGAGAGCTGGTCGATGAAGCGGTCCTTGTGGACCGCCGAGAGCGTCCCCAGCCAGATCCCCAGAAGCATGATGGGGACGAAGGACAGCACGGAGAGCTCGACGGTCGCGGGGAAGAACGCGCGCACGGCCTGGGTCACGGGCATCTTGGCCGTCTCCGAGTAGCCGAGGTCGCCCCGCGCGACGCGCCCGAGCCAGCGCACGTACTGCTTGTGGAAAGGGTCGCGCAGGCCGTAGGACGAGATGACGGACTCCAGCGCCGCGAGCTGGCGCGGGTCCTTGATGTAGAGCGAGGCGCGCATCTCCGGGGAGAGCGTCTGGAACAGCCCGAAGAGCAGCATCGTCACGCCGGCCAGGACCAGCGGCAGCATGGCGAGGCGCTTGAGGATGAAGCGGGTCATCGTCGCGGCGCTATTCCTTCCAGAGGCTGTAGAACGGGGAAAGGTAGGGCGAGTCGGGCCAGACGGGGTTGTACTGGAAGCCCTTCAGCCAGCTGCGCTGGGTCCGGTAGCTGACGCTGTCGAGCACGAAGAGCGTATGGGCGTCCTCGTGGGCGATGGCCTGCAGGCGGTGGTAGAGCTTGGCCCGCTTGCCGGGGTCCGTCTCCCCCATGGCCTGCGTGACCAGGCGGTCCGCCTCGGCGTTCTTGTAGCGCTGCAGGCGCGGGTAGTTCCCCTGCGAGTGCATGAACGGGTGCGCGAAGTTATGCGCGTCCGGGTAGTCCGGCGCCCAGCCGAGGACGAACATCGGCAGCTTGGAGGCGTTGGACTGGTCGAGGTAGGTCGACCACTGGATGGCGCGGGTGTCTATCTTGAACTTGGGGTTTATCGACTCCACCGAACGCTTGAGCATGTTCGCGATGACCTCGCGGGGCGCGTTGCCGGAGTTGAAGGACAGCGTGAACTTGAAGCCCTTCTCCCAGAGCTTCCCGCCGAAGGCCTTCTTGAAATGCGCCTCGGCCTTCTTGAGGTCGTAGGCGTAGACGGGCTGGTCCGGGTTGTGCCCGAGCAGGCCCTTCGGGATGAAGCCCGTGGCGCGCGAGCCCTTGCCGCGGTTGACGTCCTTGATGAAGCCGTCCGCGTCGAAGGCGTGGGCGAAGGCCAGGCGCACGTCCTTGTCGGCGAAGAAGTCCCCCGGGATGCCTTCGCCGTCGAGCTTGCCGGAGCCGATGTTGGGGTTGCCCTGGGTCTCGATCTTGAAGACGAAGAAGACCGTCGGGTTCATGTCGATGCGCGGCAGGTCGTCGATCAGCTCCACCCCGTCGATCGACTCGAGCAGGGGCTTGGACAGGCGGTCGGCGTATATGGAATCGGCGTCCCCGGCGGCCAGCATCAGCTTGCGGGTCTGGAACTCGTCGATGCCCCGGATGACCACCGTCTTGAGCCTGGCCGGCCCGCGCCAATAGCCCTCGAAGCGCGAGAGCACGATCTCCTTGCCCTTGGAGTCCCAGCGCTCGAGCTTGAACGGCCCCGTCCCGTCGGGCCGGTCGTGCAGCGCCTCGGAGGTCTTCTGGGGGTTGTTGTGCTTCTCCCAGTCCTCCTTGCTGCCGTCCCAGCAGGCGGCCGCCTTGGCACTGTCCTTGGCGACGACCAGGCCCCAGGAGGCGAGCACGGTGAGGATGGGCGCGAAGGGCTTGTGGAGCTTGAGCTGGACCGAATCGCCCTGGACCGTCACGGCGGCGGCGACCTTGTCGTAGACGCCGGCGATGACCTTGCCCTTCTCGTCCCGGGTCGAGGACAGCCCCGTCACCGGTTCGAGCAGCAAGGACGACGGGCCGCCCGCCCGGTCGTAGAGCATGAAGCGCATCAGGGAATAGCGCACGTCCTCGGGGGTCAGGGTCGCTCCATGGTGGAACTTCACCCCTTTGCGGATGGGGAAGGTATAGGTGCGCCCGTCGGCGGAGACGAGGCCGTTCGCCCGGCTGGGGACCTGCTGGGCGATGACGGGCTCGAGCTCCGAGGTGCTGGAGCCCTTGTACGTGACCAGCGGCTCGTAGACGTTGAGGAGGATGGAGTGGCTGGCGGAGTCGTAGGCCCAGGCCGGGTCCATGGAATCGATGTCCTGGATGGTCGCATGGATGTAGGTGTCTTTGTTGGGGACCGCGGCGGCGCCCGTCGGGGCGGGGGCGGGACCCGGCTCGGCATCCCGCTTCCCGCAGGCGCTGAGGGCGGCGACGAGGAAGACGGCCAAAATCGCGAGGGCGGCATAGCCTTTCCGGACCATATTCTCTCCTTAATAGGCGGCCTGGGATGATACTTCATCTAGGCCCTTCGGGGCATCCCTGCGGGGGTCCAAATCCCCTGTCAGAAGCGGGAGTGGGCGGGCATCCTCAGGGATGATGAAGACCCTCCTGCTCTCCTGCCTTGCCGCTCTGGCCGCGTTTCCGTGCGCCGCGCAGGAGGGGCTGCGTACCTCCGAGCGCGCCGAGCTCCTGGCCATGTTCGCCGGGCCGGCTGGGCTGGGCGTGGTCCAGGTGGCTCGCGCGGGCTCCATCCTCCGGACGGCCGTGCCGCTGTTTCCCGTCTACCTCGGCTTCGCCGCGCAGCTGGGCTTGTCGGGCTCCGACCCTTGGGGGACCATCGAGCGCATCAGCGTCCCCTCCGAAGGCTCCGATATCGAGGCCCCCGACGACCTGCGCGACGCCCTCGGCGCCATGCCGGCCATGGCCTCCGGCGCGGCGCACCTCCCCCCCTTCTCCCTCTTCAAGGCCGAGGCACCGGCCGAGCCGGTCCCGACCGCGCCCGCCGGCTGGCTGGTGCTGACCCGGCGCGAAGGCAGCGAGGTCCGCGTGCTCAAGACGCAAGAGGAGCTCGTGCGCTGGACCTCGGTGGCCGAGCTGCAAAAGCGCACCTTCGACGCGCTGGCGAAGTCCCCCGCCGTCCCCAAATAATCCTGGAACCATTTCCCCCCTTCGCGCGTACTAGCTTCAGGGTGCGCGCATGGAAGACCTGTCGCAGGTAACGGACGACGGGCTGGAAACGGCGCTGAAGGAAGGGACGGCGCGGGAGCGCCGCTGCTGCGTCGCGGCGCTGTCGCAGCTGGGCGAATTCGACGCCCGCGGGCTGCCTGAGGCGGCGGGGTATCCGACGCTGTACGCCTTCTGCGTGGGAGAGCTGGGCTGGTCGGAGCATACGGCCTACGAGCGGGTGCAGGCGGCGCGGGCGCTGCGGCGCCTGCCGGGGCTGGGGACGCTCATCGAGGCCGGCGCGGTCAGGCTGGCGGCCATCGTGGTCCTGGGGCCGTACCTGGCCTACGACAACTACGAGGAATTGCTGGCCGAGGCCCGGGGCCTGGGCCGCAAGGAGCTCGAGACGCTGGCGGCGGCGCTGGACCCGCGCCCGGACATCCCGGACGCGGTCGAGCTGGCGGCCGCTGAGGGGGCCGATGCCGCGGCGGCCGCGCCCCGCGAGGCGCGCGATTCCGTGCAGGCGCTGAGCGCCGAGCGCGTCCACTTCGGCTTCACCGGCAGCGTGGAGCTGCGCCGCAAGATCGAGCGCGCGCGGGCGCTGCTCTGGCACAAGGACCCCTCGGGCCGCCTCGAGGCCGTCATCGACACCCTGGCCGACTACTACCTGGACCGCAAGGACCCCGACCGGCGCACGGGCCTGGCCGCCAGGGCTCCGGGCTCCGCCGCCGTCGGCGCGGGGCGTGCAGGCGCGGGCCGTCCAGACGGCTCTGGCCGCGCCGAGGGCGCGGCGCCGGAAGACCGCCCGGCGGCGGCGCGCTCCCGCCTCATCCCGGCCGCGGTCAAGGAGGAGGTCTGGGAGCGCGACGAGGGCCGCTGCGCCTACGTGTCCGACGGCGGCCGCCGCTGCGAGGAGCGCGCGGGGCTCGAGTACGACCACATCGTCCCCTGGGTCCTGGGCGGCCGCTCCGACTCCGCCGTCAACATCCGCCTGCTCTGCCGGTCCCACAATCAGCACGCCGCCGCCCGCCTAGGCTTGGGGAGGGCGGAATGAGCGCCCCGGATTCTCTGCCAACTGCCCACGTGGGCAGTTGGGCGATGGCGGTCTTCGAGCAGTGCCATGGTTTGAGCGATGAAGAGCTGGCCGTGCGCCTCAAAAAACTGTGTGGTGTCCGGCAGAAGGTCTCGGGAGTGCTGGTGGCCTACCTGTCTGAATTCGCGGGGCGGCGGCTGTATGCCCCGGCGGGTTTCAGTTCGCTCTTCGTCTATTGCGTCAAAGAGCTGGGGCTCTCCGAATCCTCCGCCTACAAGCTCATCCTAGCGGCCCGCGCCGCCAGCCGTTTCCCAGGCATCATCGCTCTATTGGCGGAGGGACGCCTCAACCTGAGCGCAATCAGAATTCTGGCCCCCCACCTGTCTCCGGACAACTGGGAGAAGCTCCTCACCCAGGCCGAAGGGATGAACGCGCGGCAGCTCGAAGTCCTGGCGGTGACGCTGTCCCCCAAGCCCGACCGCCGGGACGTCATCCGGGCTCTCCCCCAGCCTCCGGCCGACCTCCCTCTGACACAGGGCCCCCCGCCCTGTCCGCCGGAGGTCCATTCCGCCCCGCCTCTCCCGCTCCGGCCCCGGCTCCCCGCGCGCGCATCGAGCCGTTGAGCCCGGAGCGCGTCCTCTTCGGCTTCACCGGCAGCGAGCGCCTGCGGGAGAAGATTCAGCGCATCAGGCAGATCCCCTGGCACACGAATCCGGCGGGGCGGCTCGAGCTGCTGGTGGAGGCGCTGGCCGACTTCTATCTGGCGCGCAGGGACCCGGGAAGGAAGAAGCGGCAGCGGCCGCTCGGGCGCGGCCGCTAACCCACCTTCTTCGGGTCGAAGGCGTCCTGCAGGGCGTCGGTGAGCATGTTGAAGGCCATCACAAGCACGAAGAGCAGGATGGTGGCCCCGGTGACCTCCCACCATTTGCCGGCCAAGAGGTCCAGGCGGGCGTTCGAGATCATCACGCCCCAGCTGGGCTCGCCGGCTATCCCTAGGCCCAGGAAGGACAGGATGACCTCGTTCTTGACCGCGGCGATGAAGTCCAGCGACAGGAAGACGAAGATCAGGTGGCTCAGGTTCGGCACGATGTCGCGGAAGATGATGCTCCACTTGGACGCCCCGTAGGACTCCGAGGCCAGCACGAACTCCAGCTCCTTGAGGCGCCGGACCTCGGCGCGCACATTGAAGTAGACCCCCACCCAGAAGGTGGCCGCCAGCGCCACCACCACGCCGGTGAACCCCCGTCCGAACGCGTAAGAGATGCTGACGATCCAGAGGATGAACGGCACGGAGTTGATGGCGGTGTAGAGCCACAGCAGGGCGTCGTCGACCAGCCCCCCGAAGTACCCCGAGATGCAGCCCAGCACCACGCCGACGGCCACCGACAGGACGGCGACGATGACGCCGATGGCGAAGGCCTGCTTGATGGAGTAGACGAGCTTCACGGCCACGTCGCGGCCCTGGATGTCGGTGCCGAACAGGGAGCGCGCCGCAGCCTTCGTCCCGTCGGCAAGGGTGCGCTGGTAGGCCGCTCCGGGGCGGACGAACTGCGGGCCCACCGGAGTGGTGGCCTGGGCCAAGGTGCAGAACAGCCCCAGCTTGACCCCGAGGGCGACCAGGCCGAAGAAGCCCACCACGGCCAGCCCGGCCATCCCGAAGCGGTCGCGCCGGAGCTTGCGCAGTGATTTCCGGAAGAGCGATTCCCCGTGGGCGTTCATGAGAGCTTGATGCGCGGGTCGACCAGGCTACTCAGGACGTCGGCCACGGTGTTCGCCACCACCACCAAGAGCGCGATCAGCATCGTGAAGGTCTTGATGACCGGGTAGTCGGCGGACTCGATGGCGTGCAGCAGCTTGTAGCCCAGCCCGGGGATGACGAAGAAGGACTCCAAGAGGAAAGAGCCCGCTATCATGAACGGGATCACCACCACCACGCGCGAGATGATGGGGATGGCGATGTTCTTGAGCACGTGCTTGAAGAGAATGGTCCGCGTGCCCGCCCCGTAGGCCTTGGCCGTCCGGATGTACTCGCGGTTCATCTCCTCGACGGCCACCGCGCGGAAGAAGCGCGTGTCGTAGCCCAGCGCCACGAAGCAGGAGATGAGGTTCGGCAGCAGGATGTAGGGCAGGCAGGCGAAGAAGCCGCGCTCGTAGCCGGTGATGGGGAAGGAGGCCAGGCCGTGCTGGTTCGGGACGAAGGCCAGGAAGTACTGCGCGAAGATCATCACCGCCACGTAGGAGATGGCCATCCCGACCGTGGCCCCCGCCACGATGAGCTTGTCGAGCAGGGTCCCCCGCCAGTAGGCGCAGACGAGCCCCAGGACGATGGAGATGCCGGAATAGAGCGCCAGCGCCGGCAACGTGATGGCCACCGACGGCCCGATGCCCTCGAGGAACATCCGGGAGATCGGCTCCTTGGCCGACATCGAGAAGCCCAGGTCAAAGGTGAGCAGCTGCTTCATCCCCTCCAGGTACTGCACCGGCAGCGGCTTGTCGAGCCCCAGCTCGCGGCGCAGCGACGCCACCTCGGCCGGCGTGGCGTTCTTGCCCAGGTACAGATAGACCGGGTCGTCCCCGATGACGTTGAAGATGCAGAAGACGAGGATGGAGACCCCGAGCAAGGTCGGGACCATCGCCGCCGTCCGCCTGAGGATGTAGGTCAGCATGCGCCTATTTGGCCTCCGGCCAGCCGCGCAGGCGGACGTACTTGGCGTGGTTGGGGATCATCTCCTCGGGCTTGAAGTTCAGCGTGTCCGCGGGGATGAGGTAGTCGCGCGTGCGCGCCATCGAGCCGTGGAACGGCTGGTCCTCGAGGATGATCCTGTTGATCTTCTGGTAGATGGCGTCGCGCGCCGGGCTGGGCGGCATCGGCAGGGACTGCTCGTAGAGCCGGTTCACCTCGGGCTTGTCGTAGTTGTAGTTGTTCGACCCCGGGCTCTTGTTCGGGCCGTAGGCCAGCTGCACGAAGTTCTGCGCGTCCGGCCAGTCCCCGCCCCAGGCCAGGCCCATGATCTGGCAGCGCTTCTCCTTGAGCTTCTTCGTCAGCTCGGCGAAGCGCATCGCCTCGTAGTTGATCTTCACGCCGATCTTCTCGGCGTTCTTGATGAAGAACGAGGCCTGCTCCACGCTGCGGGCGTCCTCGGAGCCGCACTCCTGCAGCTCGGGCAGGCCCTTGCCCTCCGGGTAGCCGGCCTCGGCCAGGAGCTTCCTGGCGCGCTCGAGGTCCTGGCCCTTGTAGGGGTTCTTCACCTTGGGGTCGAAGCCCTGGACGCCGGGCGGGACGATGCCCGCGTAGACGACGTTGAGGCCGTTGTAGAAAAGGTCGTTCTCCGCGTCGATGTCGTGGGCCAGCGCGAGAGCCTGGCGGACCTTCTTGCCCTTGCCGTCGCCGCCCACGACCGGGTCCTCGTAGTTGAAGCCGCGGTAGATGAGGTCGAGCAGGAACAGCGGGTAGTAGGCGTACTTCTTGGCGTATTCGTCGGAGAGCACCCGGCGTCCCTTCGCGTCGCGCTCCCAGACCTTCTTGTTGCCGTCCTTCGAGGCGACCTTGAAGACCTCCTCGGTGAACTCCCCGGGGACGCGGCCCCAGGCGAACTTCCCCGCCCGGAACTGCAGCCAGTAGGGCTGGGTCTGGGAGAACTCGTGGACGATCACCTTGTCGGCGAACGGGAGGCGTTTGCCGGCGTCGGCCAGGCGCCCGGCGGCCTTGTCGTCCTCCTCCCCCTCGCTCGGATAGGCGTCCTCCCGGTACTTCTCGTTGCGCACCAGGGTATAGCGGGCGTTCTTCTGCCACTCCACCATCCTAAACGGCCCCAGGCCCACCGGGTGGTTGGCGAAGTCCTCCCCATAGAACTGTGCGCACTCCAACGGGTGCGGGGCCATGGATTCCTTGGCGAGGACCCACAGAATCTGCGGGAACGGGGTCTTGAGGCGGAAGCTCACCGTATGGCGGTCGACGGCCTTCAGGTCCGGGATTTCGGCGGCGTAGTCGAAGGGCTTGTCGGCGGCGGCCTTGCGCAGGCCGTCGAGCCCTTCGATCATCCCGCCGACCAGCCACCAGGTATTGGACTTCATCTTGGGGTCGGCCTTGCGGTAGAGCGCGTGGACGAAGTCCTTGGCCTCGAACTCGCGCCCCTTACCTCCCGTCGCCTTGAAGCAGGCGTCGTCGGGGTAGAAGATGCCGGGCTTGAGCTTGATGGTGTAGGTGCGCCCGTCCTTGGAGACCTCGGGCATCGCCGCCGCCAGCGCGGGCTTCAGCTTGAACGGGCGGGCCAGGTACTCGTACTCGTAGAGGGTGTCGTAGAGCAGGCCGACCAGGTCGGCGTCGTACATCGAGCCCACCAGGTTCGGGTCGGCCGAGCCGGCCACCGCCAGCGCGCCGTATTCGAGCACGCGCCCGCCGGAAGGGGTCCCGCCTCTCGAGCACGCGGCGAGCGCGCAAGCCGACGCCGCGGCGATGATTGTTTTCGTTCTCATGTGCCTCTCCTAATCCTTCACCAGATGGCAGGCCACCAGGTGCTCGTCGGTCCCCGTCTTGTCCACGTCCCGCAGCGCCGGGGCCTCGGCGCGGCAGCGCTCCTCGGCCAGCGGGCAGCGCGTGTGGAAGACGCAGCCCGACGGCGGGTGCATCGGGCTGGGTATCTCGCCCTTGAGCACCTGCTTCTGGGCCCGGCGCGCGGGGTCCGGCACCGGGTTCGCCGAAATCAGGGCCTGGGTGTAGGGATGCTTGGGGCTGGCGTAGAGGGTCTTGGCCGCGGCCTTCTCCATCACGCGGCCCAGGTACATCACCGCCACATGGCTGGAGATGTATTCGACGATGGACAGGTCGTGGGCGATGAACACGTAGGTGAGCTTGAAGCGCTCCTTGAGGCGCATCATCAGGTTGACGACCTGGGCGCGGATGGAGACGTCCAGGGCGCTGACCGGCTCGTCGGCGATGACCAGCTTGGGGTTGAGGATCAGGGCCCGGGCGATGCCGATGCGCTGGCGCTGGCCGCCCGAGAACTCGTGCGGGTAGCGGGAGGCGGCCTGGGCGCGCAGGCCGACGACCTGGAGGATCTCCGAGGCCTTCTCCCGCCGTTCGGCGGGCGTTCCCACGCCGTGGGCCGACATCGGCGCGGTGACGATGTCGGAGACCGTCATGCGCGGGTTGAGGCTGGCGTAGGGGTCCTGGAAGATCATCGCCATCTCGCGCCGGGCCGGCATCAGCTCCGCGGCGGAGGCCCGGGCTATGTCGCGGCCCTGGAACTCGATGGCGCCCTCGGTGGGCTCGTAGAGGCGCATCAGAGTCCGCCCCAAGGTCGACTTCCCGCAGCCCGACTCCCCCACCAGGCCCAACGTGTCGCCCTCTTCGAGGGTGAAGCTCACCCCGTCGACCGCGTAGACCCAGCCGACGACCTTCTTGAGGAGGCCGCCGCGGACCGGGAAGTGCTTCTTGAGGCCGCGCACGGCCAGCAGGGGTTTGGGGGCTCCGCTCATGCTTCGGCCGCCGCGGGCGCGCGCTCGCCGGCCGCCAGCGGCGTCAGGCAGGCCGCGCGCCGGCCGGGCGCCAGGTCGCTGAGCACGGGGTCGGAGGACCGGCAGGCGTCGGCGGCCTTGAAGCAGCGCTCGGCGAAGCGGCAGCCGGCGGGCAGGTGGTGGATGTCGGGCACCATGCCGGGGATGGCGAAGAGGGGCTTGCGCACGCCGCCGCGCGAGGCTTCGAGGTCGGGGATGGAGTCGATGAGGCCGCGCGTGTAGGGGTGCTTGGGCGCGGCGAAGAGGTCGCGGATGGGGGCTTCCTCCACGATGCGCCCGCAGTACATCACGTTGACGCGGTCGCAGGTCTCGGCCACCACGCCCAGGTCGTGGGTGATCATGATGACGGCCATCCCGGTCTCGCGCTGGAGCTTCTTGATGAGCTCGAGGATCTGGGCCTGGATGGTGACGTCGAGCGCCGTGGTCGGCTCGTCGGCGATCAGGATGCGCGGGGAGCACGACAGCGCCATCGCTATCATCGCGCGCTGGCGCATCCCGCCGGAGAGCTGGTGCGGGTAGCTGTCGGCGCGCTTGGCGGGGGCCGGGATGCCCACGTGCTCGAGCAGCTCGACGGCTCGGGCGCGGGCCTTCTCGCGCGAGAGGCCCTCGTGGCGCAGCAGGACCTCGGCGAGCTGGTTGCCGACGGTGTAGACCGGGTTGAGCGCCGTCATCGGGTCCTGGAAGACCATGGCGACCTCGGAGCCGCGCACGGCCTGCATCTCGCGCTCGGAGAGTTTCATGACGTCGCGCCCTCCCAGCACGATGCGCGAGGAGGGCAGGATCCGCCCGGGAGGGGACGGGACGAGGCGCATGAGGGAGAGCGAGGTCACCGACTTCCCGGAGCCGGACTCCCCCACCAGGCCCAGGGTCTCCCCTTCCTCCAGGTGGAAGGAGACCCCGTCCACCGCACGGGCCACCCCATGTTCGACGTGAAACTCGGTGACGAGATTCTGGACTTCGAGGACCGTTTTTCCCACCGCCGCGGATTATAGGAAATCCGGGCGCGACTTAAGCTTCGATGAGCGCCGCCGCGCTGGCCGCGTCCGCGAACGGGGCCACCGGGCAGGCCGCCCAGTGCGCGGGGCGCACCTCGGCCAGGGCGGGGTCGAGGGCGGCGCAGTCCGGCCGCGCGTAGCGGCAGCGGGGATGGAAGCGGCAGCCGGAGGGCGGGGCCAGGGGGCTGGGCACGTCCCCGGCCAGCAGGATGCGCTTGCGCCGCTTCTCCAGCGCGGGGTCGGGGACGGGCACGGCCGAGAGCAGGGCCTCTGTATAAGGATGCTGGGGGTCGGCGAAGAGCGTCTGGGTCTCGCCGTGCTCCACGATGCGGCC
The DNA here is from genome assembly GCA_016218495.1 of Elusimicrobiota bacterium. Classification (GTDB taxonomy): domain Bacteria; phylum Elusimicrobiota; class Elusimicrobia; order UBA1565; family UBA1565; genus SCTT01. The sequence goes on from JACRDU010000027.1 coordinate 31,810, forward strand.
CAGGTACATGACGGCCGTCCGGTTGCACAGGTGCCGCACCACCGAGAAGTCGTGGGCGATGAAGAGGTAGGTCAGGGAGAACTCCTTCTGCAGGTCCTGCAGGAGGTTCAGGACCTGGGCCTGGATCGACACGTCCAGCGCCGAGACCGGCTCGTCGAGCACCACCAGCTTCGGGTTGAGGGCCAGGGCGCGCGCGATGCCGACCCGCTGGCGCTGCCCGCCGGAGAACATGTGCGGGTGGCGCTCCAGCGCGGCCTTGGGCAGGCCGACGACATCGAGGAGCTGCTCGATGCGCCGCCGCCTCTGGGCGCGGTCGGGGAGGATGCCGTGGATGGAGAAGGGCTCCTCGAGGATGCGCGCCACCGTCATGCGCGGGTCCAGGCTGGAGAACGGGTCCTGGAAGACGATCTGGATGTCCCGGCGCAGCCGCCGCAGCTCGCCGCCGGGCAGGGCCAGCACGTCGCGGCCCTCGAAGAGGACCTGCCCCGCGGTGGCCCGTTCGAGCTTGAGGATGGTCCGGCCCAGGGTGGTCTTGCCGCAGCCGGACTCGCCGACGATGCCGAAGGTGTCCCCCTTGAAAACGGTGAAGGACACCCCGTCCACCGCGGCGATGCGGCGCTTCGGGCCCAGGAAGGTCTCGGCCGGCACCTCGAAGTGCTTGGCCAGGCCCTTCACCTCGAGCAGGGGAGCGCTCACCGCGGCGCCGCCGCCGGCGAATCGACGAGCCAGCAGTTGGACATCCGGCCGCCCGCCAGCGGGAAGGCCGGGGGGTCGTCGGCGCGGCAGCGCTCCAGCGCCTCGGTGCAGCGCGGAGCGAAGGGGCAGCCCTTGAACGGGACGGCCAGGTCGGGCGGCTGCCCGGGGATGGAGGCTAGGCGGTCCTTGCGCAGGTAGATGGACGGGACCGAGCCGAGGAGGGCCCGGGTGTAGGGGTGCTTCGGGGACTTGAAGATGTCCTGGACCGGGGCCTTTTCCACCGCGCGCCCCGCGTACATGACCACCACGTCGTCGGCCATCTCGGCCACCACGCCGATGTTGTGCGTGATGAGGATGAGGGCCATCTTGAACTCGCGCTGCAGGGACTTCATCAGCTCGAGTATCTGGGCCTGGATGGTGACGTCGAGCGCCGTCGTCGGCTCGTCGGCGATGAGCACGTCGGGGTCGCAGGCCAGCGCCATCGCTATCATCGCGCGCTGGCGCATCCCGCCGGAGAATTGGTGCGGGTAGTCGTCGACGCGCTTCTCGGGGGCGGGGATCCCCACCTTGCGCAGCAGCTCCACCGCGCGCGCGCGGGCCGCGGCCGCGGAGGCGCCCTTGTGGAGCACGACCGACTCCGAGATCTGCGCGCCCACCCGCATGACGGGGTTGAGCGAGGTCATCGGCTCCTGGAAGATCATCGCCAGGCGGTCGCCGCGCAGGCGGCGCATCTCGGGGTCGGGCAGGGTCAGGAGGTCGCGCCCGCGGTAGAGGACCTCCCCCGCCGTCACCCGCGCCGGCGGCACGGGCAGGAGGCGCATCAGCGACAGGGCATGCACGCTCTTGCCGGAGCCGGATTCCCCCACCACGGCCAGGGTCCGCCCGGCGTGGAGGTCGTAGGACAGGCCGTCCACGGCCCGGACCAGGGAGTCTGGGGTTCGGAACTCGGTCCGCAGCCCGCGGACCGAGAGGATGGGCTCGTCCAGGAGGGCCTCCTAGATCGCCGTGGTGACCAGCGTCTCCGTGGAGAGCACGCCGGGGATGGAGCGGATGTCCTCGACCACGGTGTTGGAGAGGCTGGGCAGGTCCTCGGTCTCCATGTCCAGGACCAGGTCCCAGCGTCCGAAGACCGCGGAGACATGGGCGACGCCGCGCGTCTTCTTGATGGTGGCCAGCGCGTCCTTCTCCTTGCCCGACATCAGCCGTACGAGAACCAGTCCTGTGACCATGGTGTTTCGCTCCGCCGTCGAGGTAATTGCGTCGGCGAAGTATACTAAAATCGCAGTCGTGACCGAGCATAGCGCAGGGAATGGTCGACCGCTTGTCCGTAGGGAGCGACCATGAGGCTCCTGCTCCAGCGCGTGTCCCGCGCCCAGGTCCGCGTGGCCGGCGAAGAGCCGCGCGGCGTGGGCCGCGGCCTCGTGGCCTTCGTCGGGGTCGGGCCCAACGACGACGCCGCCGCGGCGCGGCGCCTGGCCGAGAAGACCGCCGCCCTGCGCATCTTCGAGAACGAGCAGGGCCGCTTCGACCTCTCCGTCTCGGACGTCCGGGGCGGCGTCCTGGTGGTCAGCCAGTTCACCTTGTTCGGGGACTGTTCCAAGGGCCGGCGGCCCGATTTCACCGGCGCCGGCGCGCCGGCCGCGGCCGAGCCGCTCTACCGCGCCTACGCGGAGGCGCTGGCCGCCCGCGGGCTCGAGGTCAAGACGGGCACCTTCGGCGCGCACATGGACGTTGAGCTGGTCAACGACGGCCCCGTCACGATATGGATCGACTCCGAGTCCTGACCTTGGCGGCCGCCGCCGCGCTCTGCGCGCTCCCCGTCGCCGCCCAGGTCGGCGCGGGCGCCTCGTTGGCCCCCGACGGCGGCCTCTTCGACGCGTCCAAGGGCAGCACGGAGGCCGCCCGCACCCCGCTGGCGCTGGCGCTGTCGCTGGCCTTCGACGCGACGACCTGGGCCGCCGTGGGCGTCTCCTCTCCCAGCGTCGAGGTGCCCGAGCTGCTGGCCCGCGGCTATTACCGCCTCGAGGTCCTGGAGCTGGTCCTGATGGCGAAGGCCTCGGGCAAGAGGCTCTTGGACCTGCGCACGCGCCGCACCAAGGACGGCCGGACCCTGCGCCAGCTGGCCGAGGAGTCCGGCGTCTCCTACGACGAGGTCTCCGACCAGGCCCATGTCCTCGCCGGCGCCGTCGAGCGGCGCGTCGAGGACCTGAAGACGGTCGGGCCGCTGCCGCGGACCGGAGGACCATGAAAGGACTGCTCTGCGCCGTACTGCTGCTGTCGGGCTGCCGAGGGCCGCAGGCCCCCGATGAGGGACGCCCCGTCCCCGGCGCGGAGCTGGCCGTCCCCGTCCCCAAGGCCGCCCCCGGGCCCGTCGCGGTCCGGGTGTCGTTCCCGGACGGCTCCTCCATCGCGGCGGAGGCGGCGGACAGCCCCGAGGAGCGCGAGCGCGGCCTGATGGACCGTCTGAAGATGGGCCCCGATGACGGGATGCTCTTCATCTTCGATGCCGAGCAGCAGCTCGGCTTCTGGATGAAGAACACCTTCGTCGACCTCGACATGGTCTGGCTGGACGCTCAGGGGAAGGTCACCGCCGTGCACGCGGACGTGCCCCGCTCGAAGCCGGGGATGCGCGACGACGAGGTGGCCACCCGCTCCGGCTGGGGCCTCTATGTCCTGGAACTGGCCGCCGGGCAGGCCCGCCGCCGCAAGGTGGTGAAGGGCTCAACGCTGGGCCTGGAGTTCTCGGAGGCCGCGCGTTGAGCCTCCTCCTCGCCCTGCTGCTGGCCGCGCCGGCCCACGCCGCCAAGCTCTCCCCCGCCGGGGAGGACGCCGCCGCCCTGCTCAAGGCGCTGGTCCGCGTGGACACCTCCAACCCGCCCGGCTCCGAGCGCGGGGCCTGCGCCGTCCTGGCGGCCTACCTCAAGGCGGGCGGCGTCCCCTATGAGCTGCTGGAGTCGACCCCCGGCCGGACCAACCTCGTGGCCCGGCTCAAGGGCGACGGCTCGCGCAGGCCGCTGCTGCTGCTCTCCCACCTCGATACGGTCGGCGCCGAGACCGGCCGCTGGAGCTTCTCCCCTTGGGCCGGCGACGAGAAGGACGGCTACGTCCGGGGCCGCGGGGCCATCGACGACAAGTCGATGGCGGCCGTCTTCGCCGTCGTCGTGCGCCGCCTGGCCGCCTCCGGCGCGCGCCTCAAGCGCGACGTCGTCTTCGCGGCCACGGCCGACGAGGAGTCGGGCGGGCGCTGGGGCGTGCGCTGGCTCCTCGAGAAGCGCCCGGAGCTGCTCGACGCCGAGCTGGGCTTCAACGAGGGCGGGACCACCTTCACGCGCGGCGGGCGGGTGCGCCTGCTGGCCGTCCAGGTCCAGGAGAAGGAGTACCTGGACCTGGCCTTGGTCGCCCGCTCCTCCGGCGGCCACGCCTCCGTCCCCGACCCCGACAACGCGGTGATGCGCTTGGCCCGGGCCCTGGTGCGCCTCGACGAGTGGCGCCCCGCCCACCGCCTCTCCCCGGTGACCAAGGCCTATTTCCACGGGCTGCGCGGCCTGGAGACCCCCGAGCTCTCGTCGGCCTTCGACGACCTGCTCGCCGAGGACGAGGAGCGCGTCGAGCGCGGGGCCGAGGCCCTGCGTGAGAACCCCTACTACAACGCCATGGTCACCGACTCCTTGTCGCCCACCCTGCTCAGCGCCGGGGTCCGGGAGAACGTCCTGCCCTCCGAGGCCCGGGCGAACCTCAATGCGCGGCTGCTCCCCGACACCGACCCTCGGGCCTTCCTCGAGGAGCTGCGCTCCGCCGTCGAGGACTCCGGCGTCAGCGTGGAGCCCCTGTCGGCCTCCGACGGACCGGCCCCGGCGGCGGCGCCCTTGGAGGGCCCGGTCTGGGACGCGGTGCGCAAGGCCGTCTCGGCGGAGAGCCCGGGGGCGGCCGTGGTGCCGTCCTTGTCTGTGGGCTCCACCGACGCCGGCGTCCTGCGCAGGCGCGGGGTGGCGGTCTACGGCCTGGAGTTCCCGCTGGCCCCCGACGACCAGGCCCGCATCCACGGCCACGACGAGATGATGCCCCTGTCGGGGCTGGACTACGGCGCGCGGGTGGTCGAGCGCATCGTCGCGGACCTCTCCCGGTGACCCCGCGCGCCGCCCGGGCCGCCGCCTTCCTCTCGGGCGCCTGCGTCCTGGTGCTGGAGCTGGTCGGCTCGCGCCTGCTGTCCCCGGTGTTCGGTTCCTCCCTCTATGTCTGGTCCTCCGTCATCACCGTGACCTTGGCGGCGCTGGCGGCCGGCGCCTGGGCCGGCGGCCTGCTCGCCGACGGCCGGGACTCCCAGCGTTGGCCGGCGCGCCTCTTCGCCGCGGCGGGCCTTTGGCTGGCCGCCGCCCCGTTCGCGCGCAAGGCGGTGCTGGGCGCGGCCGCCGGCCTGGGCCTCAAGGCCGGCTCCTTGCTGGCGGCCCTGGTCCTCCTGGGCCTGCCCTTGGGGGCCCTGGGCGCGGTGGCTCCCCTGTGCGTGCGCCTGTGCGCCGCCAGCCTCGCCGGCGTCGGGCGCGCGGCGGGTTCGGTGTCCGCCCTGGGGACCTTCGGCAGCGTCTTGGGCGCCCTGGCCGCGGGATTCTGGCTGCTGCCCGCCTTGTCCGCCGCCCTCCTCCTCGAGGCCGTGGCGGGCGTCCTCTTCGCGGCGGCGGCCTTGCTCTCCTGGGGCGCCCGCGGCGCGGCCGGGGCGGCGGGGGCCGCCGCGCTCTGCGCCCTCCTGTCCTACGCCGTCCCCCCCAACGGCTCGCGCCGTGCCAAGGTGCTGGCCGCCGAGGACTCCCTCTACGGGGCGGTGCGCGTCGTCGACCGCCTGGACTGGGGCCGGCGCGTGCTCTACATCGACGGCGTGGCCAATACCGTGGCCAGCCTGCCCGGCCTGCACAACACCTCGGAGTACATGCTGGCCTTCGAGGCGGCGGCCGCCTCCGCCGCCGGCCGCGGCGCGCGGCGCGCCCTCCTGGTCGGCCTGGGCGGCGGGGCCCTGGTGAAGCGCCTGGCCACCTATAACATCGCCACCGACGTGGCGGAGCTCGACCCCGCCATCCTGCGCCTGGCGCGGGACTGGTTCGATTTCAAGCCGACGGGAGAGGTGTGGCTGGAGGACGGACGGCGCGTGCTGGAGCGGCCCGGGGCGGACTACGACCTGGTCTACCTCGACGCCTTCGCCGGGGACCAGACCCCGGAGCAGGTCTTCTCCCTGGAGGCGTTCCAGGCGGCAAGACGGCGCCTCAAGCCCGGCGGGATGCTGGTCTTCAACCTCATCGGCCGGGCCTCGGGGCCGGAAGCCGGCTTCGCCCGCGCGGCGCTGCGCACGCTCCGCGAGGTCTTCCCCGAAGTCCGGATGCTGGTGCCGAACCTGGGCCTCCCCCCGGACGCCGAGGTGGTGAACCTGGTCTTCTACGCCTCCGACGCCCCCTTCGCCCCCGACCCGGCCGGATTCTCCCAGCGCCCGGAGCTGGTGGCCTGGTGGAAGACGGCCTCGTCGCAGTGGGTGGACCCGGGCGGCGGCGGGGCGCTGGTCACCGACGACTTCAACCCGGTCGCCATGCTCTCCGCTCCCGGCATGGCGGAGATGCGGGCGATGATGCTCTCCCACGGGGAGGGCGTGGACCTGTGAGCGCGGCGGCGGCCCTGGCAGTGGGGCTGGCCACGGGGACGGTCTTCTCGACGACGGGATTCTCCGAGCCGGAGAGCGCGCTGTGGGACCCGGGGGCGAAGGCCTTCTACGTCTCGAACATCGCGGGCCGTCCCGACGGCAAGGACGGCAAGGGCTGGCTGACTCGCCTCGACGAGCTGGGGCGCATCTCCAATCCCTCCTGGGTGTCGGGCTTGAACGCCCCGAAGGGGCTGGCGCTCTCCAGAGGCCGTCTCTATGCGGCCGACATCGACCTGGTGGCCGTCATAGACCCGGACGCCGGGAAGGTCATCACCCGCATCCCTGTCCCCGGAGCGGTCTTCCTCAACGACGTCGCGGCGGCTCCGGACGGCTCGCTCTTCGTCTCGGACTCGGTGGGCGGGGCCATCTACCGCATCTCCCCCGACGGCAAGGCGCAGGAATGGGCGAAGGGCGACTGGCTGGAGAATCCGAACGGCCTCTCTGTCAGGGGCGGCCGCCTCTATGTGGCCCCCTGGGGCCTCAAGGTCGTTCCCGGGCGGCTGTACTGGCTGGATATCAGGACGAAGAAGCGCTACGACGTCTCCCCCTCCCCCCTGGGCCGTCTGGACGGGCTGGAGCCGGCCTCGGGCGGGGGCTGGCTGGTCACCGACGCGGAGAAGGGGCGGCTCTACCGGGTGGACTCGGACGGCTCAGCGACCGTCCTCAAGGAAGGCTTGAAGGGCCCGGCCGACCTGGGCTACGACGCGAAGCGGCGCTGGATCGTGGTCCCGCTGCTGGGCGAGGACCTGGTGGAAGGCTACGACCAGACCAAGCTGCCGGTCCCGCCGCCCGGCCGCCCCTTCTGAGCTACTTCTTCTCGGGCGGGGGCTCGCTCATGTACATGGGCCGGTCCTCGGTGTCCGGCGTCATGTCGTAGTCGGGCAGCTCCTCGCGCGGCGCGGGGCGCCTGCGGACGTTCTTCCTCGGCGGGGCGGCTTCCAGGTGCAGCCTGACGAGCTTGGCTCCCAGCGCCTCGAAGTCGACGGCGTCGCCGCGGCGCAGCTGGTCGAGGTGCAGGGGCCGCTCGTCGGGCATGAAGGTGAGCACGGCCGCATCAGGCACGGCGAGGGCCATGTCCTCCTCGTCCTCCAGGGCGATGACGAGCTTCCTGGCCTTGGCGTCGACGGAGGCTACGCGTCCGCGGGCCCGGCGCTTGACGGCCTCGGGCTTGAGGGCGGGCTCGTCGAGCTCGATGGGCGGGGCGTCCTCGTCGATGAGGACGCGCCCTTCGACGAACGGCGAGGCGGGCAGGGGCTGGGGGTCGCGGGCGTGGGCGGAGACGGCCAACAGCAGGAACAGGGCGGTCATGGGTTTAGGTTAAGCCCGCAAGGTGCGCCCGTCAAGGGCGGGTATTCCGCTCAGCGGGACCAGGGCCAGATGCCGTGGGGGCACCCGCACTTCGGGCAGGGGACGTTCGAGCAGTCTATGGTGGCGACGAAGCACTGGACGAGGACGAAGGCGGCGGGCAGCCAGGGCAGGACCAGCCAATAGTAAGGCGCCCCCAGCAAGGGCACGGCGCCGCCGGCGGCGAACAGGACAGCGGCGATGGATAAGAAGGTCCCGGGGCTCTCCTGTCCCCCCATCCCGGAGAGGAGGTGGTTGGCGGCGAAGCGTTCCCCGCAGGCGCGGCATTTCATGTGAATCGTGTCCGTCCGGATATCGGCGGGGCGTCCAAAGCCTGTTTCGGGAGCTTGCGGCGGCCGTGGAAGACCGCCGTGATTTCGACGGCTTTGTCGGCCAAGCGATAGATGACCCGATAGTCCCCCACGATGACCTCCCTCGGCGGGGAATCGAGGTCTGCCAGTTCAGGCACGGTACGCCCGGATTCCGGGAAGAGGGACAGTCGTCCGACCTTGGCGAGCAGGCGGCGCGCGAAAGCCAATGCCCGTTCCGGGGAATCTAGGGCGATGCGCGCGGCGATGTCATCGAGGTTGTGCTCCGCCTCTGCCGACCAGCGGACCGCACGCCGGCTCACGCGCGGAGCCGTCCCAAGATGGACTGTGCGACGGCCGCATGCGGGCGCGAGCGGCCGGCGTCGAGGTCGGCGACCCCCCGCCGATGGGCGGCGCGCAGTCCGGCGGCGTACTCCAAGCGCTCGAAGGTCTCGAGGTCCATGAGGACGGCCACCGAACGGCCTCTCTGGGTCAACAGGATCGGCTCGTGCCGGTCGCGCAGCTGCTTGAGGACTCGAGCGCTGTCTTTGCGGAAGTCCGAGATCGGCTTAACGCCGTCTTGCGGGTGGATATCCATTGGAGTACCTTCAGTTGTACTGTCTAATGTACTCTTAGGATACCCTTCCATCCCCATCCCGTCAAGGGGCGCGCACTCCAAGTTCACACACTGTGCGAAGTAGGCCCCCGACGGATTGCTCAGGCCCCGCGGGGGCCCTCGCGGGCTCGGGGCTACCCGCCCCGAGCGGGAGGCTTGAACGCCTCACGTCAGCACCTCGAACCGTCCAGGACTGGGGAAGTCCATGGCGATGAG
>JACRDU010000028.1 GCA_016218495.1 Elusimicrobiota bacterium
CCGCCCCCCCCCGGGCCCCCGGGCGCCGGCCGGCGCTGCGGCCCCTCTACCTCAAGCCCGCCAACTACGCCAAATGACCTCGGTCCGGGACGCGCGCCCCGCTGACCTCGACGCCGTCGCGGCCCTGGAGGCCGCCGTCCCGCAGGCCCCCGGCTGGACCCGGGCGCAGTTCGCCGCCGAGCTGGGCCGGGCGGACCGGGCCTTCGTCGTAGCGGAAGGGACGCAGGGGGTCTGCGGCTACGCCGTCGCGTGGCTGGCGGGCGGGGAGGCGCAGCTCCTGACCATCGCCGTGGCCGGCGGCGCGCGCCGGCGCGGCGCGGCGCGGGCCCTGCTCGACGCCGTCGGCGAGCGCGCCCGCGCCTCCGGCTGCGCGAAGGTGACCCTGGAGGTGTCCGAGGCGAACGCTCCCGCCCGGGCCCTCTACGACGGGCGCGGCGGGCGCGTTGTGGGGAGGCGGCCGAAATTCTACAATGACGGCTCGGACGCCCTCCTCATGGACCTCCCGTTGTGAACAGAGAACGGATGGCCGCGGCCCTGCTGGCCGCGCTGCTGGCCGCCGTGCCCGCCGGCGCCGCCGTCAAGAGCGCCTACCAGCATTACCTGAAGGCGCTGCTGCACACCAACCAGGGGCAGTACGCCGAGGCGATGAAGGAGTACGAGGCCGCGCTCGCACTCGACCCGCAGTCGGCGACCATGTTCCGCCAGTCGGCCCAGCTGGCGATGGAGATGGGCGACATCCCGCGCGCGCTCGAGCTGGCGACCCGCTACGTCGAGCTGGCCCCGGAGGACGCCGAGGCCTTCTTCCTCCTCGGCCAGGTGCGCTGGGCGCGCGGCGAGGGGGAGGCGTCGCGGGAGGCCTTCGAGAAGGCCCTCGCCCTCAAGCCGGGGTATTCCGAGGCGCTCTACGCCCTGGCCAACCTGCTCGGGGCCTTGTCGCCGGGGGAGGCGAAGAAGTACTTCGAGCGCTACGCGGCGGAGAACCCTGAAGACTCCTCGGAGGCGCTCTTCCAGATCGCCGTGCTGGACAGCCGCGCCGGGCTGGACGCCGAGGCCGAAGCGCGCCTGCGCGAGTCCATCGCGGCGGACCCCGACAACATGCAGGCCCGCCACGCGCTGGCCCAGCTCTATGAGGTGCGCCGGGACACCGATTCCGCCCTGGCCGCCTACCAGGAGATCCTCGAGCGGGACCCGCGCAACATCGTCCTGCTCAACCATGTCGGCGAGGTCTTCGTGCTCAAGGACGACGGCGCGAAGGCCAAGGAGCACTTCCTGCGCGCCAAGGAGATCGCCCCGTCGCATCCGGCGACCTGCCTCTGGCTCGGGCTGATGGCCGAGGAGGCCGGCGACTTCGCCGAGGCGGCCAAGCAGGTCCAGGAGAGCGCGGCGCTGAGCGAGGACGCGGCGCTGAGCCTGCGCCTGAGCTACTACCTGACCCAGGCGGGGCGGCTGAAGGAGGCCGTGGCCGTCCTCGACCAGGCGCATGCGCGCTGGCCCGACAACGAGGAGGTCGCGTATTTCCTGGGCCTGGGCTACGACGACCTCAAGCAGCCCGCGAAGGCCGCCGCGACGATGGAGGCCGTCCTCAAGCTCAAGCCGGGGCACCGCGACGCCCTCTTCCAGCTCGGCGCGGTGCGCGAGAAGATGGGGGACATCGCGGCCGCCGAGAAGGCCTTCAAGGAGCTGCTGGCGTCGCGGCCCAACGACGCCGCGGCGCTGAACTACCTGGGCTACACCCTCGCCGACCGCGGCCTGCGTCTGGAGGAGGCGCTGTCCTTCGTCGAGCGCGCCGTGGCCCTGGACGCCGACAACGGCGCCTATCTGGACTCGTTGGGCTGGGTCTTGTTCAAGCTGGGCCGTCCCCCCGAGTCCATCGCGGCGCTGCGCAAGGCGGTCGCCGCCCTGCCCGGCGACGAGACCATCTGGGGCCATCTGGCCGAGGTGCAGGAGGCGATGGGCGACAAGGCGGGAGCCTGGGAATCGCTGAAGAGGGCCCTCTCCGCCGCCCCCGACAGCGCCCCCCTGGCGAAGCGGGCGGGCGGCCTCGAAGACGACCTCGACCCCGAGGAGCTGGGCTCCCGGACCCTGGCGCTGCAGAAGTCCCTGCTCGGCATGCCGGCCGGCTACGGCGGCCCCTGCGTCATCGAGGGGGTCCTCGGCGGCCGGACCTTCAAGTTCAACGGCTTCCTTCACTACAAGGCCCGGCGCGGGGTCAACCTCGACGTCCTCGGCCCCCTCTTCGTCCCGCTGATGAGCGCCGAGCTGGGGACCGACGACTCCTTCACCATGGACCCCATCGCGCTCGAGGGTGTCCCCCCCGAGGCCGCGCGGGAGGCCGTCTACGACGCGATGCGGCTACTGCGCGGCTGGCTGGACGGGACCGACTTCGACTCCCGGCCGGGGGTCTACCGCCGCTCGTGGCGGAAGGCCCCCCGCGTCGAGACCGCGAGCCGGGTCTTCTCCTTCGACAAGGCGGGGGTGGTGCTCGAATCCATCATGGAAGTCGGGGGCCGGGAGCTCGAGCTGAAGCTGTCGGACTACCGCCCGCTGGCCGGGCGCTCCGTGCCGTCCCAGCTCAAGGTCCAAGCCCGGGGCTTCTCCCTCGAGTTCCGCTTCGAGAGGCCCGAGGTCCGTTTCGAATAGCGATGCCGCTCCAGGTCCAGTGCCCCGCCAAGGTCAACCTCTTCCTCGAGGTCACCGGCAAGCGCCGCGACGGAATGCATTCCCTCGCCACGCTCTTCGCCAAGGTCGGGGTCTTCGACGTCCTCGACGTCGAGCGCACCGACGCGCCGGGCTTCTCCCTCGAGGTCGAAGACGAGGCCGGGCAGGGCCTGAGCGCCGGGCCGGACAACCTGGTCCTGCGGGCGGCCGAGGCCTTCCGGGCCGAGTTCTCCCTGGGCTACGGCGCCCGCATCCGCCTCACCAAGCGAATACCGATGGGGGCCGGGCTGGGCGGGGGGTCCTCGGACGCGGGGGGGATGCTCATCGCGCTGGCCCGCCTGCACAAGCTCGAACTGGACCGTTCGGCGATGGCCCGCGTGCGCAAGCTCGCGCCCAAGCTGGGCGCCGACGTCGCCTTCTTCACGCGGCGCGACGCCTTCTGCGACGGGCGCGGCATCGGGGACAAGCTCAAGGTCCTCGAGGTGCCCAAGGCCCTGCCCTGGATGGTCCTGGTCTGGCCCGGCGTGCACTGTCCGACCCCCGAGGCCTACAGGCGCCTGACCCTGCCCGGCCGTTCCGTCGTGTTGACGAGCCTTTCCCAGCTTGATAAACTCGAAAATCGGCTCGCGGCGGGCCGGCCGCTCCCGGAATGGGAGGGCCTGCTCTTCAACCGCCTCGAGGACGCCGTTCTCGGACATCGGCCCGAGGTCCGTCAGGCGAAGGACATCCTCGCCAAGACGGGGCTCAAGGGGGTCCTCATGTCCGGGTCCGGCGCCTGCGTGTTCGGCTTCGCGCCTTCGCGGGCGGAGGCGGAGGCGGCGGCGGGCCGGCTGTCGGGTTATCCGTGGAAGGTGTACCTCACCTGCTGTCTCGGGTGATGGGATGACATGCAGATCACCGAGATCCGGGTCCACCTTCGCAGCGAGGACAAGCTTAAGGCTTTCGTGACCGTGACGTTCGATGGCTGTTTCGTCGTCCGCAACATGAAGATAATCGAGGGGAACAAAGGCCTCATCCTGTGCATGCCGTCCCGCAAGCTCCCGAACGGGACCTACAAGGACGTCGCTCACCCGATCACCGTGGATTACCGCAAGTTCCTCGAGGACAACATCCTGCAGGCCTACGAGGCCGAGGTGAAGAAGGGGACCCTCCCCGGCACCGGGCATCCGGACGACGCATGAGAAACGGATTCGATCCCGGGTGGTGTAACGGTAACACACCAGCCTTTGGAGCTGGGTTTCATGGTTCGAATCCATGCCCGGGAGCTTCTTTGTGAAGACCGATAAGAAGGGCCCCCTCGGGGTGCTGATCCTCGCCGCGGGACAGGGGACGCGGATGCATTCCTCGACCCCGAAGGTGCTGCACCGCATCGGCGGCCGCCCGATGATCCACTACATGCTGCGCGCGGCGAACGCGCTCAAGCCCTCCGGCATCGGCGTGGTGGTCGGGCATGAGGCGGAGGCGGTGCGCAAGACCATCGCGGACTCGCTGCGGGACTGGGGGGTGACCCGGCCGGTCACCTTCATCCACCAGAAGAACCTGACCGGCTCCGGCGCGGCGGTGCTCGAGTCCCTGCCGTTCCTCAGGAAGTTCAAGACCGCCCTCGTCACCGCGGGGGACACCCCGCTGTTGACCTTCGACACCCTCAACTCCGTGCTGCGCCACCATGAGGAGCAGAAGTGCCAGGTCACCCTGCTCACCGCCCGCCTGCGCGACCCCCGGGGCTACGGCCGCATCGTGCGCTCCCCGCTCGGCGAGGTGGTCCGCATCGTCGAGGAGCTCGACGCCACCCCGAAGGAGGCGGCGATTACCGAGGTCAACTCCGGCAGCTACTGCTTCGAGGTCGGCCTGCTCGTCGAGGCGGTCAAGAAGCTCTCCCCGAAGAACGCGAAGAAGGAGCTCTACCTCACCGACGCCCTCGAGCACATCCGGACCCAGGGCGGCCGGGTCAGCGCCCACCAGACCCAGACCGGCGAGGAGTGCCAGGGCGTCAACAACCGGCTGCAGCAGTCCAACGCCGAGCGCATCCTCAACCGCCGCATGCTCGAGCGCTTGATGCTCTCGGGCGTCACCGTCCTCGACCCCGCGACGACCTACGCGGACGCCGACGTGGAGGTGGGCCAGGACTCGCTCTTGATGCCCGGGACCATCCTGAGGGGGAAGACCAAGATCGGCAACCGCTGCCGCATCGGCCCCTGGACACGCATCGAGGACTCCCAGATCGGCAACGAGTGCGAGGTGCTCTTCTCCTACGTGAAGGAGGCGCGCCTGCTCGAGAAGACCATGGTCGGGCCCTTCGCCCACATCCGGCCGGGCACCACGGCGGGGCCGCGCGCGAAGATCGGCAATTTCTCCGAGGTGAAGGCCTCCCGCATCGGCTACGGCTCGAAGGTCTCGCACCTCTCCTACATCGGCGACGCCGACATCGCCGAGGACGTGAACATCGGCGCCGGGACCATCACCTGCAACTACGACGGCAAGGAGAAGCATAGGACGACGATCGGGGCCAAGGCGTTCATCGGCTCGAACACCAACCTCGTGGCGCCGGTCAAGATCGGGCGGGGCGCGCTGGTCGCGGCCGGCTCGACCATCACCGAGGACGTGCCCGACGGCGCGCTGGCCATCGCCCGGGAAAGGCAGGTGAACAAGGTGAGGAAATGAAGACCGCTCCCCATTCGGCGGCCCGCGCCCGGGCCGCGAAGCCCCAGGCCCAGAAGGAGGCCGCCCCCGCGCGTCCGCTGGACCATTCGCTCAAGCTCTTCACGGGCAACGCCAACCGCCCCATCGCCGAGCGCATCGCGGAGTACCTCGGGACCGCGGTGTCGGAGGCCGAGGTCGGCCGGTTCGCCGACGGCGAGATCAACGTCGCGGTCAAGGAGAACGTCCGGGGGAAGGACTGCTACGTCATCCAGCCCACCTGCCGCCCCGCCAACGAGAACCTGATGGAGCTCCTGGTCATGATAGACGCGCTGCGTCGGGCGTCGGCCGGGCGCATCACGGCCGTCATGCCGTATTTCGGCTACGCGCGGGCCGACCGCAAGTCCGCCCCCCGCGTCCCGATCTCGGCGAAGCTCGTGGCGAACCTCATCACCGAGGCGGGCGCCGACCGGGTGGTCTGCGTCGACCTGCACGCGGGCCAGATCCAGGGCTTCTTCGACATCCCGCTCGACCACATCTTCGGCATGCCGGTCTTCCTCGACTACCTGCGCGGCAAGGGGCTGCGCGACGTCGTCGCGGTCTCCCCGGACGTCGGCGGGGTCGAGCGCGCCCGGGCCTTCGCCAAGCGCCTGGGGGCCGGGCTGGCCATCGTCGACAAGCGCCGGCCGCGCCCGAACGAGGCCTCGATCTACAACGTCATCGGGGACGTGCAGGGGAAGACCGCCGTCATCCTCGACGACATGGTGGACACCGGCGGCACGCTCACGAAGGTGGCCAACCGCATCAAGGAGATGGGCGCCACGCGGGTGCTGGCGGTCTGCGTGCACGGAGTCCTCTCCGGCAGCGCGCTCGAGCTCGTCGAGCAGTCGGCCATCGAGGAGCTCATCCTGTCGGACTCCATCCCGCTGCCGGGGGGTCCCGGGGGAAGGTCAAGATACTCTCCATCGCGCCGCTGCTCGGAGAGGCCATCAAGCGCAACCATCGGGGAGAGTCGATCAGCGAACTTTTCGTCTAGGTAAGGGAGAACACCATGGAAGAGATCAAGGTAGCCGCGGAGCTCCGCGGAGATAAGAACACGAGGAACCAGCTTTCGGAGCTGCGCAAGGCCCGGAAGATCCCCGCCGTCGTCTACGGCGGCAAGGATAAGCCGGTCAGCGTGACCGTCGGGGAGAAGGAGCTGATGGAGGCGCTCAAGCGCGCCGGCGCGAACGCCATCATCCATCTCAATCACGCCAAGGGGACCGACACGGTCATCCTGAAGGAGCTCCAGCGCAACGTGATCACCGGCCAGCCCACGCACGCGGACTTCAAGCGCATCGACCTCAAGGAGAAGATCGTCGTCCAGGTTCCGCTCCATACCGTCGGCGAGGCCCCCGGCGTCAAGCTGCAGGGAGGCATCCTGGAGCACGTGATGCGCCAGGTCGAGATCCGCTGTCTGCCGACCGCGATCCCGAAGGGCATCGACGTCGACATCCGCGGCCTGAGCGTCGGCGGGGCCATCCACATCGGGGAGCTCAAGATCTCCGAAGGCATCGAGGTGCTCTCGAAGGCGGACCAGGTCGTGGTCCACGTCGTCATCGTCAAGGAAGAGGCCGCACCCGCTCCCGCCGAGGGCGCCGCGGCCGCGGGCGCCGCTCCGGGGACCGAGCCCGAGGTCATCGCCAAGGGCAAGAAGGAAGAGGAGGGGGCCGAAGCCGCCGCCGGGGACAAGAAGCCGGCCGCCGCCGGGGACAAGAAGGCCGCGGCTCCCGCCGCGAAGGAAGGCGCCAAGAAGGAGAAGTAGACGGACATCCTCCTCGTCGTCGGCCTGGGCAACCCGGGGGAGCGCTACGCTCTCACGAGGCACAACGTGGGCTTCCAGACGGCCGACCGGCTCCTCGAGAGGGCCGGCGGCCGCTGGGAGCCGGCCCCGGTCGGCGACGGCCTGGCCGCGAAGGTCGAGGTCGCGGGCCGCAAGGTCTGGCTGGCGCAGCCGCACACCTATATGAACGAGTCGGGTCGGATGGCGGCGGCGCTGGCGCGCTACTATAAGATCCAGCCGGAGGCGGTGCTGGTGGTCTCCGACGACATCGACCTGCCGCTGGGCCGCCTGCGCATCCGCCTGAAGGGCTCCTCCGGCGGGCAGCGCGGGCTCGACTCGGTGCTCTCCCACCTGGGCACGACGGAAGTCCCCCGGCTCCGCCTCGGCGTAGGCCCTCGGCCGGCGGGGATGGACGCCGCCGGCTTCGTGCTCTCCCGGTTCCGGGCCGAAGAGGCCCCGCTCGTGTCGGCGATGGTCGCACGCGCCGCCGACGCCGCGGAGGCCTGCATCTCACGGGGGGTCGAGCCCGCGATGAACGATTTCAACAAGGCTGAATCGTGACGCCCTGGTTCAAGGTCGGTATCGGCATCTTCTTCTTCCTGCTGGGCCTGGGGTATCTGGACCGGCCCGACCTCATCGAGCGCATGAACGCGTTCCTGCGCGAGACCCTCCTCAACGACTCCTACATCGCCCTGGAGCGGCGGAAATGGGGGGTCTTCTTCCTGCTGCTCTCGCTGTTGTTCCTCTATCTCGGCTATAACGGCCTCTACGGCCTGCCGTGACGGCCGAAGCCGCCTTCCTGTCGTTGGCCGACGCCGCGCTGGACGAGGTGCGCCGCGAGGCGCCAGGCCTCCAGGCCGAGCTCTACCTCGTCCGAGGCCGCGACCGGGGTCTGGAGCGCAAGGAGGGCCGGCCCGAGTTCGCCGGCGAATCGAGCGAGGAGGGCATGGGCCTGCGTCTGGGGGACGGCTCCCGGATGGCCTCCACCTCCGCCGGCGGCCTCGCCCCCGGCCTGGCGGGGGACCTGGCCCGCCGCGCCAAGGCCCAGCTGCCGCTGCTCACCCCCGACCCGGCGCGCGTCCTGCCCCCGTGGACCCCCGCCGACCCGGCGCTGGCCGCGTCGTTGGCGCCGACCCTCGAAGACCCCGCCGCCTTCGCCAGGCCCCTGGAGGACTGGGGGCCGGCGCTCGACGAGATGACGGCGCGGGCGCTGCGGGCCGACAAGCGGGTCAAGAAGGTCCTGCACGCCGGATTCGGGGAGTCATCCTCCGAGGTCGCCATCGTCTCGACGGCCGGGGCCCGGGCCTATGAGAGGGGGGCTTCGGCCAGCATCGGCCTCTCGCTGGGGGCCTCGTCCGGGGCCGAGCTGCAGCTGGGGTCGGGTTCCCGCGGCGGCCGGCGCCTGGGGGAGCTCGACTGGGACCGGGTGGCCGACGACGCGGTGTTCCGCGCCGTCTCCCTGCTCGGGGCCAAGCGCCTCCCCTCCAAGAAGCGCTCCGTCCTGTTCGACCCCTGGGTGGCCGGGGACGTCCTGGACTTGCTGGCGGGCCCCCTGTCGGCCGAGGCGGTGCAGAAGGGCCGCTCGCTCTTCAAGGGACGACTTGGCAAGCGGGTCGCCTCGCGGTGCGTCACCTTGGTCGACGACCCGCATTTCCCGGGGGGGCTGGGCTCCTCCCTCTTCGACGACGAGGCCGTCCCCACGCGCCGCAAGGTGATGGTCGAACGCGGGGTGCTCCGCGAGCTCTATTACGACGCCTGCTCGGCGGCCCGGGAGGGCCGGGCCTCCAACGCCTCCGCCTCGCGCGGCGGCTACCGCGGCCTGCCCGGTCCGGGCCCGACCAGCCTGACCCTGGCCCCCGGCGCGCTGTCGCGGGAGCGCCTGCTCGGCGACACGAAGGACGGCATCCTGGTCTTCGAGATCATGGGGATGCACACCGCGGACCCGGTGTCAGGGGAGTTCTCGGTGGGGGTCTCCGGCGTGGCCGTGCGCGGCGGGGAGCTGGCCCACGGGATCAAGGGCGCTATGCTCTCCGGCAACGTGCTCGAGCTCTTCGGGGCGGTGGACGCGGTGGCCGACGACCTGATATCCTACGGGTCGCTGTCGGCTCCTACCTTCCGTGCGGCGGGGTTGACGGTGGCCTGATGCCCCTGGACCAGAAGCTGCTCGAAATCCTCGCCTGCCCCGCCTGCAAGGGCGCGCTGGCCTACCGCGCCGAGGGCCCGGAAGCCCTCGACTGCCCCGCCTGCCGCAAGCGCTACCTCGTCAAGGACGGCATCCCCGTCCTGCTCGCCGACGAGGCCGTCGGCATCTAGGGCGCCTCGACGTCGACGACGACGTCGACCGATGAATCGCCGGAATGCACCGGATGGCGGTGCTCCCCCAAGAGGTCCCCGCGCAGGGTCTCTCCCACCTTGCCGTGGGAGTTGACCGAGACGCGGACCGACAGGGTCCCGGGCCAGTCCCGGCCGGGGAGGATGAGGTCGGCGGCGTCCATTCGCCACTTGAGGGGCAGGCGGGGGTTGACGAAGCGCTTCACCGCTACCGGGACGCCGCCGGAGTTGAGGGCGGAGACGAACAGCACCATGTTGGGCGTCTCGATGCGCTGCTGCAGCCGGGGGGTGGCCGTCACGGTCCCGGAGAGCCGGAACCCGCCCATCAGGAATCGCCAGGCGGACCAGCCCGCCAGCGCGACGGCGGCGGCGGCGGCAACGGCGCCCGCCGAGCGGCGGAGCCTCACTCGGCCGGGGCCGCGGGGGGCTCCGCGTGGCGGATGGCCTGCCAGAGGTAGGCGGTGACGAGGAGCAGGGCCAGCACGCTGAAGAGCGGGATGGGCCGCGGCAGGAAGAGCGCCACCGTCTGCAGGACGACCACCGGGGTCTGGGCGTAGACGGCCATCCGGTAGAGCGAAGGGTAGTCCAGCCCGCCCTCCGCCACGGCGTTGACCAACAGGGCGACCAGGGAGTAGACGAAGGCCGCCCCGTGCTTCCACAGGATGAAGGTCATCCAGGCCGTGACGAAGGAGATGGGGTAGAGGACCTTGAGCAGCATCTCGCCCATGTTCCGGTAGAACGCGGCGTCGATGACCATCGACTCCTTGTCCTTGGTCTTGGCCAGGTCGTAGGTCTCCAGGCGGTCGGCGGTCAGCACATAGACCGCGTCGCCGGTCAGATAGGCGACGAGCTTCTTCTGGGCCATCTCGGCCGGGGTGACGGGCTCGGTGCGGGCCGTGTCGACGATGAGGCCGACCATCGGCATGTCGGGATGGCGGACCTCCATCGCCCCGGGGAGCGCGCTGGAGAGCTTGCCCTTCTCCAGGGTGAGCGTGGGCATGTGCTCGGCCGTCCAGGCCACCGACTGGCGGATGCGCGGGCCGACGTTGAGATAGACGGCGGCGGTGACGGCGACGGCGAAGAGCCCGCCGAGGACGGTGATATAGGCGACCGTGGCCCAGAGCGTCTTCTTGGGGACTTCGCGGTAGAAGGAGAAGTCGCCGACGCTGCGGGCGATGTCCAGGATCATGGCGTCCTCCAGCGGGCCTCGGGGGAACGCAGGCGGTTGTTCGCCCAGCGCGCGCAGACGAACAGGAAGTCGGAGAGGCGGTTCAGGTAGACGACGGACTGGGGCGGCGCGTCCTTGCCCAGCGCCACCGCCGCCCGCTCGGCGCGGCGGCAGACGGTCCGGGCCAGGTGCAGGGCGGCCCCGGCCTGCGACCCGCCGGGGAGGATGAAGTGGGAGAGCGGGGGGAGGTCGGCCGTCATGCGGTCGATCTCGGCCTCCAGCCATAGCTCGGAGCCGGCCCTGAAGGCGGCGGCCTCCGCAGTCCCCGCGGGGGAGGAGAGGGCGGCTCCCAGCTCGAAGAGCTGTCCCTGCACCCTCTCCAGGTCCAGGCGGAGCTTCGAGAACGCGCGCCGGCGCGGAACCGACACGGGCACCAGGCCGAGGGCGGCATTGAGCTCGTCGACGTCGCCGTAGGCCTGCACGCGCGGGTCGGACTTGGGCAGGCGAGAGCCGCCGCGCAGCCCCGTCTCGCCCTTGTCGCCGGTCTTGGTGTAAATCTTCATCGGGGGAAGTCTAGCAAACAATGAATAGTACAATTCCCGCCGTGACCGGACGCCTGCAGCGCCTCGCTCTGGCCCTGACCCGCCTGTCGGAGCGCTGGGTGCCCAGCGCCTTCGTCATCGCGGCCTGGCTGAGCTTCGTCGTCATCGGCGCGGCCCTGGCCCTCACCCCCGCCGGGCCGGCCGCGGTGGTGAAGGCCTGGGGCGACGGCTTCTGGACGCTTTCCTCCTTCGCTATGCAGATGTGCCTGGTCCTGATGACCGGGGCCGTCATCGCCGACGCCCCCGTGGTGCGCCGCGGTCTGGACGCGGCCGCGGCCTGGCCCAAGACCGACCGCGGGGCGGTGACCTTCTCCGCGCTGGCGGCCATGGCGCTGTGCTGGCTGCACTGGGGGCTGGGCGCGGTGGCGGCGGCGTTCCTGGCGCGGCGCATCGCCCTGCGCCGCCCCACGGTCGACTACCGCCTGCTGACGGCGACGGCCTACTTCGGCATGGGAGCCATCTGGCATGCGGGGCTCTCCGGCTCGGCGCCGCTCCTGATGGCCACTCCCAAGAACTTCCTCGAGGGCCAGGTGGGGGGGACCATCTCCACCTCCGAGACCATCTTCGCCGGGATGAACCTGGGGCTGACCTTGGCCGTGGTCGTCTGCCTGACGGCGCTGGCCTGGTTCGTCTACCCCGAAGAGGGGGATGCCTTCCGTCTCAGCCCCGAGGCGCTCTCCGCCCTCGAAGAGGCGTCCCCGCCTCCGGCGTCCGGCGGGGACGCTGGGGCCTGGCTGGGGCTTTGGGAGAGGAGCCGGGCCGTGCCCGTCCTCTTCGGCCTGCTGGGCGCGGCCTACCTCGTCTTGGACCTGCGCCAAGGCAGCTTCACCCTGACGCTCGATAAGCTCAACCTCGTCTTCCTCGTCCTGGCCGTCGCCCTGCACGAGAGCCCGGCCGCCTTCGGGCGCTCGGCCGAGAAGGCCTCGGGGCTGGTCCACGGCATCATCCTGCAGTTCCCTCTCTACGCCGGGATGTTCGGCGTCATCAAGGGCTCGGGCCTGGACCAGGTCCTGGCCGACGCCTTCATCAAGACGGCCGGCCCGAAGAGCTTCCCGTTCGTGGTCTATTGGTATTCCGGGGTGCTCAACTACTTCATCCCCTCGGGGGGCTCGAAGTGGGCCATCGAGGCCCCCTACCTCCTCCAGGCGGCGAAGGCCCTGGGGGTAGCGCCGGCCAAGGTGGTGCTGGCCTATTCCTGGGGCGACATGGTCACCGACGCCATCCAGCCGTTCTGGTGCATCCCCCTGCTCGCTGTCGCGAGGCTGGAATTCAAGGAAATCCTGGGCTACATGACGCTGGTGTTCCTCATCTCGGCCGCCCTGGCCTCGGCGGCGTTCCTGCTGTTCTAAAACGCCGCAAATTCAATCTTGATTAGATAGGTCAGGTATGTTATCCTATGGGCATCTTACGCCCAGGAGCAGCCATGGCCCCCCTTCTCGAAGTCACCGACCTCCACGCCGAAATCGACGGCAAACCCATCCTCAAGGGGCTGAGCCTGAGCATCGAAAAGGGCCAGGTCCACGCCATCATGGGCCCGAACGGCTCGGGGAAGAGCACCTTCTCCAACATCCTGCTCGGCCATCCGTCCTACAAGGTCACCTCGGGGAAGATTCTCTATAAGGGAGAGGATGTGACCGCCCTTCCCACCCACCAGCGCGCCCGGCGCGGCATGTTCCTGGCCTTCCAGTACCCCACGGCCATCCCCGGGGTCACGGTGGCCAACTTCCTGCGCACCGCCCTCAAGGCCGTGCTCGGCGACGAGAAGCAGGCGGTGAAGACCTTCCGCAAGCTCCTCAAAGAGAAGATGGCCCTGCTCAAGATGGACGAGAAGTTCGCCACGCGGTATGTGAACGACGGCTTCTCGGGCGGCGAGAAGAAGCGCCTGGAGATCCTGCAGATGGCCGTCCTCAACCCGTCTCTGGCCATCCTCGACGAGACCGACTCGGGCCTCGACATCGACGCCCTGCGCGTGGTCTGCGACGGCATCAACGACATCGCCGGCCCCGAGACGGGCGTGCTCGTCATCACCCACTACCAGCGCATGCTCGACTATGTGAAGCCGCACTTCGTCCATGTCCTGATGGACGGGCGCATCGGCCAGAGCGGCGGTCCCGAATTGGCCCTGGAGCTCGAGCGCACCGGCTACTTCGGGCGCGAGACGGCGACGGCGGAGGCCTGATGGCCGAAGACTCGAAGTCCCTGGACTTCAAGACCGGCTACACCGAGAAGTACGGGTTCCACGACCCCGAGGACCTCGTCTTCAAGGCCCGGCCGGGGCTCACCCGCGAGCTGGTCGCCGAGATCTCGGCGATGAAGAAGGAGCCGGCCTGGATGACCGAGTTCCGCCTCAGGGCCTACGACGTCTTCATCTCCAAGCCCATGCCCAACTGGGGCAACTGCGACCTCCTCTCCCAGATCGACTTCGACTCCATCTATTACTACATGAAGCCCTCCGAGAAGTCGGAGAAGAACTGGGAGGACGTGCCGGAGAACATCAAGAAGACCTTCGAGAAGCTGGGCATTCCCGAGGCCGAGCGCAAGTTCCTGGCCGGGGTCACCGCCCAGTACGAGTCCGAGGCCGTCTACCACCAGGTCTCCAAGGAACTCGACAAGCTGGGCGTCATCTTCACCGACATGGACACCGCCCTGCGCGAGCATCCGGACCTGGTCAAGAAGTACTTCGCCACCGTCATCCCCATCGAAGACAACAAGTTCGCGGCGCTCAACTCCGCGGTCTGGTCGGGCGGCTCCTTCATCTACGTGCCCAAGGGAGCCAAGGTGGAGCTGCCCCTGCAGGCCTACTTCCGCATCAACGCCGCCCGGGCCGGGCAGTTCGAGCGCACCCTGATCCTCGCCGACGAGGGCTCCAGCGTGCACTACATCGAGGGCTGCACCGCCCCGACCTACTCCGAGAACGCCCTGCACTCGGCGGTCGTCGAGCTCATCGCCATGAAGGGCGCCCATATCCGCTATACCACCATCCAGAACTGGGCCGACAACGTCTACAACCTGGTCACCAAGCGCGCCATGGCGCACGAGGACTCGCTCGTCGAGTGGGTGGACGGCAACATCGGCTCCAAGCTCACGATGAAGTTCCCGGCCGTCTACCTGGTCGGCAAGAACGCCCGCGCCGACATCATCTCGGTGGCCTTCGCCGGCAAGGGCCAGCACCAGGACACCGGCGGCAAGCTGGTCTTCGCCGCCCCCAACACCTCGGGCACCATCCTCTCGAAGTCGGTGTCCCGAGACGGCGGCCGCGCCAGCTACCGCGGCCTGGTCAAGTCCTACCCGAACGCCGTGGGCGCCAAGGTCAACGTGCGCTGCGACGCGCTCCTGCTCGACGGCTCCTCGCGTTCCGACACCTACCCCACGATGGAGGTGGACGGCAAGCAGGCCCGCGTCGGCCATGAGGCCTCGGTCTCGAAGATAGGCGACGAGCAGCTCTTCTACCTGATGAGCCGCGGCCTTACCGAGGCTGAGGCCGTCAGCATGATAGTCAACGGCTTCTTCGAGGCCTTCACCAAGGAGCTGCCGCTGGAATACGCCGTCGAGCTCAACCGCCTCATCCAGCTCGAGATGGAAGGAGCGGTCGGATGAGCGCTCCAGCCCTGACCTCCACCCTGGCCTGGGACGCCTTCAAGGCCTCCGTCCTGCCCGCCCCGACGACCGAGACCTGGCGCCGCTTCCCCCGCGAGGTCTTCGCGTTCGAGCGCCTGAGGCGCGAAGACGCCTCTGCGATGACCGGCCTGGGCCGGCCCGTCCCGGCCGGCGTGGAGGTGACAACCCTCGAGGAGGCCCTCAAGGCCCGCCCCGAGCTGGCGGCCCGTGTCTTCAACCTCTCGGCGGGGGACGACTTCCGCCGCCTAGAGACGGCCAACCTCGCCCTTTGGAGGGGCGGAGCCTTCGTGCGCGTGCCCGCCGGCGTCAAGGTCGCCGAGCCCATCCACCTCGAGTTCGTCCACGACCCGACCCAGCCCTACGCCTTCCCCCGGGCCCTCGTCATGATCGAGGACGGCGCCGAGGCCGTGGTGGTCGAGGAGCACCGCTCGCCGGCCTCGGACCTGAAGCCGGTCTCGGCGGCCTTCTCGTCTCTGCGCCTCGGAGCCGGCGCCAAGGCGCGCTATGTCTATGTTCAGGACCTCTCGAAAGGCTCCTCCCACTTCTGGCGCCAGGACGCGAGTCTGGGCCGTGCCGCCGTGCTGGAGCACTCCTCGGTGATGGTGGGCGGCTCCCGGGTCAAGACCGAGCTGTCGGTGGCCCTGGAAGGGACTCTGGCCCATTCCACGCTCCGGGGCGTCCTGCTCGGCCGGGCCGACCATGTGTCGGACGCGCGCACGACCCAGCACCACAAGGCCGCCAAGACCCGCAGCGACCTGGACTTCCGCGCCGCCCTGCGCGACAAGGCGCGCTCGCTCTACACGGGCCTGCTGCGCATCGAGCGCGACGCCCCCGACTGCGAGGCCTACCAGACCAACAAGAACCTGCTCTTGTCCGACCGCGCCCGCGCGGACTCGACGCCGGTCCTCGAAATCCTCCCCGACCGGGTGGCCTGCAAGCATGCCGCGACCTCGGGGCCCCTCGAGGAGCCCGAGCTGTTCTACCTGCAGACCCGGGGGCTCGACCGCGCCGAGGCCGAGCGGACCCTGGTGCTGGCCTTCTTCCAGGCCCTGCTCGACACGGTCCCCGTGGACTCCCTGCGCGCGCGCCTCGAGGCCCTGGTCGCCCGGGAGGCCCTGTGAGCCCCGCCGTGGCGAAGGAGTCGGAGATCCCTCCGGGGACGATGAAGGTGGTCCGGCTGGGCGAGCTGCGCGTGGCGGTCTGCAACGTCGACGGCGTCTTCTACGCCGTGGAGGACGTCTGCACGCACGACGACGGGCCCCTGGGTGAGGGCAGCCTCAAGGGCGGCGAGCTGGAATGCCCCCGCCACGGCGCCCGCTTCGACGTGAAGTCGGGCGCGGCCCTGCGCATGCCGGCCGTCGTCCCCGTGCGCACCTTCCCGGTCAAGGTGGTGGCCGGGACGGTCGAGGTGGAGGCTCCCTGATGGCCTTCGCCGCCGCCAAGGCGCGTGCCGATTTCCCCGTCTTCAACCGGCGGGTGAAGGGGAAGCCCCTGGTCTATCTGGACAGCGCCGCCACCTCCCAGAAGCCCTGGTCGGTCATCAAGGCCCTGACCGCCTACTACGAGAGGCAGAACGCCAACATCCACCGCGGCGTGCACACCCTGGCCGAGGAGGGCGAGCGCGCCATCGAGGAGTCGCGAGCCAAGGCGGCCCGCTTCGTCAACGCCCCCAAGCCGGAGAACATGGTCTTCGTCCGCAATACCACCGAGGCCGTCAACCTGGTCGCCCACGGCTGGGCGCGCAAGCACCTGAAGGCGGGCGACGAGGTCCTCGTCACCGAGCTCGAGCACCATTCCAACCTCGTGCCTTGGCAGCTCCTCGCGCGCGACAAGGGCGTGCGCCTGCGCCAGATCCCGGTGGACGACCAGGGCCGCATCGACCTGGAAGCCGCCCGCAAGGCCGTAACCCCGAAGACGCGGCTGGTGGCGTTCACCGCCATGTCCAACGCGCTGGGGACCCTCTCTCCGGTCAAAGAGCTCGTCGACCTGGCGCACCGCAGCGGCGCATTGGCCTTGGTCGACGGGGCCCAGTGGGTGCCGCACCTCAAGACCGACGTCCAGGCCTGGGGCTGCGACTTCCTGGCCTTTTCGGGACACAAGATGCTGGCGCCGGCCGGGGTGGGCTTCCTGTACGGCAAGGCGGAGCTGCTCGAGTCGATGGACCCCTTCCTGGGCGGCGGCGGCATGATCCAGGAGGTCTGGTTCGACCGCTCCACCTGGAACACCGTGCCGCACCGCTTCGAGGCCGGCACCCCTTCCTTGGGCGACTACGCGGCCTTCGGCGCGGCCGTCGACTACCTCGAGGCCTGCGGCCTCGACGCCCTGCGCGCCCATGAGGAGGCCCTGACGGGCAAGCTCCTCGGCGTCTTGGGCGCGGAGGCGGGCGTCACCGTCTACGGCCCCCTGGACCCGAAGTTGCGCGGCGGCGTCGTCTCCTTCAACATCGAGGGCGTCCACCCCCATGACGTGGGCCAGATATTCGATTCGGAGGGCGTGGCGATCCGCGTGGGCCACCACTGCTGCCAGCCCCTGATGCGCAGGCTGCAGACCGGCGGGACGGCCCGCGCCAGCGTCTACCTCTACAATACCGAGGAGGATGTCGAGGTCTTCGCCCGCGCCCTCAAGAAGGTGAAGGGCTTCTTCAAGGTCGGGGTGAAGTCATGATGGCCCAGGGGGACGCGGAGCTCCAGGACCTCTACCGGGACGTCCTGGTGGACTACTACAAGGACGCCTCCCGGCAGGGCCGCCTCGACCCGCACGACATCCACGCCCACGGGGTGAACCCGGTCTGCGGCGACGAGGTGGAGCTGACCCTGCGCCTCAAAGACGGCCGGGTGGACGCCGTCCGCTACGGCGGCCACGGCTGCGTCATCAGCCGCGCCGCCACGGCGATGATGACCGAGGCGCTGGAGGGGGGGAGCCTGGCCGACGCCCGCCGCCTGGCCGGGGCCTTCAAGGCCTTCATGCTGGAAGGGGCCTCCGCCGATTCCCTGCCCGCCGCGCTGGAAGAGGCCGCGGCCCTGGCCGGCGTGCGCAAGTTCCCTCTGCGCGTGAAGTGCGCCCTCCTGGGGTGGAACACCCTCCTGCAGGGCCTTGATGATTTCTCGAAAGGCGGCCACGACGTGGAGTACCAGGACACGCCCTTGTGTCAGACCGGGGCTCAGAGGAAAGACATGGTGACTTTCAAGCAGGTCGGCGACGCGGTCGGACCCGTCAAGGACCCGGAGATCCACATCTCCGTGGCCGAGCTGGGCCTCATCTACGGCGCCGAGATCAAGCCGGCCCAGACCGGCGACGGCCAGCGCGTGAAGCTGACGATGAGCCTGACCTCGCCGGCCTGCCCGTACGGCCCGATGCTCCTGGCCTCCATCCACGGCGCCATCGCGAAGATCCCGGGCGTGCGCGACGTGGACGTGGACCTGTCCTTCTCCCCCGTCTGGGACCCCAAGACGATGGCCAGCGAAGAGGCGAAGGACCAGCTGGGGATATTCTGATGCTGCGCATAGGCTCCTCCGTCGAATATGCGACGCGCCTGATGGTGCGCCTGGCCGCCGAGGCCGACGGCGCCACGCTCTCGGCCGAGCGCATGAGCGCGCTGGAGAACGTCCCGCGCGACTATGTCGACCAGATCCTGCAGCGCCTGCGCCGCGCCGGCCTCGTGGAGAGCCGCCGGGGCGCGCAGGGGGGCTACAAGCTCTCGCTCGAGCCGTCCCGCATCACCATCGGCCGCATCGTGAAGGCCGTCGACGAGGGCGTCTTCGAGGCGGTCTGCGGGCGCTACTCCGCCGGGGACACCAAGTGCTCGCACTCCGACGGCTGCGGCATCCGCCCGGTCTGGGAGCGTCTGGGCCTCTTCGTCGAGGAATACCTCGACAATGTGACCCTGGCCGAGCTGCTCGAGCCGGAGCTCGGCGTCAGCGCGCGGGTCAAGCACCTCTTCGGCGCGGAGCGTTAGTGGGCTGCTCCGCGGACCTGCACTGCCACTCGCGCCGCTCGGACGGCTCGCTGGAGCCCGCCGAGGTGGTCCGCCGGGCGCACAAGGCGGGGGTGTCCCTGCTGGTGCTGACCGACCACGACTCGGTGTCGGGCTACGACGAGGCCCGGGCCGAGGCCGGACGCCTGGGGATGTCCTTCGGGGCCGGCATCGAGATCAACACCGGCGAGGCCGACGGCGTGCACATCCTGGGCTACGGCATCGACCCGGCGAGCCCGGCGCTGGCCGAGCGCCTCAAGGAGTTCCGGGTCCGGCGCGAGAAGCGCGTGGCCGTGATGGTGGAGCGCCTGCGCGGGCTGGGCCTGGACCTGACGCTCGACGAGGTGCGCGGCGAGTCCACCGAGACCCTGGGCCGTCCCCACATCGCCGACGCCCTCAAGCGCAAGAAGCTGGTCAAAGACCGCGGCGACGCCTTCAAACGCTACCTGACCCGCGGTTCGGCCGCCTATGTGGACCCGATGGGCCCGACGGTGGCCGAGGCCGTGGCGGCCATCAAGTCGGCCGGGGGCTGGGCGTCCTTGGCCCATCCCGGCACGGTCAAGAAGGACTTCGACCTGGCGCCGTGGGTGGAGCAGGGCCTGGAGGGCATCGAGGCCTTCTACCTGGCCCACACGCGCCCGCAGATGGCGCGCTTCTGCGAGTCGGCCAAGCGCTACGGCCTGGTGACGACGGGCGGTTCGGACTACCACGGCCCGGGCACGGGCCGCGAGGACCTGGGCGGGGTGGCGCTGCCGGAAGAGTCGCTGGCGGGCTTCCGCGAGCGGCTGGGGCTGACGGCCTAAGCCTTCTTCTTCCCCCAATAGTCGAACTCGGGCTCGTGGCGGACGTCGCCCAGCTCATTGGTGCGTTCCTGGAAGTAGGCCTGGGCGTCCTGCATGGCCTGGTTATAGACGCTGGGGCCGGCCTCCTTCAGGATGAAATCGAGCACGAGCCTGGCCTTGAGGTCGCCTATGTCCTCGTCGAGCTCCTCTTTGAAGAAGCGCTTGATGGAGCCGGTCAGCCGCTTCTCGTCGTCTTTCTTGAGTTGGATGGTCATGGGCGACCCTTTTCCTCCGACCCGTCTACGCCGCGCAGCCCCCGGTGATCTGGAGCTTCCACACCTGCTTGCCCTTCTTGAGGACGGCCGTCCCCTTCTTCTCCGAGGTATCGGCTTCGCCGACCGCGGTGGTCTTTACATCCAGCGCCACGGAGCCCCACTCGGAGACGAAGGTGGGGTGCCAACGGTCGCCCACCCCGCCCTCGTCGCTGCCGAATTCCATCGCCGCGTCGGGTGTCCCGACCAGCTTGAACCGGACGAGCTTGCCGCCGACCTTTATCCAGAGCTGGTCGATGCCGTCGCTGCGCAGGACGTTCCCCTCCCCGGCGGAGAATTCGCACTGCGAGCCCGAGAGGGGGACGTCGTCCTCGGAAATCCACTCCAGCGGCGGCTCGTCGGCCGGTTCGTCGGGCGGCTCATAGCTGAGGTTGTCGTAGCCCGAGAACCGGTCG
This sequence comes from Elusimicrobiota bacterium, assembly GCA_016218495.1. GTDB lineage: Bacteria > Elusimicrobiota > Elusimicrobia > UBA1565 > UBA1565 > SCTT01. Next base: position 20,319 of record JACRDU010000028.1, read on the forward strand.
CCCCCGCCCTGGACCCAGCCCAGGACGCCGGAGCTCGTGCGGACCTGCACCCACCAGTAGTCGTGCTGGTTCTCCCAGCGCTCGGCGGCCTTCGCGTCGCCCCTAATGACAGCCGTGCAGGCGTCATCGACGGCGTCGGCCGCGCAGTAGGAGAACTCGGGGTCGCCGGGCCAGAGCGCGACCAGGTTCCCGTCCATCCAGGCCTGCAAGTCGCCGTCGCCCGAGGGGTCCTGGTAGAGCAGGTACAGGACCGCGCCCTTCTTCAGGTCCGGCGACGAGGGGTGGATGACCTCCGCCTTCACGGGCGGGATGTGCAGCTCGCCGGCGATGGCCTTGACCCTCTCCTTGTGCTTGAGCCGGGCGACGACCTTCTTGCCGGCCGGCTTTCTGTAGACGGGGACCCCCGCCTTGTCCTTGACGGTCCATTCCCCGAACCCGCAGCCGCCGGCGGGGCAGTAGTCCTTGAGGATGAATACGCCCTTGGGGTCGAAATCGGGCAGCTTCCGGATGACGTCCAGCCCGAAGCACTCGCAGGCCGCGATGAAAATCATGAAAGCGGCGCCCAGGGACATCGTTCGTAAAGAGGACGGGTGCATTCGAATCCCTCCAGTGGCCCTCAGCGTGCGTCCACGGGTCGAGCCATGACGACATCCCGCTGGCGGTCGTCGCCCAGGCGGAATACCTGCTCGCCGACCTCATTGAAGCCGAATTTCTTGTAGAAAGCGATGGCTCGGGGATTGCGCTCCCAGACGCCGAGCCAGACGACGGCCGACCCGCGGCCTCTGAATTCCGCGAGGCAGGCGTCCATGAGGCCTTGAGCGGCGCCCTTGCCGTGCCAGGCGTCGTCCAAGTACAGGCGTTGAATCTCCCCCGGGGACTCAGCCCGGACGCAGCCCGGGGCGGCCCCCCAGCGCAGTTGGGCGAAGCCTATCAGGGCGTCTTGGGCCTGGCTGAGCAGAGTGACCATATCGGGGTGGGAAATCTCGTCGGCTTGGATGCGTTCGCTGTAAGTCGTGCGGCAATGGGAGTCCATGTTCTCGGGGGCGTTCGCGGCAGAGAAGGTGGCGCGGAACGTGCGTTCGGCGAGTTCGGACAGGGGCTTGGCGTCGGCTCTGGCGGCTTTCCGGATGATGAGAGGGGGAGGCATCTGAATACGCCTAGTAATATGCTTCACACGCCCGCGGTCTCGCCACTGTTGTGCCCACGGCGGGGCCAGCAGGACGCGTGTAAGTCGGGCCAGCCACGCGAGCCTTCATTTTCGCATTATCCAAACCGCTGCCTTGCCGGCGAGAAACCCCAAGGCTCCCCATGCAAGTAACCCGAACATAATGCTGGCGGCGTAGGCCGACTTCATGCCCCAAGGATAATTCGGACCAAGGCAGAACCAGAGCGGCAACAGAGGTCCGACCCCAACGGCTAATACATAGAAATCCGCTCCGGGGGCTGCGGTTTGTCGCGTCGCGATGAGAGCCCAAATCCAGTACAGGCCATTTAGTCCCGAAAACGCCACTGCCAGGAACTTCGGAATCCGTGCCTGATGTTCGAGCCGTTGCATGGAAGGGGACTAGCGGGGGTGCGGCTTACGCATCTGCTCAAGCGAAAGTTGGGCGAGCACCAGGCGCTCAATCTGCTGTATGGCATCCATTGAAGATTTGTTGCTCCGCCTATGAGTAGGCCGACCGGCCTAATTCCTTCCGCCCCCTCTATGTACCTCCATCCGCGCCTTGTTGCAAGCCCTGCTGCGCAATTTTGAGGGAACCATTCCGCCCCTTCGCGCGTACTTGCATGGGGGATTGACGCCCCGAGGTCCGCCCGCTAAACTGATGAAGTTCAGGGACATCATCCGGCTCGTCGAGAAGGACGGCTGGTTCCTCGTCACAATCAAAGGGAGCCATCGCCAGTTTCGGCACCCGGCCAAGCCGGGACGGGTGACGATTGCGGGCCATCTCGGGCACGACTTGGCTCCCGGGACCCTGAACAGCGTTTTGAAACAGGCTGGATTGAAATGAGCAAGTACCTCGTAGTCATCGAGAAGGCTGGGCGGAACTTCTCCGCCTATTGCCCGGACCTCCCCGGGTGCGTGGCGACCGGCGCGACGAAACGGACCGTCGAAAGGAACATCCGTGCCGCCATCGCATTGCATCTTGAAGGCCTGAAGGAAGAGGGCATCTCCGCCCCCCGGCATTCCGCCTTCGCCGAATACGTCGCCGTCTAAATTCGGGAGAATCTCCCCCGTGCTCCTCATAGCCCACCGCGGCGCCTAGATGCGTGGGAAACGGGCGTCCATCCGGCTCCAAAAGCCGGCGGCCCTTCCCGTCAGGGCTCCGGCTCGAAGCTGATGCGGGCCCAATACCCTCCACGGTCCGCGACCTTCGTCCGCGTCGTTATGGCGGAGGCCGCTACGCCATGCTCCATGGTCAGCAGCCTCTTGACCGACTCGGCGCGTGCCGAAGCGAGGCCCGGCTCCTCGTCCGGCCCGGAGAAGCCCGTCACGTAAACCTTGTCGTGGAAATCGGCGCGCATCGCATCCACCGCGTTCTTCGTCATGCCCCGGGCCTCGCTTTGGGGTTCCGCGTTCCCCTTCCCGAAGAAGCACTGATAGGCCCGGAAGCCGCTGGGTTGGTAGCAGAGCGACGCCTTGACGGTTCGCTTGTCCCTGCTCGCGACCCTGCATCGGACGCTGCATGTCAGCGGGTCGTCGCCGATGCCTCCCACGACCAGCGACGCCGCGCCGTCGCGAACCTTGAAGGCCTCGACCGGATAGCGCTCCATGCCTCCGAACGAGAACCTCACCACCTCCTTCTTCCCCGCCGCGGTCCGGGCGAGCTTCCCGCAGCCTTGAAGGCCAAAGGCGCGCATCGCCAACTCAATGCCGTCCCCCGATTTTGAACGGCCGGCGTATTCATCCTGTCCGGAGCGGGGCTGCGGCTTGGTTGGGAACGGCACCGTCAGCCGGACCTGGCCGAGAAAATTCAGACTCTTGGCTATGCGCGCCCTGGGATCCTGCCCGAGGATGGTTCCGCGCCCAGAGAACACCAGTCCCTTGGACGTCTCTTGTACATTGGAGATTGATTCGAAGAGCGCGGCCACGGACTTGCGGCACCAACTCGGAGCCGTCGCGGGAGTGACGGCCTCGGGTGTGCGCACCGGTGCCGGTTTGCCAGCGGGAGCGGAGGGCGCAGGACCGGGCCCGATCATCCGGACTTCTCCCGATGCCAGGCCGAGGGCCATGCGCGGTTCGGAGGGATGGAGCGCATAGGTGGAGAGCGGATCGTCAATATCGGTGCGCTCGAGAACCGTGCGTCCGGTTCCCGTATCGAAGACCGAGGCGACGGAATGGCCGTCGGGCCGGCCATCTCGGCACGGCTGGGCTTGGGAGCGATGGGACCCGCAACGCCTGGAGATTCCTACGGCGGCGAAGTGGCGTCCTGAAGCGGCGACGACCGGCTCGAGGACGAAGCGGGCCGGGATACGGACGGCCATGAGGATGCGGCCGCTCTCGGGAGACCACCGCCAGACCGCCGGGCCCTGCTCGGCGTCCTCGGAGTTGAAGGCGGAGAACACGGAGGTCCCGTCCGGACCGAACACCGACCCCGCCAGCTCGACGGTGCCCTCCTGGCGCAAGCGGGACTCCCACAGGGCCTCCTCTCCGCAAGCGAGCGGCTGGAAGAACCAGGACCATCGGCGCTTCTTCTCCACCCCCTGATTGAGGTCCAGGATGCGCAGGTCGGTGGAGCTGTCGTCTACCGCGGTATCCAGTCTCGGGCTCACGGCGAGGGACGGCGGACCGTAGTTGTTAGTGGGGGCGAGCTTGAGCTCACGGACGGCGTCTCCGGTCTTCGCGTCCCAGAGCCCTATGGCGCGATCCCCGCCCAAGGTGTAGACCAGCGCACCGTCCCCGCTGAACCCGAGCAGAGGAGGCGTTCCCGACGAATCCGTGAAGGTCTTGACCGAGGCGATGAGCTTGCGCGAGCGCGGGTCCCACAGAATCACCCGCCATTCCCTCGGGTTGTACACGGACGGCGAGGAGGGTGGGCCTTGGTCGAGGGCCGCTAGCCTGGAGCCGTCAGGGCTGAACGCCAACGCCGCCGGCGTCGGCCATTGCGCATCGGAGGGGAGGGGAAGGGGGGCCAGGGGCTCTCCGGTGCGCCCGTCCCAAAGCTTGACCGTATCCCAGGATGCGGAGGCGAGAAGGGCTCCGTCGCCAGAAAACCGCAGCGCGAGCACCGGGCTCGCGTGCCGGTCGATAATCGGGCGCACGCCCCGCCCCTTGACCCCGATTCCGCAGAGGAACAGGCCGGGCCCGTCCGAGGCGAGGATGCTCTTGCCGCCCGGGAGCAGTCCCCGCATGGAATAGCCAGGGGTAGAATTGCGCGGCAGAACCGCGCTGCCTACGCCCCGCCCCGTTTCCACGTCCCAGGCGCGGACCATCTGGTCCCACTGCCCCGCGAGAGTCCGCCCGTCCGGGCTGAACTCGAGCGCCGTCATGGAGGCGCGGCCTTTGTCGCCGGAGAGTTCTCGGAGGGCCCGCGCCGTGGATGCGTCGATGACGCGGATGAAGGGCCGTTCCCCGCCGCCCATGACGGCCAGGCGGCCGCCGTCAGGGCTGAAGGCATAACGGCCGGGGGCTGGTATGGCGATTTTGATCCGTGACGTCGTCTCCCCCGTCGTCAACGACCTGGTCGTCAACCAGAAATCGTCCCCCGTGGTCCAAGGCGACTCGGGTATCATGCTCGGGACAAGCGTCGGCTCGACGAAGACCACGGATTTGCCGTCGGGGGAGACGGCCGACGGCTCTCCGCCGAGCCGCGCGGGGACGGGCTTGAGGCCCTCGGTCCGCAGGCTCCAGGATTTGAGGCCAATATCCGGACGGCCCGCGTCGACGAATCGACCAGTTCGACCGGACGTGGTGAAGCGGAGCAGAAACTCGTCTTTGCCGGGGCCGTGCAGCGGGAGCGACGGGACCAGCCCCTCCAAGGGTCCCACGGACCCTTCCTGGCGCCCTGTGCGCGCGTCCCACACGAGGATCCTATCCGAGGTCGCCGCGAGGACGCGCCGGCCGTCCGGCGTGAAGGCGATGTCGCGCGGCGGGCTTCCTCCATCGGGGAGGGGTAACTCGCGGACGACCTTGCGCGAGGCGAGGTCGATGAGCACAGGCTTGCCGTCCAGCACGGCGGCGGCCATGGCGCCATCGAGGCTGGGGCGGGCGCTGGTGATTCCAGGGGCAGGTTTCTGGGTGCCCGGCGCCGCGGCCAGGACCGCACCAGCGACGAAAAGCATCGAGCCGATCAGGTGGACCAGAGGTCTTCCTCCTAGAGCGCCCATCGAGGGAGGGCGAGGCGCCCGCCCTTCCTCCCAGGATAGCTGATTTCAAGTGCCGAATCCGGGACGTCAAAATTTGGGAGAATGGGCGGGTGCTCCTCATAGCCCACCGCGGCGCCTCCGGGACCCACCCCGAGAACACCATGGCCGCCTTCCGGGCCGCCTGGGCCGCCGGGGCCAAGGCCTTCGAGTTCGACGTGCAGCGCTCCAAGGACGGCGTCCTCGTCGTCATCCACGACAACGACCTCACCCGCACCGGGCTCGACCCGCGCGCGGTGCGCGACCTGACTTTGGCCGAGCTCAAGAGCCACGACTTCGGGCGCTGGTTCGACCACAAGTTCGCCGGCGAGCGCATGCCGACCCTGGAAGAGCTCATCGATGCCACGCCCTCCGACTGCCTCATCAACCTCGAAATAAAGCAGGCCGAGCCCGTTTATGAGGGCATCGAGAAGGACGTCCTGGATTTCCTGAACAAGCGGCCCATGGTCAAGGCGCGCACGGCCGTTTCCAGCTTCCATCACGACACCTTGAAGGCGCTGCGCAGGCTCGACGGCAAGGTAAGGATTGGGCTCCTGCCCGGACGCCTGCCCATCGAACCGTCCTTCGAGTTGGCCAAGGAGCTTTCCGCCGAGAGCCTCAACGTCAACCAGGAGCGCCTCACGCCCGAGTGGGTGGAGCGCGCCCATAAGGCGGGGATGAGGGTTTTGGTCTATACTATCGTCAAGCAGGAGCAGATACTGCGGGCCGCCGAGCTGGGCGCCGACGGGGTCTTCTCCAACTTCCCCGGTTTGAAGGTCCCTCCGTGAAGACCAAGGTCCGCATCCCCCAACCCAAAGCCTCCGAGCTCGCCGACGAGGTCGACCGCCTGGCCGACGCCGGCCTGAGCGAGGTGGGCTACGGCGAGCCCGAGCTCGAGCGCCTGGCCAAGGTCACCTGGCGCATCAACAGGCTCAAGAAGGAGCTCGGCGCCGTCATCCCCGCCCATGTCTACCAGCGCGTGGAGATAGTCAAGGGCGTGGCCGACTTCGTGGGCGACTCCTACAAGCTGGCCAAGGACTGCGTCTCCGTCGAGGCCGAGAAGATCGTCTTCTGCGGCGTGCGCTTCATGGCCGAGACCGCCAAGATCCTCAACCCGGGCAAGGAGGTCCTGCTGCCGGCCAAGGAGGCCGGCTGCTCGCTGGCCGACTCCATCACAGCCAAGGACCTCAGGGCGCTCAAGGCCCGGCATCCCGGCGTGCCCGTCGTCAGCTACATCAACACCACGGCCGCCGTGAAGGCCGAGAGCGACGTCATCGTCACCAGCGCCAACGCCAAGAAGATCCTGGCCTGGATGTACCAGCGCCACCACAAGGTCATCTTCGTCCCCGACGGCTACATGGGCCTCAACCTGGCCCGTGAGCTGGGCAAGGAGGTCGGGCGCGACATGGTGGTCTGGGGCGGCACCTGCATGGTGCACGAGAACTTCGACGCCGGCGCGGTCTCGTTCTACCGCCGGATGTACCCCGGCGTCGAGATCATGGCCCACGCCGAGTGCAGCCCGGCCCTGGTTCAGGCGGTGGACTTCGTCGGCGGCACCGGCGACATGATGCGCCGGGTCAAGGAGTCCAAGGCCCCGGCCTTCATGCTGGTCACCGAGTGCGGCCTGGGCGACTACGCCCGGACCGTGATGCCGGAGAAGAAGTTCATCCCGATGTGCCGCCTGTGCCCCCACATGCGGGCCAACGAGCTGGGGCGCATCCTGCAGTGCCTGGAAGACCCCCAGCCCGCGCAGCGCGTCGAGGTTCCCGCCGCCGTGGCCGCCGCGGCCAAACGCTCCATCGAGCGCATGTTCGAGATCGCCGAAGACACGGCCAAGGCCTAGGGCATCGGCGGAGGCGGCGGTCCCATCCGCCGCCGGCGTTTCTCCCAGTCGGCTTCGAGGCGGTCGAAGCGCTCCTGCTGGTCGGGCCGCAGCACGGCGCGGATCTCCCGGCGGCCCTCCAGGCGCAGGGCCTCGAAGCGCGGCTCCGCCTCCGAGCGCATCGCGTCGAGCTTGCGGCGCTTGTCGTCGAGGATGGCCTTGACGGCGTCGCGCTGTTCCGGGGCCAGCTCCAGCCGGCGTCCGAGGAAGCGCAGCATGTGCTCCATGGGCGGCCCGGCGCGCTGGGCGAGGCGCATGCGGCGCACGCCCAGGGCGAAGAACATGCCCGTCAGGAGGATGCCGACGGCCAGCCCCGCCGCGAACGGCTTCCAATGGGCTCTCACCGGTCCTCCAGGGTGATGCCGAGGAGGGTTTCCGGGAGGACCTGGGCGTCGAGCCAGGCGGAGTCGCCCCCGGCCAGCAGGAGGTCGCCGGAGGAGGCGTCCGTCTTCACGCTCCAGTTGAACATCAGCACGGCCGAGGCCGCGGCGAAGGCCACGCCCAGCGAGGGCTTGAGCCAGAAGAGCCGGGCCTCCCGGCGCTCTTCGCGCTCGAGGCGCGCCATGACCCGGGAGACGAAGGCCGGGTAGGCCGCCGGCGGCGGCGCCCCGAACAGGGCCGCGGAGAGCCTGGGCCACCTCTTAGAGTCGGTTTCTTCGTCCATAGCGTGTCTCCTTAATTAGACGCCCTTTGGCGGCATAAAGTGTCGCAGGCCTTCTTCCAGCGTCCGCCTGGCCCGGCGCAGGCGCGCCTTGACCGAATCGACGGAGCAGCCCATGGACGCGGCGATTTCCTCGTAGGTGAAGCCCTGCATCTCGCATAGGACCAGCACCTCCCGCTGCTCCTCGGGCAGCAGCGCGAGCAGGCGCGCCACGAGGTCGGCCGCCTCCGCGGCCTTGGCGGGGTCGGGGTCGCCCTGCAGCAGGCGCTCCAGGCGCTCGCCCTCGGCCTCGAGCAGGGCGTCCCATGATTCGGCGGGACGCCGGCTCCGGGCGCGCAGGAAGTCCATGCAGGCGTTGTAGGCGATGCGGTGCAGCCAGGTCGAGAAGGAGGCTTCGGACCGGTAGGCGCTCAGCGAGCGGTAGGCCTTGAGGAGCGCCTCCTGGGCCGCCTCGTCGGCGTCGGCCGGGTTGCCGGTCAGGGAGAGGCATAGGCCCAGCACGCGCTGGTGGTGGCGTCGGACCAGGCCGGCGAAAGCGTCGCGCTCGCCCGCCAGGACCCGTTCGACCGCCTCCGCGTCTTCGTTCCCGCTCAACCGAGGGTCTTTTTCGTGCGCCGTTCGGCGGCCAGGACGGTGTTGAACAGCAGGAAGGTCACCGTCAGCGGCCCCACTCCCCCGGGGACCGGGGTGAGCCACGAGGCCCGCGCGGAGGCGGGGCCGGCGTCGATGTCCCCGACGACGGCGCCGTCCGCCGTGTTGACGCCGGCGTCCACCACCACCGCCCCCGGCTTGATCCAGGAGCCCTGGACGACCCCGGTCTTGCCCAGCGCGCAGACCAGGATGTCGGCCGAGGCGATGACCCGGTCGAGGTGCCGCGAGCGCGAATGGCAGAGCGTCACCGTGGCGTCCAGGCAGGAGAGCAGGTGCGCGGTGGGCCGGCCGACGATGGTGGAGCGGCCGACCACGACGGCGTGGCGTCCCGCCACCTCGGCCTTGGTCTCCAGGACCAGGTGGGCGATGGCGTTCGCCGTGCACGGGACCAGGGCCTCGGACCTGCGGATGCCCTCCCATGACTTCTGCAGGTAGAGGCGCCCGGTGTTGTGCGGGGTGACGCCTTCGACGTCCTTCTCCGGCGGGATGGCCTCGAGCAGGCGCGCGGCGTCGAGCGGCTCGGGCACCGGCTGGTCGAGGATGATGCCGTCGACGTCCGGGTCCTGCCCGAGCTTGGCCATCAGGCGGAAGACCTTCGCCTCGGGGATCCCGGCCGGCAGCGACTCCACCGTGGTCTCGACGCCGACCTCGCGGCAGGCCTCCAGCTTCTTGCGCAGGTAGACCTGGGAGCCGGGGTCCCCGCCGATGGCGATGATGGCGAGCTGGGGGGGCGTGCCGCGCTCCTCGGTCAGGGACTGGGCCCGCTCGTGGAGCTCGGCTCGCAGGCCGTCCGACAGGGTCTTTCCTTTCAGCGCTTGGGCTGTCATGAGAGGGATCCTTCCAGGCTCCGCATCGCGCCCCAAAGGGCTTCGAGGGTCGGCGCGGGCACCTTGCGCCTGCGGGCGGCGCGCACCAGCGGCCCCAGGATGGCGTCGACCTCCGTGCGTCGGCCCTCGCAGAGGTCTTGGATCATGGAATTCATCTGGTCCGGCACGGCGCGGCAGCCGGCCAGGACCCCACGGTCGGTCATCTCGGGGTAGGGCGGGTGTCCGGCCGCCGCGGCGGCCCGGCGCGCTTCGCAGAGGGTCTTGAGCGTCACCTCCCGCAGGGCGGGGTCCGCGGCGAGCGCGCCGTTGGCCTTGCGGGTCAGCGCGGCGACCGGGTTGACCGCGGCGTTGTAGACGAGCTTCGTCCAGAGCACGCGGGCCTCGTCGCCCTTGAGCTGCACGCTCCAGCGGGCCGCGCGCAGGACGGCGGCGGCGGCGCGGGCGGCCGCGCGGTTGCCGCGGCCCTCTCCGACCCAGACCCGGCGGCCCCCGGCGTGGCGCACGGCCCCGCGGCCTTCCCGCATGGCTGCGAAATAGCAGGAGGCGAAGACGGCGCGGGAACGGCCGACCTCCCGGATGACCCGCGGCTCATGCCCGACCCCGTTGAGGAGGCTGACGACGGGTGTGGCGGGGCCTGCGGCCGCGCGTGCGGCCGGCAGGGCGGAGGAGAGGTCTCTGGCCTTCACGCAGAGGAACACGGCCAGGCACGGCCCCCCGGGGCCGGGGTGGGCGCCGAGGGGGAGCAGGCCCCTGACCCGGCGGGAGCGCCCATGGGGGTCGGTCAGAAGGAGGCCCTCGCGGGCGAGGCGGCGGGCTTCGGCCGGCCGCCGTGCGGCGAGGCGCACGGCGAACCCCGCGCGGCGCAGCGAGGCGGCCAGAACGCCGCCCACCGCCCCCGGCCCCACGACGGCGACCCAGCCCTTCTGGCTCATCGCGGCAATGTAGCACTTCCCTATAAAGGTGGCAATGCGGGCCGTCCGGGCAAAGAAAAGGCCCGGCGGCTTCCGCCGCCGGGCTTTTTCCGGAAGAGACCGGGACAGGGCCCGGAGCCTCCCTGGCGTCTCTTAGGCGTTCACCATCTTCGCCATCGAGATGTCGCCCTGCTTGTCGAGGAAGTACAGGTAGCCCGGCTCCTTCTTCAGGCCGACCTTCAGCACCTTCGCCGGCTTGCCGCCGGCCTTGCCGCCCCGGGCCATCTTCGCGCGGGAGATGTCGCCCTGCTTGTCGATGTAGTACAGGAAGCCCTTCTCGCGCTTCACGCCGCACTTCTGGACCTTCTTGGCCATTTTGAATGTTCTCCTTCGTCGGTGCGGGCCCCGTTTCTCGACGGAGCCTCGACGACGATTTTGTCCGACAGCGCGAGAATACCACAATGCTCCGTCGGAACGCAAGGGGTTTCTCGACGGGGGCCCGACGGAGGAAATTACTTGGTCTTGAAGAGCGGCATCTGGCTCTCGTCGGCGCGGATGATCAGCGACTCCTTGAGCCACTGGTCCACGAGCGCCTTGGAGAACCGGTATTGCCGGCCGATGCGGGAGGCGGGTATCTTCTTCTGGCGGATGAGGTTGTAGATCTTGGAGCGGCCCATCCCGAGGTAGAGGGCCAGGGTCTTGATGTCCATGACCTCGGGCGGGGGGCCGGACAGTTGCTTGCGGGCGGCGCGGCGGCGTTTGCGGGGCATGGTCGTTCTCTCTTTCTGTACCTAAAATGTATGTTATGTGTCATATTTTGTCAACGGTCCTTCGTCCGCGACGGTGGACATCCGGGCCCCCGGTGTGCTAGAATGGCCCGTCGTTCAATCTCGAGGGAACCGGAGGCGGACCTGCCGCCGGAGGGTATCCGTCGTCTTGCGGAGACCACCTCGTCTTTTGTATAGTAGGCAAACATGCTC
>JACRDU010000011.1 GCA_016218495.1 Elusimicrobiota bacterium
TCCAGGTAGAGCGGACTGCCCACGTGGGCAGTTGGGTTATCAAAATGGATAGTCGTTCCCGCCGCCGCGGAGCGTTTCGGTCAGGCCTCCGGCCGCCGGGCGCCCTTTGAGGGCGCCCTCGGGGCTCCGCCGGGCTGTATGCCTAGGCCCGGCTGCGCACGCGCCCTGCGGCCCGCCCGAAACGCTCCGCGGCCGTGCCGATGGCTGGCCACGTGGCCAGTTCCCGATTCCGGGGGCCTTAAGTGCATAAGCATGCGCCGGCGAATGTGGTTCGCTAGAACACCCAGAACCAGCGCCACTTGCGGCCCTCGGGCGAGGTCTCCAGGCCGATGAGGCCGCCGAGGACGGCCGTGTAGCGCGTACTCCCCTCGCGCAGGGTGAAGAAGAGCGGGTTGAACTCCACGGCGGAGTCGTCCGGGCCGCGGCGCAGGCGCACCAGCCGCCAGAGCAGGCGCGTCTCGACGGCGCCGCCCTCTTCCGTGCGGCTCCACAGGCTCCAGCGCGGACTGACGCCGAGGAACCCCGCGGCGCGCGACCCGGGGGCGCGGCGCGCGGCGTAGAGCGGCAGGAGCCAGGTCCGGACCGCGGGTCCGTCGGCGAAGCGCCAGTAGAGCGGGGCCAGGACCGTGGTGCGGGACTCGCCCTCCGTCCCGTCGTAGTACAGCAGGGCGCGCAGCGAATGCGCGCCGCGGGCGGGCTCCTCGCTCAGCTCGAAGAGGCTGAAGCCTCCGCACAGCCCCAGGGCGCAGCGGCGGCGGGAGCCGTCGGCCAGGTCGTCGTGGGAGGCGTAGAGCGGGAAGAGCACCAGCCCGCGCTGTCCGGGGTCGTGCCAGCGGAAGAAGAGCGGCACGAAGGCGTCGGCGGCGGCGGCGGGCTCGCGCCGGCGGAACCAGAGCAGGGCCCGGTCGACGCTGCGCCCCGCCGCCGGCTCGCGCAGGGATTGGAAAAGGCTCAAGGACGGCGTCAGCCCCAGCGCGAAGAAGTCGCGCTCCCCGTGGTCGCGCACCAGGCCGCCCAAGGGCGGCAGGAAGCGGCTGTCCTGCCCCGGGGCGCTCAGGCGCCAGTAGAGGGGGAAGAGCACGCTGCGCGTCTCGCCGCCGCGGGTGAAGCGCGCGTAGAGCGGCGCCGCGGCGAAGGAGTCCTCCCCGCGCCGGCCCGACCAGTAGAGCGGCAGGAGGCGCGTCGAGGCCGCCGCGCTGGAGCGACCGACGTGGAACAGCGGCCAGAGCAGGTCCAGCTCGGTCTCGCCGGCGGCCGGCTCGCTGCGCCGCGCGTAGAGCGGGAACATCAGCCAGCGCCGCGTCACCGTCTTGTCCCTCACCGAGCGGCCGTAGAGGGGGAAGAAGTAGTCGAAGCTCCTGTTCCCCTGGCGCTGCGCGTAGTAGAACGGGAAGAACACGCTCAGCCGGAAATCCTCGTCGGCCCAGGAGAAGAACAGCGGCGGGGCCAGGTGGAAGGAGCGCCCGCCCCAGCGCGAGCCGTGGTAGAGCGGGAAGAAGCCGCGGTGGGAGGTCCCCGCGCGGGCGTCCGCGAACGAATACCAGGGGATGGTGACGCGCACCCGCCGTCCCGGCCCGTCCGCCGCCCAGTGCAGGTAGAGCAGACGCCGGTAGGCGCGCTCCCGGCCCGTGGCGCGGTACCAGAGCGGCAGGGGCAGGGCCATGTTGAGCCCGAGGGCGGGAGGCTCGTCGGCGTCGCGCGGCGCCGTGCGCCGCTCCCACAGCGGCCAGACGCGCGACTCCGACACCCCGGCGTCCGGGTCGGACGCCCAGACCGCCAGCGGCCAGAGCGTGGAGCGCTCGCTGCGGGTCTTCTGCCTGCGCCGGCCGTAGAGCGGCCAGAGGTGGAAGTAGCTGTCCTCAGGCGAGCTCTTCGACCAGACCGTCAGGGCATGCCATTCGCTCGAGGCTGAGGCGGGCTCGCGGCGCGCCTCGAAGAGGTTGAGGATGTCGGGCAGCCCCAGGGCGGAGACGCGGCGCGCGTCCCCGGGCCCGCGCTTGTCGGCCCACAGCGGGGGGAGCTCCAGCGCCGAGGCGCCGGGCCGGGCCTCGTAGCTCCAGAGCAGCAGACGGCGCGAGACCGAGCTCCGCGCCGAGTCGCCGTCGAAGGAGGCGAGCGTGAAGGGGCTCAGGCCGATGAGGCCCAGGGTGCGCTGCGTGCCTTCCCGGCGGTAGTCGTAGAGCGGGAAAAGGCGCGACTTGAGCCGCTCCGGGGCGCGCTCGTGGCGGAACAGGGGCCGGACGCTGGTGACGCTCGTGTCTCCCGCGCGGCGGCGTGCGTAGAGCCAGAACAGGGCCTCGGTCTCGCTGCCCTCCGGCGTGGCTCGGCGATAGAAGAGGGGCCACAGGTTGACCGGGCGGTCCAAGCCGTCGGCTCGGGCTGGGGAGGCGGGTAAGAGCAGCGAAAGAATGACTGCCAGCATTGGGCTTTCCGCAGTATACAACGGGTTCCTCTAGGCCTAAAGGGCCCTCCGGACTGCCCATCCGGCCCTTGGGGGCGGGAGCCCACCCGCTACACTTCCTTATATGAAGCCGCTTCGGAGGCTGGTTGCGGGCCTGCTGGCGCTGGCCTTTGCTGTTCAACCAGCCGCCTCCCAAGTCCGCGTCGTCGCGCCGGCGCCGGCCGCCCCCGCGCTCCCTACCGTCGTCGGGCAGTCTCCGGCGCCGCTCAGCCTGAACCTCCCGTCTCTGTCGGCCGCTCCGAAGCTGGCCGTCCCTTCGCTGGCCCCGGCTCCGACCTTGGTCGTGTCCCAGGCCCTGACCCTGCCCCATGCCGCCGCGGCGCGGGCGCTGGCGGCGCCGATTCGCGCCGCGTCGGCGGCCAAGGCCGAGGAGCCCAAGACCGAGTTCGCCCGCAAGGTCCAGTCCATCGCCGCGGGAGTCGCCGAGGCCGGAAAGGGGCTTGAGAACCCCGGCGCCGACGGCGGCCGCGGCGCCGCGGAGAAGGTCTTCTCCATCCTCGGCGGCGGGTCCGTCATCTCCGGAGCCGACGCCGATCTGTCGCCCGCCCAGCTGGACGCCGTCAAAGGGGTGAGCGATTCCCTCGAGCGCGCGGTGGCCGTGGCCGCCGGCCGCGTCTTGCGCGGCATGGCCCTGTCGGTGCGCTCGCGCGGCTCCTCGTCGCGCTTCACCAACACCGACGACAAGCCCGACTACGACGTCATGGTGCGCGTGGGCGGGACGCCCGAGGAGGCGGCCGCGGCCATTTCGGAGAACCTCCCCGCCCTCAAGGCCTCGCTCACCGAGGCGGTGCTGGCCGAGGCCCGCCCCCACTTCCCCGGCGTCGAGCTCAAGGTGTCGGTGGAAGGCCCGGTCCAGCTCTCCGACCCGGCGGACCGCAGCAAGGTCTCGGGCGTCTTCATGCTCCCCGTCCATGTCTACGGCCCTTCCGGCCTCCTGGTCGACTCCGATGTGACCTTCACGGGCCGTCCCGAGTACGCCAACGACTACCCCGGCGCCTTCGACGCCCAGCTGGCGGCCTTGGAGCGCGTCGGCGTCCCGCGCGGCGCGGCGCTGGCCGACATCAGGCTGGCCAAGCGCTTCTTCACCGGCGTGCTGGGCTCCTACAAGGCCTGGCAGGGCGGACCGAGCGGGGTGGGCGTCGAGCAGATGGTCCTGCAGTCGGGGGGGAGCTTCGACGGGATGATGGCGAAGATGTACGATGCCGCCTTCGAGGCCGACGGCCTCGAGCGCGGCGCCAAGAAGGCGCGCCGGCATTGGCTGGTGAAGAACCAGTTCATGGCCCCGGCCAACTTCGTCGACCTGATAAGCGACAAGGCCTGGACGAAGCTGGCCTTCGCCGCCAAGGCCTACCGCGAGGCGAAGGCCGCGGGCCGGACGGTGGGTCTCGACGCGCTGCGCCCTGAGAAGGCGGCTCCGACGCCGCTCTCCCAGCCGCGCCGGCGCGACATCCCCGTTGTGGCCGCCGCGCTCTCCCAGACGCCCAGCCTCGATATGGCAGCGACGCAGAACCAGGTGCGCACGAAGGAGCTCGTCCGCTCGGCGGTGAAGCGTCTTAGGGCCGCGGGTCGTCCTGTGGAGGACTACGCCGTGGCTTTGCGGCGCGCCGAAGGGCGCGGCATCTATACGGTCACTTTGCGCCTGCCGGCCGGGGCCGACGCGCCCGCCGTCATGGCGGAGCTGACCCGCCTGCTCCGGGCGGGGGACCCCCGGGCGGCCTTCAGCGAAGCCGCGGCGCCGGCGCTGAGGGCTCCGGACGCCTGGGTCGTGCTGCGCGCGCGGGGCGGGGGCGCGGCCCTGGAGAAGACGGCCAAGAAGCTCTCCAAGAGGCTGGGTCTGGGGCGCGGCGAATTCGAGACCCGTCCGGGCGGGGTCTACGCCCTGGGTTATAGGCTGGGGGACATGGGCGGCGCGGAGTTCGCGCAGGCCGTGAAGGGCTTCTTCAACGGCGCCTCCGGCGCCGAGCTGGTGTCGGTGGAAGTGCCGCAGTCGGCCCCCGAGGCCGCGCCGGCCGAGTCCGTGGGCCGCCTCACCCTCGAGATGCTGACCCGTTTCACGCAGGACGGCCCGGCTCCCGCGGCGCGCGGCGACGCCTACCTCTACGCCCAGGGCGCCAAGGCCCTGCCGGCGGGGCTCGAGGACGCGGGCCGCGCGCGCGCCGCGGCGCCGCTGATCCCCGGCCCGGGCGAGAGCCTGACCCGCACCAAGCTCTATCGCCGCGGCGGCCGGGCCTACATCCTGCTCGAAGACCCCGAGGCCGAGGGCCCGAACACCACGCGCCCGGTGAAGGTGCCCCTCCAGCTCGCCCAGGGCATCGTCACCGACACCTTGGTGGAGGCCGTCTATCAGGGCAAGTTCATCCGGGCGTTGCGCCCCATCGGAGCCTACGCGGCCGACATGGTCATCGGCCGGGTCACGCGGGTCGGCTCGGAGCTGCGCCTGTCGGCGCTCTTCACGGGCGACCAGGCCAAGGTCCTCTACGCCCCGCTGCCCCTGTCGGCGGCCGCCTCCGAGGGCCGCATCCTGCAGGCCTTCGTGCGGCCGGCGCAGGCGGGCTTCGAGGCCGTGCCCCTCATCGACCTGGGCACCGAGCTCACCCCGGAAATCGCCGCCCGCGAGATAGCGCTGCGCCACGGCGCGCGCGGCTACTTCGAGCGGGAGGTCATCGAGCAGGCCGAGGGCATCGGGCGCTCCCAGGACCCGGAGGCCGATTTCAAGCGCATGAAGGAGTCGAAGGGCCGCTCCGAGGACCTGCGCGCCCTGCCCTTCGTCACCATCGACCCCGCCGGGGCCGGCGACCTTGACGACGCCTACTACATCCGGCGCGAGGCCGACGGGTCCTGGACCTGGTACCTGGCCACGGCCGACGTCGGCGCCTATGTCCGCCCCGGCACGCCGGCCTTCCGCGCCGCCGCCCGCATCGGCAACACCTTCTACTCGGTCGATAAGGAGGGCGTGCCGGAGTACCCGATGAACCACCCCGTGGTCTCGAAGTCAGTGTCGAGCCTGCTGGCCGGCAAGGACTCGCTGGCCATGGTCACCAAGATGCGCTTCAGCCCGGAGGGGAAGTTCCTGCTCGAGGACTCCGAGGTCTTCCTGGGCCTGGTGCGCGTGCAGGGGCGCTACACCTACGGGCAGGTGGCCGAGCTGTGGAAGGGGAAGCCGGACCACGGCATCGCGCACGTCGACCAGGTGGCGCTGGCCCGGGAGCTCTCGCGGCTGCTCGACGGCCAGGACTCCGAGCGCGGCAAGCTCAAGCTGTCCTTCATCGAGCTGCGCCACGGCAAGGGCGCCGACGGGCGCTGGGGCACCAGCGTGGTAGAGCACGACCCGCTGGAGTCCGAGTCGCACCGGCTCATCGAGGAGCTCAAGGTCTACGGCAATCGAGCCATCGCCACCCGCCTCGAGGCGGTGGCCGCCGGCGCGCCGCACATCAGCCGCGTGCACCCGGCCCAGGACGAGAAAGTCGACGAGCGCCTGCGCAAGGAGCTCTCCGCCGTGGGCGCCCCGTGGCGCTCGGACGAGACGCTCTGGCGGTATCTGGCGCGCCTCAAGGCCGACGCCGGGCTCTCGGCCGAGGTGAAGGAGACGGCCCAGCTCCTGGCCCTGCGCAGCCGCGCCTCGGCGCTCTACGCCGCCGACGACGCCGAGGGACACGAGGGCCTGGCTCTGGCCGCCAAGGCCTACGACCACCCCTCCACGCCCATCCGGCGCTTCTCCGACATGTACAACCGGGCCCTGCTCGAAGCCTATCTGGAGGGCGGCGACCCGAAGGCCGTGCACGAGGCCGTGGTGGCCGACCTCAAGGCGCTGGGCTTCTCCGGCTTCGAGGAGTACCTGGACCACCTCAACGGCCGCGAGCAGGCCGCGCGGCGCATGGACCGCGAGTTCGAGGCCTTCATGGCCGTCTACGAGCTGGCCAAGCCGGAGAACAAGGGCCGGCGCTTCACCGGCTATGTGAAGATGCTCAAGGAGGGGCGCAACGCCGAGGCCGTCATCCAGCTGCGCGAGCTGCCCGTCTCCATCACCCTGAGCGGGGAGGAGGCGCGGCGCTTCAAGCTCCTGGGCGAGGTCTCGGTGCTGGTGCGCTCCGCCGACCCGTCCGCGCAGTCCGTCGACGCCGTGGTCACGCCCGCCGGCGGGCGCTGATGCGCAGCGCGAGCAGGGCGGCCAGGACGGCCAGCCCCGCCGCCGTCCCGAGCTGGTAGCGCCGCCGGAGGCGCTCGTCCCTGTAACGCTCCACGCGCGCGGCGAACAGGCCGGCGTCGTCGTAGAACCGCTTGTCGACGTCCTCCTTGCGCGAGCGCAGGCGGTTGACGTCCCGCTCGTGGCGCCGCAGCCTCTCTACCGCGGGGTCCTCGGCGCTCAGCCCGGACCGGCGGCTGACCAAAGAGAAGGCGGCCGCCTCCAGGGCGCGCTGGCGGCGGCGGTGCTCGTGCCGGAGGATGTCGGCGCGCTCGAAGACGGAGCGGAATTCGGCCGACAGGCGGCCGTGTTCGGCGAGGAGCCCTCCCGGGTCCTTCCCGGGGAAGGCGTCCGTCGCGCGCCGGAGCGGGACGAGCAGCTCGTCGAGGCGCTCGAGCTCCTTCCAGCACTCGTCGCGCAGCTCGTCGAGCGCGTCGGGGGATGGGGGCGGCGCGGGGTCGGCCGCCGCCATGGGCGCGGCGAGGACGCCGGCCAATAGGAGCCCCGCGAGCACGGGCTTAGACTAGCACATCGCTCAGTGGAAGGAGCGGCGGTGCGTGAGGCGCAGGCGGCGCCTCAGCAGGGACTTGCGGCGTTGGCGGCCGCGCCGGCGGTCGGCGCAGGTGTCGGCCGTCAGGCTGAAGGGCCCGCGTCCGCGCGGCTCGCGCCCCAGAGGGTCGGGCTCCTGCTTCCTCATCCATCTACTCTAGCCGGGCGGGACCTTTAGGACGATGACGCCTGTCAGGCGGAGGCGGGGCGGGAGGGGGCGGCGCCCTGCGCCGGCGGGCGATGAGGAGGACGGCGGCGGCGGCCAGCAGCGCGCCGGCGGCCGCCGCGCGGCGGCGACGCCGCCCGCGCTCCTCGTCGCGCCGGGTCATCTCCCGCCTGAGGGCACGGGCGTCTTCCTGCGCCGCCGAGAGGATGCGGTCATTGAGGGCGCGCCAGTGGGCCTCGAACCGGTCGACGGTCCGGCGCTGCGCTGTGAATTCCTTGACGATGGCCTCCGGGTCGCGCCGGCCGTTGAGCGTCTCGGCGGCGAAATTGACCTCCAGGCCCTCGAGGCTTCTGCGATAGGTGCTGACCTTCGCGTCGACGGAATCCTTCAGCCCGATCAGAGCGGCGGACTGCGCGGCGCGCCGGCGTCCGGCTTCCTCCAGGTCCGCCGCGTCCGCGTAGGAGCCGGCGCCGGCCTCGAAGGCCTTCAGAGCCTTCCAGGCGCGCCCGGCCTCGCTGTCGACGGCCGCCTCGTACTCGTCGAGCGGGGGGGCGAACGGAGCGGCTCCGGCGCGGGGCGGCGCGAGGCAGAGCAGGAGGAGGAGTTCGGGCGCCACGAATCGCTCTACTCTAGCCGGGCCGGGCCCTTGGGACGATGACGCCTGTCAGGCGGGGGCGGGGCGGGGGGCGGGGGAGGCGGCTTGCGGCGTCTGAGGGGGAGGAGGAGCAGGCAGGCGGCCGCGGCGAGCGACCCGCCCAGGACCAGGGCGCGCAGGCGGGCCTGCCGCCTCCGTTCGCCCCTGCGCTCTTCCTCGGCGCGCAGCGCCTCGAGGTCCGCCGCGCGCGCCCTGCTGATGGCGTTCTCGAGCAGCTTCTGCGTTTCCTCCAGACCGGCGATATCCTCCAACTGGCCGGACAAGCGGTCCACGACGGGAGCCGACACGCGGCGGGTGTTGAGGGCGTTGGCCGCCGCCCTGACCTGGCGTATATCGAGCACCTTTTGGATGCTCCGGATGTGCCGGGTGGTCGTCCAATGCAGGATGCCCAGCTCCTTGTACCTGCGCGCGTGCGCATCGGCGGCGGGGGAGAGGGCGCCGGCGCCCGCGTAGTCGGTCACGGCGGCTTCCAGGTCCTCCAAGAGCCCGTAGGCCCGGCGTACATCGCGGTCGAAGTCCGCCCTGGCTCCGGCGATAAGGCGGTCATCCTGCGAGGGCGCGGACGCGGCGGGAGAGGCGGCCAGCGCGGCGAGCAGCAGGGCCGTCAGCATGGGCCTACTCCAGCCGCCCTGGCCCCTTGGGCCGGAGGTGGGGGGCGGGGGGCTTCGCGGGCATCGGGGCCTTCGGCTTTCTCCCGCGGCGCAGCAGGGCCAGGGGCAGCAGCAGGACAGCGGCTCCGGCGGCGGCCCTGGCCCAGCGGACGTTCCGGGCCTGGCGCCTGAGGGCTCTCTCCTGCCCGAGCCGCTCGCGGAATAGGCTGTGGGCGCTGTTGTACGCGTCGTGCAGGGTCTTGAAGCTGTCGGTCATGCGGTCGGTCGCCTCGCGGGTGGCCGCCGCCGTCTCGTACTTGGCCCGGTCCGCCCGGCCCGCGTTGACCTGGGCGGCCAGGACCCCCACCTGCAGGGCGTTCGCCTGCACCCGGAAGCGGTTGCGGCGGCGGTAGATGTCGTCGACGAGCTTCGCCATGCGGGAGTACGCCTGGTATTCCTGCCCGGCCAGGGCGTCGAGGTCGGCGGCCGCGGAGACCTGTTCCCCCCGTTCAAGGATGGAGGCGAGCAGGGCGCGGGCTTCCTTGTCGTCCGCCTCGAAGGCGCGGATGTCCTCCTGCATCAGCTCCGCGCGCGACTTGTTCGCCGGCGGTTCGTAGCGGTCGCTCTGCGCCCGGCAGGGCAGGGCGAGCAGGGCGAGGAGAATGGGCGCCGCGTTCATTCGAGCCGTCCGGGGCCCTTTGGGAGGAGCAGGACGGGGCGCTTGGGGGGGGAGGGAGGGGGCCTCCGGCGTTTGCCCGCCAGCATGAACAGGATTACGGCCGCGGCGCAGGCCGCGAAGACGCTCCAGGCCCGGCGCCGGAGCCGCTTGGACTCCCTGCGCCTCTCCCATTCGGCGCGCAGGGCTTCGGAGTCCGCCGCCTGCGCCGCCTGCATGCGCCTGAAGGACGCTTTGTGGGCGAGCTCAAGGCGCGAGGCCGTCTGCAGATGGCCCGAGAGCTCCCTGCGCTTGGCCTCATCGACGTTGCGGGTGTTGAAGGCATGTGCGGCCGCCGCCAGCTCCCGGCGGCCGAGCTCGCGGCGGTACTGCCGGATGTCCTTTTTCGCCGTCCAGAAGGCGTCGAGCAGCTCCTGCCAGCCCTTGCGCCGCTCCTCGGAAACGGCTGGAAGGTCTTCGGCCTGCGCATAGACGGTGGCTCCGGCCTCGAAGGCGTGCGTGAGTTCGAGGTGGCGCTTGATGCCCGCCTCGATGGCGGTCTCGGCCGGCGTCAGGGAGGGGCCCGGCTCGGGCGGCTCGGCTCGGGCGGGGAACGCCAACAGCGCAGCCAGTAAGATGAGCGTCATGCCTTCAGCTCCGCGGCGGCCGCATACAAGGTCCCTGCGTTCTTGGGGCGCGAGGAGGGCTGGGGGGCGAGGGCGGCCTTGAAGAAGGCGTCGGCCCCCGGGGGCAGGCCCGGGGCCAGGGTCGAGGCCGGGGCGTAGACCTCCTCGCGCTTCTGGGCGAGGAAGTTCGGGCCGCTGAAGGGGAGGCGCCCGGTGAGCATCTCGTAGAAGCAGACCGCGGCCGCGTAGACGTCGACGCCCGCCGAGACGCCGCCGAGCTCCTGCTCGGGCGACATGTAGGGGGGGGTGCCCATGGAGGCCCCGCGCGTCATGCGCGAGGCCGAGACGCGGGCCTGGTGGGCGATGCCGAAGTCCATCACCTTGACCGAGGCGTCGGGGGTGACCATGACGTTGGAGGGCTTGAGGTCGCGGTGGACGACGCCCTTGGAGTGGGCGAACTCGAGGGCAGAGCAGATGCCGCGCAGGAAGGCCAGGGCCTCGGGCCAGGGGAGGCGGCCCCTGGCGCGCAGGGTCTCCTCGAGGGTATGCCCCTCGACGAACTCGAAGACCAGGTAGGTCTCGCCGGCCTCCTGCGCCACGGAGTGGATGGAGACGATGTTGGGGTGCTTGAGCCCGGCGACCAGGCGGGCCTCGGCGAGGAAGCGCTCCCTGTCCTTGGGCTCGGCGAGGAGCTCGGGGCGCATGCGCTTGAGGGCGACGCGGCGGTTGAGGGTCTTGTCGACGGCGGAGAACACCTCCCCCATGGCGCCGCGCCCGATGAGGGGGCCCACCTGGAAGTTGCCCGCCAGCAGGGCCAGGGCATCGCCCGCGGGCGCGGAGGCGGGCGGCGCGGGGAGGTCGCCGGGGGGGCCCCAGGGGGCGATGATGAGGACGACCAGGACCAAGAACACCACGCCGCCGCCCGCCCCCCAGAGGGCGTATTTCCGGGACCGCTTCTGGTCCTGGCGAGCCTTGGAGGCCGCCTGGAAGGCCATCGCCTCCCGATGGATCTTCGCGCCGAGGTCATAGGAGCGCACCTTCATCTCCTCGGCGGCGCCCTCGTCGACGAAGATCCTGGCGGAGCCCATGTCGGGCTTGTAGGTCTTGTGCGCCACGCCGGAGATGGCGCGGGAGATGGCCGCGCTCGTCAGGGTCTTGATCATCTGCCTGTGCTCGCCGCGGATTTCGTTTTCAAGCTTGGAGAAGGAATCCGCCTCGTCCAATTTCGCCGCCCATTGGGCGAGGGCGAGGTCCGGGTCGGAGGCCGAAGGAAAGGCCTCGCGCATGCTGCGCAACTCTCCGAGGCGGATTCGGGCGGTTTCCCCCAGCTCCGCATGCCGCGTCTGGAGCCGGTTGAGGCTGTCGTCCCCGGCCCATCCGGGGACGGCGAGGAGGACGCGCAGGGCGAGCACCCCCGCAGGGGAA